>JALHRF010000046.1 GCA_022841545.1 Bauldia sp. | reverse complement strand
CTGCGATCCGCCGATCCAGGAGCACCGTGTCATAAGGGAGCGCCGCTGCGGCCGCCGCTCCCGCCAGCGCCGCCGCGGCCTGGAGTGTGGCGACAACCCGCACCTCCGCGCCGGCCTGGCCCAGGCCGGCGGAGACGACCGCCGGCTCGGCGCCATCGGGCATGATCACGAGGACTCTTCGGCCGGCGAGCGAAGGGAGCGGATACGCCTCGGCCGCGCTTGCGTCGAGGTCAAGCGCGAAGTGGAACAGGGCGCCGCCGCCCTGCCGCGGCGCGACGCCCAATGCGCCGCCCATCGCCTCGACGATCCGTCGGCTGATGGCGAGACCGAGCCCGGCGCCGCCGTGACGCCGGGTGAGCGCGGTGTCGGCCTGCTCGAATTCGCCGAACAGACGCTCGGCGTCCCCCGGCGGAATGCCCGGGCCGGTATCGGCCACGGCGAAGGCGACCCGCACGCGGTCGCCGGTCCGCGCCTCGGCGGTCGCGGTCATGGTAACGGCGCCTGCGTCGGTGAACTTCAAAGCATTGCCGGCGAGGTTGACCAGGACCTGGCGGAGCCGCGCCGGGTCGACCCGCAGCCCTTCCGGAATCGCCGGGTCGACGTCGACGGCAAGGTCGATGCCCTTCTGGTGCGCCCGCCCGGCGAGGAGCGTGGCGACCTCGGCGAGGAGGTCCTCGAGGCTGGCCGGCTCGGGCCTGACATCGAGACGGCCAGCCTCGATCTTGGAGAAGTCGAGGAGATCTTCGATCAGCCCGAGGAGGGCGGCGCCAGAGGACTGCACGCCGCGGGCATAGGTTTCCTGCGCCGGCGAAAGGTCGGTCTCGATCAGCAGGCTGTTCAGGCCGAGGATGCCGTTGAGCGGCGTCCGGAACTCATGGCTGACGATGGCGAGGAATCGCGATTTGGCAAGGCTTGCCGCCTCGGCTCGCTCACGCGCCTCGTTCAGGCTCCGGTAGCGTTCCTCACTCTCGTTGAGCTCCCATGCCCGATCGGCGGCGTCCTCGAGCGCCCGCGACAGCTCGGCGTTCTCCGCCGCCAGCGCGACCCGCTCGCGCTCTCGTCCGGCTGCGATCCTCCGCATCGCCGCAAACGTCCCGGCGATGGCGAAAGCGACCGTCACAGGCGCAAGGATCGGCGCCGAAGCCGGCGCGACCCAGAGGCCGATCAGCGCTGCGACAGTCGCGGCGGCTGCGGCGGCGGCCGCAGCGACATGGCTTCCATTCGCAGGTGGAGCAACCGGGTTCGGCGGCGAGCGGAGGCGTGGCTCCGCCAGGTCCGCCGTTTCAGAGCTGATCGATCTCGCGGTTTGCTGGCGCATGCCGAGACCATGTCAGGCCGTGCTTTCCAAATCATTGCCGGTCGGCATCAGGCGATGACGATGAAGTCGTCGTGATCGAGATCGAGGCCCGCGGCGAGCTTGGCGAAACGGACTTCGTCGCCCGCGGCGCTGCCGTTGCGGTCGTAGCTCAGGTCCCCGTTAGCCGGATTGTAGAGGATGCGATGGGTCGCTGCGGTCGCAGTCGCACCGATATGGAACTCGGCCGGGTCGAGCTCGTCGCCCACCGCCGCGAAGCGGGCCGCCTTGAGCGAAATCAGGTCCTCGCCGGGCGCGAAGTCGACGACAGTGTCGAGGTTCTTCGTCTGGAGCGGGGCATCGAAGCGGAAGATGTCCGCGCCCTCGCCGCCGATGAGCCGGTCCCTGCCCTTGCCGCCAATGATGAGATCGTCGCCGAAGCCGCCGGACAGCCGGTCGTTTCCCTTGCCGCCCTTGAGGATATCGTCGCCCGGGCCGCCATAGAGCTTGTCGTCGCCGCCGCGTCCCCGCAACGTGTCGCCGAGATCGTCGGCGTGCTTCTTCGGGTCAAGCCGGAAGATGCTCCCGCCGAGGCTGACCGCATAGAGTTCGCCGCTGCCGTCGTGGCCGAACGCAACAATGGTCGCGAGCGGGGTGGCGGGGCCGGTGATCTGCGAGGTCCGCTCCGTGGCCTCGCCATCCTTGAGGGTCCAGATCCGGCCCGAGCCGACGTCGGCAAAGAAATAGGCGCCAACCATTGCGGGGCCGTCGCCGCGATAGACCTCCCCGCCCGCGACGACCGTACCGAGGTCGCGCCCGTATTCGAATACCGGCAAGACCGATCCCGGCGGCGGTTCGCCCAGGCTGCCTTCGGCCAGCGCCCAGCCGTAGTTCTCGCCGCCATCGCTCGTCCCGGGCTGGACGTTGATCTCCTCGCGCGCCGATTGGCCGACGTCGGCGATATAGAGGTCGCCGTTCTCGTCGAACGCGATCCGCCACGGGTTCCGCAGCCCGTAGGCCCACACCTCGTCGGCCCCGGTCTTGCCGACGAAGGGATTGTCGTCCGGGATGGCGTAGTCGCGGGCGGCGTCGGCGGGAAAATCGTCGCCGTCGACATCGATCCGGAGAATCTTGCCGAGGAGCACGTCCTTGTTCTGGCCATTGCCATTGGGATCGTTGCCGCCGCCGCCGTCGCCGATGCTGATGTAGAGGTGGCCATCGTTCGGCCCGAACACGACGGTGCCGCCATTGTGATTGGTGTGGACCGGATGCGGCACCTCGATGATCGTCTTCACCGGGCCGGCATTCGGGTTTGCCGAGCGGGCATATTCCCGGATCTCGATGTTCCCGTCCGGGTTCACGAGGTGAACGAAGTACCGGCCGTTGCTTTCGTAGCCGGGGTGAAGGGCGAGGCCGAGCACGCCCTGTTCGCCGCCGGCGGCGAATGCACTGTCGGGAATGTTCAGGAAGAGGGAAGACTGTCCCGTTGCCGGGTCAAGGATGTGAATCTCGCCGACATTCTTGCGGAGCACGTAAAGATGATCCGGATCACCGGGCGCCGCGCTCGCGTAGACGGCGCCATCGAAGCCGCTCCCCACCAGTTCGACCTTGATCGCGCCGGCGCTGGCCGACTTGCTCTTGCCGTCGAAGCCGAAGATGCGGTCGTCGCCGCGGCCGCCTTTCAGACTGTCCGCGCCGTCGGTTCCCGACAGACTCCTGTCCTTGGCCTTGACCGCAGCGCCCGGGTCCCCGTCTCGGGACAGGGCGCGGTCCTTCACTGCCTCGTCCAGGCGAGACAAGGCAGACCATGGTGCGACGCGCATCGGTGGCCTCCGGTTCGACGCATCGAGACTTCATCTAGCGCCGCTGCGCACCGCGGCAATCCTTGAGCCACGAATAAGCCCAGAGCGTCGCCTGCTCAGAGCCTGAGGCGGGGGATTGTCCCGAGGGGGATGAAGCCGATCCGCGCCACGCCGTCGCGGATCGTCACCGGCACGTCGCGCGCCGCCGGGTTGTCGGCGGCGGGCCGCATCACGGCGCCGGCCATGCCGATGATGTTCTGGAGCCGGTTCCGCGAGCCGAGGCCGAGCCGCTCGGCAAGCTCGGGTATGTGTTCCAGGCCCACGATGCGCATGGTGACGTCGCCCGAAATCAGGCCGTCCGGCGAGATGATGAGGCGGCCCGTCGCCCCGGCGCTGGTCTCGCCCATCGCCACCGTCAGCCGGTCGACCTGAAGCTGGCCGCCGGCGGCGAGCCATTCCGTCAGCCTGCGGCCGGGATCGGCGCCGAGCGAGCGTCCGACGTCGAGTGCGGTGACGTCGGCGTCGATCGCCATCGGCGGCAGCTCGTCGCCCTTCTTCGGCTGGAGCGCGAGGCCGCTGGCGTCGATGGTGAACCGGTAGTCGCCGCCCGAGGCGGGTGCTGCCGTGATCGTGGCGCTGTCGGCGCTCGCATGAGTGAACGGCATGCGGTTCTTGCCGGTCCCCGGCACGATCTCGACCTGATCGAGGGTGGCGGTCGCTGCGTTGAGGCCACCGAACCCGGCATCGACGGTGGCGACGGCGTGCTGCCACGACGCGTTGAGCGACACGCGCTGGTCCGGCGCGTCGATCGTCACAGGGCCGGCGATGACCGCTTCCACCCGTCCGGGCCGGTAGAGCGGCGCGAACGCCGTGACACGCGTCGCGGTGACCGCGGCGTTCGCCCTTCGGTCGGTGAAGGCGAGATTGCCGCAGTCGAGATCGAGACGGAACGGGAAGCCGCCCGAAGCGCTCTGGTCGCAGGCAAGGTCGCGGTCGGACGCGGCGAGCGATGCGAAGGCGCGGTCGAAGGCCATGGTCGCGGCCTGGCGCGCGGCGAACCAGTAACCGGTCCAGAGGACGAGGACCGCAATGACCAGGATCGCAATCCACATCAGGCCACGCCGGCGGCGCGGGGCGGGTTCATCGGTGACCGTCATCGTTCAACCCGTTGCGTGGCGGGAATGGACCTGATACCGCGAGGCCGCTCCGGAAGTCGCGTGGCGCGGGTCCCGCGCGACGTCCGCTCCGCGCCGTCGCTCCGGAAGTCTTCATGTCCGATTTTTGGGTCTTTGCCTATGGCTCGCTGATGTGGCGGCCCGGCTTCGAGTTCCTCGAATCGGTGACGGCCCATCTTCCCGGCGCACGGCGCTCCCTGTGCGTGTGGTCCTGGGTCCACCGCGGCACGCGCGAGCATCCGGGGCTGGTGCTCGGCCTCGACCGCGGCGGCTCCTGCCGCGGCGTGGCCTATCGCGTCGCGGCCGACAAGCGCGACGGCGTGTTGGCCTATCTTCGCGAGCGCGAACTGGTCACCGACGTCTACCGCGAAGTCTTCCGCCCGGTGCGGCTCGACCGGCCCGACCGGCCGGTGGTCCGGGCCCTCGCCTATGTCGTCGACAGCCAACACCGCCAGTATGCGGGCCGGCTCCCGCCGGAGACGATTTTCCGCCATGTCAGCAACAGCCATGGCCGCTCGGGCGCCAATGCCGACTATGTCGTCAACACGGTGCGCCACCTGCGGAGCCTCGGCTTCCGCGACCCGGTCCTGGAGAAGGTCGCAGAGGCATTGCTCGCCGGCGGTCAGGATCGTGGGGAAGCCGGGCACCACGAAAGCTAACCCTTGCCGATCTCGGCGAGGCGCGCCTCCGCCAGCGGCGGCAGCGGCGGCGCCCGGGGCGAACGCGCCGCCTCGACAAGCAGCCGGTCGGAAGCGGCTTCGATGACGCCCTGAAGCCTGGAGAGGAACGACCGCGAGTCGAGGCCGGGCCCGATCGGCGGGAGGAACTCGATCACGATCGTCCCGGGATACTTCAGGAAGCTCCGCCGCGGCCAGTAGAGCCCCGAGTTGAGGGCGACCGGGACGGTCGGCAGATCGAGGCCCTTGTAGAGGAGCGCGATGCCCGGCTGGTAGGCCGGCTCGGCGCCTGGCGGCCGACGCGTGCCTTCGGGGAAGATGACGATCTGGCGGCCCTTCGCCGCCTCCTCGCGACAGCGGTGGACCATGTCACGGAGCGCCGTGCTGCCCTTCCCGCGATCGACCTCGATCATGCCGGCGATCTCGGTGAAGCGGCCGAACAGCGGGATACGGCGGAGTTCGGACTTCATCACCAGGGTCAGCGCCGGCAGGATGGGGAAGAGGGCGAAGGTCTCGAACGCCGACTGGTGCTTGGCGGCGACCAGAGCCGCCCCGTGCGGAATGTTGCCGCGGCCCCGCACCTCGACCCGGATGCCGGCGAGCGTGCGGAGGAGGAACAGGGCGGTCCGCGCCCATATCCGGGCGTAGCCCACGGCGAGCCGCTCCGAGGCGACAAGCAGGAGCGGCGCGCCGACGATCGCCATGATCGTCGTGGTCAGGAAGAAGGCGCCGGTGAAGAGCGTCGAACGCAACCAGGTGAGCATGGGGCGCCTTGTCAGAGGCCGGCGGCGCTTGCCGTTCGCCCGCGCGGCAGCAGCAGCCGCGCCTCGGCGGCGAGGTACTTGCTGTATTCCCGAGCGAGCAGGTTGAACGCCACCGGGTCGCGCCACCACGAGCGGAGATCGAGGTCCGGCGAAAGCACCGGAAAGGCGATCAGCCTTACCCCGGGCATTGCTCCGGAGAGCTCAGCCAGGCTCCTCGGCATGTGGTAGGCGCTGGTGACCACGATCAGCGACGAGAATGCCTGGTCGGCTGCCCATTCGCCCGTGGAACTCGCGTTCTCGATCGTGTCGCGGGCGTGGTCGATGTCGACGCAGCAGTCGAGCGCGGGCCGGAGCTTGGTTCCGACCAGCGCGGCAATGGTGTCGCGGCTGACGGTCGGGTTGACTCCGGAGATGAGAAGGCGCTCGGCGCGGCCTTCGGCGAGAAGAGCGAGTGCGGCGTCGATCCGGGCGGTATCGCCGGTGAGGACGACGATGCCGTCAGCATGCGGATCGACCGGCGGCGCGGTCTTGACGACCATGTCGGCAAACGCAACGAATCCGACGCCAACACCGACCACGACGGCGCCGGCGAGCGCAAGCAGCAGCCGGCGGAAAGGCCTTCGCCGCCGTCCACCCCGACCGCTCCTTTCGACAGCGGTGCCCGTCTCGGCGTCCTCGTGCAACGTCTCGGTCATCCTGATTCGTATCGTAACAGGAAGCCTGCCCGCAGGGTTCCGGCAAAGCGCCGCATCAGTCGGTCTCCGCGAGGTAGCGGTAGACCGTGATCCGCGAGGTGACGGCGGTCATCACCGCGATCAGAAAGGCGATGCCGAGGGCGCCGAAATAGCCGACCGGGCCGACCGCGAAGCGGCCGAACAGCGCGGAGACCTGCTCGCCGCTGCCCGCGTCGACCGACGGGCCGAGCACGAAGCCGAGGAGCAGGAAGAGAAAGGCCGCGGCGGCCGCGCCGGACAGTCCGCCCCGCAGGCCGAGGAGCAGGAAGTGGCGCTGGAACTCGCGCGCGATATAGCCGTCCTCCGCCCCGACGAAATGCAGCACCGACACCACGTCCTTGTTCCCCGCCATCGCACCTCGCGTCGCGAAGACGACGCTGAGGACGGTGGCGACGAAGACGAGGGTGAGGATCGACAGCCCGACAAAGACAGTGACGCTCGCCATGGTCTCGATCCGCGACGTCCAGGCGCGGTGGTCGTCGAGGGTGGCGCCGGGCACCTGCGATTTGATCCTGCCGGCGAGGTCGGTGAGATCGACCAGCGATGGATCGGAGAGGCGGACCACGATCAATCGCGGGACCGGAAGGTCGCTGAGATCGAGGCCCGTACCGAGCCACGGCTCAAGCAGCGCCGCGCTCTCGTCGGCGGAGATGACCTCGGCGCTGGCGACGCCGGGAAAGAGGCGCGCCACGGTCGCCGCCTTCGCGGCCTCGGCCGATGTGTCGAGGTTCTCGATTGGCCGGACCTGGATGGTGATCTCGCGCAGGATGTCCCCCTGCCATTCGCGCGAGGCGTCGCGGACGAGCGTCACCGCGCCGAGGGTGAGGCAGGCGAGGAAGCACATGATCGCCACCACCAGCGTCAGCGCATTGCCGGCGACGGTGCCTTCGGGGATGAGCTGCGACGGTTTGCGCACGGCGAGCCGCGCCTGGCGGCGGTAGGCCGTCGCCTGGAATTCGCGGACCCGGTCGGACGCCTCACTCGTAGACGGTGAGGCGACCTTCCTCGATGACGAGACGCCGTGCATTGAACTGGTTCATCAGGTTGATGTCGTGGGTGGCGATCACCACCGACGTTCCGAGCCGGTTGAGCTCGACGAAGAGGCGCATGAGCCGCCGCGCGAGCGGCGGGTCGACGTTGCCGGTGGGCTCGTCGGCGAGCAGGATCTCCGGCTTGCCGATCAGGGCGCGCGCGATCGCCGCGCGCTGCTTCTCGCCGCCCGAGAGCACCGGCGGGAAGGCGTGCATGCGGTCGCCGAGCCCGACCCAGCGCAAGAGCTCGACGACGTCGGTGCGGTAGCTCGACTCCTCCTTGTTGAGGACACGGAGCGGGAGCGCGACATTCTCGAATGTGGTCAGGTGATCGAGCAGGCGGAAATCCTGGAACACGACTCCGATCCGCCGGCGGACCGCCGGCAGGTCGGTCTTGGTGAGCGTCGCCGCATCCCGGTCGAAGACGGTGATCAGGCCGCGCGTCGGCTTCATGGACAGGAAAATGAGGCGGATCAGCGTCGTCTTGCCGGCGCCCGACGGCCCGGTCAGGAACTGGAACGAGCGCGGCTCGATCTCGAAGCTGAGATCGCGCAGAATTTCCGGGCCGACGCCGTAGCGCAGCCCGACATTCTCGAACCGGATCAATGTCGCCTACGCCTCATCGTTCATCGTCGATACCGTTTGGATTGTCGCAAATTCAGGATTAAGGCCTTGTTAACGATCTGACACTCGATCAAGGCAGTCGCGGGGCATGGACGAGCCCCATCACCGACCGGAGTCTGTGATTATGGTTTCCAGGACGTTAACTCTTTCAAGCGCACAGTCCCAGTCGGTATCGATTCTCTCTTAAGGGTGGTTCTCGATGCGGTGCCCGAAGTGCAGGACTCTGGTCCTTTTCCCGGCCGGCGCGACGTGGGCGACAGGAAGCCTCGTGCGCTGCCCGCGCTGCCCGGCGGTGTGGATTGTGCGCGCCGAGGAGCCCGGCAGGAGTGATCGCGCGACCCCGCCACCGGTGACCCGGCGGGGACCCCTCATCATCGAGGCCCAGGCGGTCCCGCCCGGGACCGCTGCGCGCCGACCTCGGGCGTCGGCGGCGCCCATGGCGCGAGTCGAACTCCGGCGCTACGGAATTGCGGCGGGAGCGGCAGTGCTGGTGATGGCTCTGGCTGCGGTCGTCCTGCTCGCCCCGGATGTCTCCGCCCTGCCCGTCGCCTTCCTCGACGGGTCGCGCTGATGCCGATTGTTCGCGGGCGCACCATCCGCGTCCTCTATGATGCACCGTCGATCGCCGTGCGGAATGCCGAGATGGCCGAGGAGATTGCGGCCGCGGGCTACAAGGACCTGCTCGTCGTCTCGATCCTCAAGGGAAGCTTCGTCTTCGCCGCCGATTTGATCCGCGCCCTCCACGACGCCGGAATGTCGCCGGAAGTCGAATTCATAACCTTGTCGAGCTATCGCACCGGGACGGTTTCGGCCGGGGAGGTCACGGTGCTGCGCGACATCGAGACGGATGTCGCGGGGCGCGATGTGCTGCTCGTCGACGACATCCTCGAATCGGGCCGTACCCTCGCCTATGCCCGCGGACTGATGGACGAACGTGGCGCTCGGCGCGTCGGCATCGCGGTGCTCCTCGACAAGCCGGGCAAGCTCGCCCAGCCGCTCAAGGCCGACCACGTCGGCTTCATCTGCCCGGACCTGTTCGTGGTGGGCTACGGCATGGACGTCGCCCATGCCTTCCGGGAACTGCCCTTCGTCGGCGTGGTCGAGGACTGACGCCACCGCCGCGGCAGCGGTGGTCGAGGACGGAGCGCTCGGCACCGGCGAAGCAAGCGGCTTCTTCACCGGATGTGCCGGGGCGGGAACTGGTGCGATTAACACGAGATCAACCAAAGAATGATGGTTTGCGGGAACCAAGCCGTCCTGATTGTGGGGAGTCGACACGTGACACTTTTGAAGCTGCCGAAATACGTGGAGCTGCCGGGCGGGGTCGCTCCCGTCATCGGATGCAAGCCCGGAGACATCGCGCCGCTTGTAATACTCACCAATTTTCGGGATCACGTCCGTCGCAGCGAGGCGCTCCTCGACGAGGTCACTTTCAGGACCGATGCAGGCTGGGAGGTCTGCACCATTTCCGGCCGCTACCGAAAGCGGCCGGTCACGGTGAGTTCGGCAGGCATAGGCGCCGGCCAGACCGCCAACGTCCTGGAGGAACTGATCAATCTCGGCGGCAAGGTCTTCATCCAGATCGGCGCGACTGGAGCCATCCAGGAACGGATCGCCATGGGCGACGTGGTGATCCCGACGGCCGCTGTTCGCGACGAGGGGACGACCCGCTACTACGCTCCGAAAAAGTATCCGGCGGTTTCGGACTATCGGGTGGTCTCGGCGCTTGCGAAAGCGGCGCGCAAAGCCGGAAATACGGTGCATACAGGCATAATTCGGACGACCGACGGGTTCTATGCATCCCAGCGTGTCGAGAAATACGTCGAGAAGTACAACGGGCTCGGCGTCCTCAGCGTCGAGCAGGAGGTCGCGGCGATCCTGACCATTGCCAGCGCGCGAGGATGCTATGCCGGCGCGACGCTGCTGGTGATCGGCAACCTGGTGACTGGCGAGCACTGTCTCAACGGCGACCAGGAAAGCCTGGTGGAGACCGAATGGTTCGACCAGACTCGCTTTGCCCTCGATGTCCTGATCGACCTGGAGACGGAGCTGGTATGACGTGTCCCATGTCGGCTTCACTTGTCCCGACCTGATCGTCGCGCTCGATCGAACAGTCGGCCATCGCCGCCGCGGGTGAGCCTGAAGTCCTCCGGTGGCGCAGAAGCAGGAGCGGCGCCCCAGCAAAGCGTGATGCTCATTTGCAGGCTCTCTGCCTCGCAATCAGGGCCCCTTTCCTGCGTCGAGGTCCTGCGCTGACGGGCTGGCGCCGGCCCATCAAAAACGCTATCGATCCCGCCGATCCCAGGGGGTCGCGGGCGCGCCTGCCCGACCCCATATGAAACAACCGCCATGAACGACACCACAGCACCGCCCAAAGCCGCCACGCCCGTCTATCCGCCGGCAGAGCCCAGCCCCAGCTTCCCGAAGCTCGAGGAGGGTATCGGTCAATGGTGGAAGGAGGACCGCACCTTCCAGAAGTCGATCGACCGGCGCCGCGCCGAGGGCGCGCCGGAGTTCGTCTTCTATGACGGGCCGCCCTTCGCCAACGGGCTCCCGCATTACGGGCATATCGTCACCAGCTTCGTGAAAGACCTGGTGCCGCGCTACCAGACGATGCGCGGCAGGCAGGTGGACCGCCGCTTCGGCTGGGACTGCCACGGCCTGCCGGCCGAGCTCCATTCCGAGAAGGAGCTCAATCTCTCCGGTCGACGGGATATCCTGAAATACGGTGTCGCCCGCTTCAACGAGCATTGCCGCAACTCGGTGATGCAGTTCCGGAGCGACTGGGAATACTACGTCAACCGCGCCGCCCGCTGGGTCGATTTCGAGAACGACTACCGGACCATGGACCTCGCCTACATGGAGAGCACCATGTGGGCCTTCAAACAGCTCTGGGACAAAGGGCTGATCTATGAGGGCTACCGGGTCGTCCCCTATTCCTGGGCGGCGCAGACGCCGCTGTCGCATTTCGAGACGCGTCTCGACAATTCCTACCGGTCGCGGCAGGACCCGGCGCTCACCGTCACCTTCAGGCTCCATCCGAAGCATGGCGAGACGATCGCGCCGAAGCTGCTGGCGTGGACGACCACGCCGTGGACGCTGCCGTCCAACCTGGCGCTCGCTGTCCATCCGGAGGCGGAGTACGCGCTCATGGAGAAGGGCGGCGAGCACCTCATCCTCGCCGACTCCTCCCGCGCCCACTACGCCAAGGAGCTTGAGGGCTTCGCCAAGGTCGGCAGCCTCACCGGCGCCGAGCTGATCGGGCGGAGCTATGAACCGCTGTTCCCGTTCTTCGCCGACGCGGAGAAATCCTTCGTCGTCCTCGGCGGCGAGTTCATCGAGCTCGGCGAGGGCACCGGCGTCGTCCACATCGCGCCGGCCTTCGGCGAGGACGACATGGCGGTGGCCCAGGCCGCGGGGCTTCCGGTCGTCGACCCCGTCGACTTCGAGGGCAATTTCACCGACGCGGTGCCGCCCTATGCCGGCCAGAACGTCTTCGAGGCCAACAAGGCGATCATCCGCGACCTCAAGGCCGCCGGGGCAGTCGTGCGCCACGAGACCTATGAGCACAATTATCCGCACTGCTGGCGGACGGATCAGCCGCTCATCTACAAGGCGATCCCGTCCTGGTACGTGAAGGTCACCGCGTTCAAGGACCGCATGGTCGAGCTGAACCAGGGCATCACCTGGGTGCCCGAGCACGTCAAGGACGGCATCTTCGGCAACTGGCTCGCCAACGCGCGCGACTGGAACATCGGACGGAACCGCTACTGGGGTTCGCCGATCCCGGTCTGGAAGTCCGACAATCCGGAGTACCCCCGGATGGACTGCTACGGCTCGCTCGACGAGATCGAGCGGGACTTCGGCGTGCGGCCGACGGACCT
This sequence comes from Bauldia sp., assembly GCA_022841545.1. GTDB lineage: Bacteria > Pseudomonadota > Alphaproteobacteria > Rhizobiales > Kaistiaceae > Bauldia. The sequence goes on along the minus strand of JALHRF010000046.1, from coordinate 18,957 downwards.
CCACCGGCCCTATGTCGATGATCTCGTGCGGCCCAATCCCGACGACCCGACCGGCAAATCGATGATGCGCCGGGTCGAGGACGTGCTCGACTGCTGGTTCGAGTCGGGCTCGATGCCGTTCTGCCAGGTCCACTACCCGTTCGAGAACAAGGCGTGGTTCGACAGCCATTTCCCGGGCGACTTCATCGTCGAATATGTCGGCCAGACCCGGGGCTGGTTCTATACGCTGATGGTGATGTCGACGGCGCTGTTCGACCGCGCGCCGTTCCGGAGCTGCATTTGCCACGGCGTCGTGCTCGACGAGAACAAGCAGAAGCTCTCCAAGCGACTGAAGAACTACCCGGACCCGGTGGACGTGTTCAACACCTACGGCGCCGACGCGCTCCGCTGGTACATGATCTCGTCGCCGCTCCTGGTCGGCGGCGACCTCGCCATGCCACGGGACGGCCGCGCCATCGGCGATGCCGTCCGCTCGGTGCTCCTGCCGATCTGGAACGCCTATTCGTTCTTCACGCTCTACGCCAATATCGACGGCATCAAGGGCCGGCTGGTCACCACCGCCGAGGCCGAGCTCGACCGCTACATCCTCGGCAAGACCGCGGAGCTGGTGCGCGGCGTCGAGGCCGCCATGGACCGGCTCGACATCGCGGCCGCCTGCGACGCGCTGCCGCCGTTCATCGAGGCGCTGAACAACTGGTACATCCGCCGCTCGCGGGACCGCTTCTGGAAGGGCGAGCAGGATGCGGACAAGCGTGCCGCCTATGACACGCTCTACACCGCGCTCGTCACCATGACGCGGGTGATGGCGCCGTTCCTGCCGTACCTGACCGAGACCATCCACCGCGCGCTGGTGGATGGCGAGAGCGTGCATCTCCAGGACTGGCCCGACGCCTCCGCCTTTGCGGTCGACGCGGCGCTGGTCGAGCGGATGGACCTTGCCCGCGCCGCCTGCTCGGCCGCGGCGGCGATCCGCACGGCGAAGAACCTGCGCAACCGCCTGCCGCTTCGCACGCTCACCATCGCGCATCCGAAGCACGCCCTGCTCGGTCTGCTCCGTGACGTGATTGCCGAAGAAGCGAACGTCAAGGACGTGGTCTTCGCCGACAACCCCGCCGCCTTCGGCGCCGAGGTGCTGTCGGTCAACCCGCGCATCCTCGGCAAGCGCCTCGGCGGCGCCATGAAGGACGTACTCGCCGCCGCCAAAGCGGGGCAATGGAGCCGGGTTGGTGGCGATGCCGTCGAGGTTGCCGGCCAGGTCATCCGGGCCGACGAATACGAGCTCCGCTTCAAGGCCACGGAGGGTCTCGATGCCGTCAGCTTCGACGGTTCGGCCGGGGTCATCGTGCTTGACACCAGCGTCGACGCCGACCTCGAGCGCGAGGGCCTCGCCCGCGATTTCATCCGCCTGGTCCAGGTGGCGCGAAAGGATGCAGGCTTCAACGTTGCCGACCGGATCCGAATCGAGGTCAAGGCCGGCCCCGCCGCCAACGACGCGATCGCTGCCCATCTCGACACGGTGAAGCACGAGACGCTGGCGGTGACTTTCGGCCAGACCGAAGCGACGCCCACAGGGTTCGTGTCGGAAGCGAAGCTCGGCGACGAGCCGATCGCGATCGGCGTGAGTCGGGCAGCGTAACGCGTCGTCCGTGCAAACTGGGGCCGGCGCCGGGCGGGTCTCCCGTCCGGTTGGGCAAGGGGAGACCGTCCATGCAGTTCACCCGCAAGGAGTTTGCCCTCGGGCTCGCGGCGATGGCCGCGGCTGGGGGCGGCTCGGGGGGCGCAAGCGCGCAGGACGCCGATGCCGGCAGCGATCCGACCACGCCGCGCGGTGAGGGCCAGGAGACCTATTTCTTCAAGAACTCGTCCATGGAGTTCGTCTTCCTGATCGGCCTCGGCCGCGCCTACAACCAGGGCAACAACATCGGCAAGATGCTGTGGCTGTCCAAGCAGGTGAAGGACGGCGATTTCGACGGCGCCTTCCTCGCCTTCAAGGCGGCCGGGGACGAGGCCGCCGGCATCGCCGCCGCATCGGCGGCCAAGGGCCATCGCGAAAGCGCGCGCCAAGCCTGGCTGTGGGCGCAGAGCTACTACGACACCGCGACCTATTTCGCCGACGGCTCGTCGGACCCCTCGCGCTTCCTCCCGACATGGGAGGCGCTCTATGGTGCATGGCTCCAGTCGATCGCGCATTTCGACCCGCCCGGCGAGCCGGTCGAGATCCCCTACGAGGGCACGACGCTCCGCGGCTTCTACTTCCGCGGCAAGGGGGCGGCGGGGCCGCGTCCGCTCCTCATCATGAACAATGGCAGCGACGGCTCGCTCCTCGACATGTGGACCATGGGTGGCGCGGGGGCGCTGGCACGCGGCTACGACATGCTGACCTTCGACGGCCCGGGCCAGGGCCATGCGCTGTGGAAGCAGGGCCTCTATTTCCGGCCCGATTGGGAGAAGGTGATCACCCCGGTCGTCGACTTCGCGCTCGGCCGCGACACCGTCGACCCGAAGCGGATCGCACTCCTCGGCGTCAGCCAGGGCGGCTACTGGGTGCCGCGCGCGGTCGCGTTCGAGAAGCGCATCGCCGCCGCGGTTGCGGATCCCGGCGTAGTCGATGTCTCGACCTCCTGGACGCAATCGCTGCCGAAGGAGATGACCGACCTCCTCGCCTCCGGCGACAAGGCCGCCTTCGACGCGGCGATGGAGGAGGGGATGCCGCCGGCGCTGAAGGCCGGGCTTGCGTTTCGCATGCGGCCCTTCGGGATGGACTCGTACTTTGACGTCTTCACCGCCGTGAAGACCTATGACCTGACCGATGTTGCGGGCCGGATTACCTGTCCGATGCTGATCACGTCGCCGGAGGGCGAGAGCTTCTGGCCGGGTCAGTCGAAGCGCCTCCACGACATGCTCACAGGGCCGAAGGCGCTGGTGCCCTTCACGGTCGAGGAAGGTGCCGACCTGCACTGTGAGCCGAAGGCCGGCGGCCTTCGCGACCTCCGCATCTTCGACTGGCTCGACGAGACGCTCGGGGTGAGCTGAGGCTTGTCGGCCGGCCCGGGACCGAGGCGGCGCCCACGGGCAGATCCACGTCGGATCGGGATTTCCGGCAACAGTCGCCGGGAAGTTTCCCGTCGGCGTCGATAAAGGTTTGCACACCCAGGACGACCGGGTGTTGTATCGACGAATCGCGGCCCGATCGCCGCGACAGGGCGAATCGGGCTGATCGCCAAGATCCCAGAGCCGCGGGCATGACACGCGGCGCGGGCGCGCCCGGCGTGATGCCGACGATCAAGGGGCTGATATGCACCAGACCGGTCATTGTCGCCGCCTCGCGGCGCTGCTCATGTTTTCTGCCATGCTGTCGCCGGCGTTTGCCGCCGCGCCGGATCTGCTGGACGCCGAGCCCATGGTCCAGCCGGCGAGGGCGGGCGCGGGAATCGCCGACTACGCGCTCGACACCGAGCTGGTGGTGCGGAACTGGGTGCTTTGCGTGTCCGAGACGGTGGCGGAGGAACTGGTGCACGCCCGCGAGACCAGCCTCGACCGGGCGCGCTCCACTTACGCCGAGCTCAACGCATCAAAATCCTGCGGCCAGTTCTCCGAGCTTCGCGTCATCCTTCGCGAGAGGCTCTATGCGTCATCGGCGGAATCGGGCCACGATGCGCGCGTCTTCGGCGCGCTGGTCGATTTCGCTGGCAACTGGGCCTCGGCCTACGTCGTCTTTGGCGGGTTGCCGGAGCAGTAGGCTTCGCTGGCGGCGTCCGACGGAACGGGTCAGTCCGCAGGCGCCGGTCCGGTCGAGCCGCGCAGGATGAAGTTCGGCGTGATGATCTCATGGCGCGGCGGACCGCCGGCAAAGACCAGGCGGGCGGCGGCGCGCCCTTTCTGGATGGACATGCCGTCTACCGTGCTGAGTGGCGGGTCGCAGCGTAAAGCGTCCGGGATGTCGTTATAGCCGACGACGGAAAGATCGCGGGGCACCGACTTTCCTCGCCGTCGGGCCTCCTCGATGACGGCAATGCCCTGCTGGACGCCCATCGACAGGATGGCGGTGGCGTCCGGCGCCGCATCGAGGATCATCGCAGCGGCCTTGCCGTCCCAGGGGTCGGCCTGGACCATCGGGATGTTGGCGATGTCGATCCCGGCTTCCGCCAGGGCCTCGGCATAGCCGCGGTACTTCTCCTGGTCGGTCGGCATGCCTGCGGCTTCCGCCGGCCTCGGGACGCCGGCGGGATGCAGTTGCGCGGGAATCGAACTCCGCATGAACGAGACGATGCCGAACCGGCGGTGGCCGAGCCCGGTGAGATGCTTCGCCGCCGCATAGGCGCCGGCCCGGGCGTCGACCCGCACCGAGCTGATATTCGGGCCGGGGTCGAAATCCACAACGGCGAAGGGCAGACGGCGGAGTCGCGCCGGCTCGATCTCGCTGAGGTGCCCGGCGCGGCCAAAAATGAAGCCGTCCACCAGGGCGTTCTTGATGCCGTGATTGTCGGGCCGGTCCGGGATGACGACCAGGTTGGCCCCGACCTCGTCGCACACCTCGCCGATGCCCATGAGAACCTGGCTGTAGACCGGATTGCGGAGCGATTCGGCGACCCCCCAGCTGCTCGGCGGCAGGACGGCGATGGCGTTGAACTTGCCGTCGCGGAGCAGCCGGCCCTTCGGATCCGGCCCCAGATAGCCGAGGTCCCGCGCGGCGGCCTCGACCCGCTGGCGGAGCTTGGGGCGCACCATGTCGGGATTGTTGAACACGTTGGATGCCGTGCTCCGGGACACCCCGGCGGCCTTTGCGACGTCGATGAGTCTTGCCACGATTTCTGTCTATCCCTCCCGCGACGCCCGTTCCGCCGGTCCTTCTGGACCGATCCAAAAATTATGGACCGATCCAAATTTGTCCTTGACGGCCCCTTCGAAACGAGTCAGTTTTGCTTATAAAGGATCGATCCAAATGTCAAATTCTGGGCATTTGGATCGATCTACCGGGTCTGACTGACAGTGAGGCGTCGTCGTGCCCGGCGGTCGGGTCGTCTATCAAGCAGGGAGGAGACCATCATGAACGACCACGTTGCCAATTCTGATCCCTCGACCTGGGACCCGGCGCTGGACGCCGTGGCGGCAGCCCCGAAACATCACAAGGTCCTTTTCGAAAACGAGAACCTGCGCGTGCTCGAAGTCACGCTGGAGCACGAGGACGAGGAGCCGATCCATCATCACCGCTGGCCCTCGGTCTTCGTTTTCGACCAGGTCGGCGGGCCCGTCTACGACATCGCGCCGGACGGCACGCAGCTCCCGCCCAACCGCGACGTCATAGAGGCGATCGGCGCGTGGGATGGCAAAGGCTGCCTGGTGGTCAACATGTCGCCGCAGCCGGCGGGACGCGTGCTCAACCAGTCGGGCAAGACGATCCACGGCGTTCGTATCGAGATGAAGAAGCCCCGATAGGACATCGGCGCCGGCCTGCCGCCGCAGCCGGCAGGCCCATCGCCGGAAAAGTCCGCAGTGCAGGGGGGGGGGCTGGGACCGGCTTCGGAATGCCGTTGGCCACAGGGGGCGGACACGCCGCGCGGCATCCCTCCATGTTCACTTTCAGAAATGAAGGAGAAAAGCGATGCACACCCACACCGTATTCTTCTGGCTCAAGGACGATCTCGACGGGACCGGCCACGCCGATTTCCGGGCAGGCCTCGACCAGCTCGCCGCGGAGAAGCACATCCGCCACCGGACGGTCGGCATGCCGGCGTCGACGCGCCGCGATGTGGTCGACTCGACCTATGCCTATGCGCTGGTGCTGCGGTTCGACGATCTCGCCGGGCACAATGCCTACCAGACCAGCGACGAGCACCGGGTCTTCCTCGACCGGTTCCTCCCCATGATCAGCCGCGTTCAGGTGTACGACGTCGCCGAGGCGGCATAGAGCGGCACAGGCATTCCCGACGCGTCCTTTTTCTTTGGAACCAGGCGCGGGGGGAGGCGTTTCGACCTTGGCTTGGGGGTGACCAGCCGCTGCTTCGCCTGAAGCGGACGCATGCGGCATTCAACCCATGAGGTATGAAGATGCGTAAGTTGATGGTCACGGCCAGTGCGGCTGCCATGCTCGCCGCTTCCGGTTTCGCCGCGCTCGCGGCCGAAGCCACCGGAGCGATCGCCAGCATCGATACGTCGGCCGGGTCGGTGACCCTCGATGGCGGTCAGACCTTCATGCTGCCCAGCTCGGTCGACGCGGCCTCGTTGCAGGTCGGCCAGCAGGTCACGGTCACCTACGAAGAGGGTACGGACGGATCGATGTCCGCGACCCAGATCGCCCCGGCTCAGTAAGCCGGTTCGATCGACATTGCGGCGGTCGTGGAAACGCGGCCGCCGCTTTTCGTGCCTTCAATCGCCGATCGCCCTCAGATAGCGGGCGACCGAGCGGGCCAGCGCCGCCTTCGCGTCGGTCCGCACCACCAGATCCCACCACGCCCCGAAGATCGCATCGAAACGATACGGCTCCAGCCTTGCCGCGATCGTCTCGACCGCGCGACGGTTGAGCGGAATGTAGTTCGGGAAGCTGTACATGAAGGAGAGCGACCGCCGGTCGGTCGCCACCATGACGATGTCGCCCGACATCAGGGCCCCCCGGCGGCCGAGCGCCGCGCCCCAGTGCAGCACCTGGCCGCCGGGAAAATGGCCGCCGCAGCGGACGAGCGTCATCTCCGCGTTGAGCGCCAGCGTTTCGCCCTCCCAGTGGCGGATCAGCGGGCTCGGCCGCATCACCCATTGCCGGTCGTCGGCGTGGAGCCAGATCGGCACGCCGCCGAGGGCCTCGCTCCACTCGACCATGCTGGTGTAGTAGTGCGGATGCGAGATCGCGATGGCCGCCGCCCCGCCCCGCGCCTCGATCTCCGCCACGCCTTCGTCGGTGACGACAGCCTGGCAGTCCCACATCACGTTCCCGGCGGGCGACTGGAGCAGCAGCGCCCGCTGCCGGATGGCGAAGTCCGGCACCGCGCCCATGCCGGTGATCCACTCCGCTTCATCGGCGATCCGAAGCGTGTGGGTCTCGCGCAGTTCGTCCGTCGTCGTCCAGGCCTGCCCGTGCCAGCGGACATACTGCCTGTCATCCTCGCAGATCGGGCAATGCGGCGGGGGCGCGGCACTCTCGGTGAACTGGGTTCCGCATTGAACGCAGGTGAAGGCGGGCATGGCGCATCTTTTCGTCGAGGACCGTCGGTTCCCGGGCTCCGCCCGGATCGGCACCTTGCCGCGAGCCTGGCTGACGGTCCAGTCTCCGATTGTTGTCCGATGCCGCTGTGAAATCGGGGCGGGCTGGGCCTCACGCCGCTTTCGGCCGGCGCGGGCTCCCGCCGATATTGGGCAGGAACACCGTCACCAGTCCGAGGGCCGGCAGGAAGGCGCAGACCTTGAAGACGAATTCGATGCTGGTGTGGTCGGCGAGGATGCCGAGCGCGGCCGCGCCGATGCCGCTCATGCCGAAGGCGAAGCCGAAGAACAGGCCGGACACCATCCCGATCCGCGACGGCAGGAGCGCATGGCCCATCACCACGATGGCCGAGAAGGCGGACGAGATGACCACGCCGATGATGGAGGTCAGCACCACGGTCCAGAACAGGTTGGCGTAGGGCAGCATCAGCGTGAACGGCAGCGCGCCGAGGATCGAGGCCCAGATCACGACCTTCCGGCCGAAGCGGTCGCCGATCGGACCGCCGATGAAGGTGCCCGCCGCGGATGCCGCGAGAAAGACGAAGAGGAGAAGCTGCGAGGCCTGCACGTCGACCCCGAAACGCTCGATTACATAGAAGGTGTAGAACGTCGTCAGGCTCGAGACGTAGAGGAACTTCGAGAAGATCAGGAGGGAGAGCACGACCAGCGCCCATGTGACCTCGCGGGACCCGAGTTCGACGCCGCCGACCACGGCGCGCTTCGCCGGCGGCTTGGGCAGGGGGAGACGTTTCCGGTACCACCGACCGACATTGAAGAGGAGGATCATTCCGGCAAGAGCGATCGCCGAGAACCAGGCGATGCTGCCCTGGCCGAAGGGAACGACGATCAGCGCCGCAAGCAGCGGCCCGAGCGCCGAGCCGATATTGCCGCCCACTTGAAACAGGGACTGCGCGAAGCCGTAGCGGCCGCCGGAGGCAAGACGGGCGACGCGGGAGGATTCGGGGTGGAACACGGCCGAGCCGAGCCCGACCATGGCCGCGCCCAGCACCAGCATTGCGTAGACATGCGCCGAGGCCAGCACCAGGAGACCGGAGAGCGTGATGCCCATGCCGATGGTCAGGGAGAACGGCAGGGGCTTGCGGTCGGTGTAAATCCCCACCACTGGCTGGAGCAGCGAGGCGGTGATGTTGAAGGCGAGCGTGATGAGGCCGATCTGGGTGAAGTCGAGCGCGAACGAGTCCTTCAGCACCGGATAGATCGCCGGGATCAACGACTGGATCATGTCGTTGAGGAAATGCGACACGCTGATCGCGACGAGCGTCGCCATCGCGGTCGCTTCGGCGCCGGAGAACGCGGCGTTTCTGGTGGGGGCGGTCATGGTCGTGACGGTGGAAGAACCGGCCGGCGTGGGCGGGTAGGTCGGTGAAGAGACGCCCGTTCTATAGCGGATGAAGACCCGCATGGCGAGCCGGAGAACGCGCCGGCCGCCGCATCGGCCGGCGCCTGCCCGGCGTCAGAGGCCGGCGACGATCTTCCGGTACGAGTCCTCGGAAAATGCCTTGAGCGTCGTCGTGCGGACGCTGCCCGTCGAGCCGAGCGCGAGCGAGAATTTCGCCGCGGATTCGTCATCGGGCGCTTCGATCAGCGCCACCATGTCATGAGCACCGATGGTCAGGAAGAAATGCGTCATCTCGCACCCGTACTTCTTCGCGAGCTGGCGTGCGCCGTCCAGGCGCGCGGGCGAGTCCTTGACGCCCCGGATGCCCTGGTCGGTCCAGTTGACCAGTGAAATGTAAAGTCCCATCGCGCTTCCCCCTGAGGTTACAGGTCATTGTGACCCTGTCATTTACAGCGATACTCTAGCACGTACCGCGGGCGACGGGGGATTGCTCCATTCGGCAGCGCGCGGCATAGGGTGGCCTCGGCAATCAGAGAGGCTCGTGACGATGTCAACCAGGGTAGCGATGGTGGTGGCGGGCGGCAGCGGCATGGGCGCCGCGGCGGCCCGGCGGCTGGCGAAGGACGGCTACGGCGTGGCGATCCTCTCATCCTCGGGCAAGGGCGAGGCGCTGGCGAAGGAACTCGGCGGCCTCGGCGTCACCGGATCCAACCTGGTTCCGGACGACATCAGGCGGCTCGTCGACGCCACCATGAGGCGCTGGGGCCGGATCGACGTGCTCGTCAACGGCGCGGGCCACGGACCGAAGGGGAAGCTTCTCGAAATCACCGACGAGCAGTGGCACGGCGGCATCGACGTCTACCTGATGAACGTGATCCGGGCGACGCGGCTGGTGGCGCCGATCATGATCGCGCAGAAGGGCGGCTCGATCATCAACATCTCCACAGCCTGGACCTTCGAGCCGAGCGCGATGTTCCCCACCTCGGGCGTCGCCCGCGCCGGGCTCGCCGCCTATACGAAAATCTTCGCCGACACCCACGCCGCCGATAACGTGCGGATGAACAACATCCTTCCCGGCTGGACCGACAGCCTGCCGCAGACCGATGCCCGCCGCGACAGCGTGCCGATGAAACGCTACGGCACGGTCGACGAGATCGCCGCGACGGTCGCGTTCCTGGCGTCCGACGGCGCCGGCTACATCACCGGGCAGAACATCCGCGTCGACGGCGGGCTGATGCGCTCGGTGTGAGGGTTGTCCATCCTGCGTCCAAAGTGCTCGGCGTGAAGACGCCCGCGGCAATATGCGGCCGGCAGTCCCGGGCTGCACGGCAACGGCGGTTCACCAGCATCGATGCGCCGGTCCCGTAGACCGGGCCGACGACCTCCCGTCGTCATGCCGATCTGCCGGGGCACGAGTTCGTTGTCGCTGTCGCCGTCGCCGAGCTCTTCCGCGCCTCGGACAGCCTGGCGATTCAGAACGACAGCACGATCTTCCCGAAGTGCCGTCCCTCACCGAGGTATCGCAGCGCATCCGCGAAGTCCCGCCACGGGAAGACGCGATCGATCACCGGCCGCATCCGGTTTTCCGCGATCGCGCGGTTCATCGCCTCGAACGTGGCCCGCGACCCCGTCGGCAATCCGCGCAGCACCGCTCTTCGATTGAGGATCGCCATCGGATTGACCATCCCCAGCTTTCCGCCGACATACCCGATCAGATGGACCTGGCCGCCCAGGCGGATCGCTTCCAGCGAGCGGAGCAGCGTCTCGGCCCCGCCCACCTCGATGACATGGTCGACGCCGCGACCGCCGTTGAGTTCGCGGGCGGCGAGATGCCAATCCGGTGTCTTCACATAATTCACGGTGGCGGAAGCGCCGAGCGCCGTGGCGCGCTCCAGCTTGGCATCGCTGCTCGAGATCACGATCGCGCGTGCCCCGAACATGGCGGCGAACTGAAGGGCAAACACGGCCACGCCGCCCGTGCCCTGGATCAGCACCGTTTCGCCCGCTTTTAGGAGGCCGTCGGTGACGAGCGCCTGCCAGGCCGTGACCGCCGCGCAGGGCAGGGTGGCGGCCTCGTGGTCCGTCAGGTGCGCCGGGACCTGGACGATGCCGATTTCGTCCAGCTTGACGTACTCGCTCAGCATGCCGTCCGCCGAGCCGCCCAGTTGCGGACAGTCCTCGAAGGCGCCCGCGACCCAGCCCTGCCAGAAAGTCCCCGCCACCCGGTCGCCCAACCTGGCGCGGGTCACGCCGTCGCCCACCGCGACGACCTCGCCGACGCCGTCCGACAGCGGCACGAGCGGCAGCGGAAACCGGGAGGAATAGGTGCCGCTGACCATTTCGAGATCGCGATAGTTGAGCGAAGCCGCCTTCAGCTTCAGGACCACCTCGCCCCGCGCCGGCGTCGGGACCGGACGATCGATCAAACTCAGATTCTCGAACGGTGGGCCGACGTCTATGGTGATCGCCTGCATCGTCTTGGTCTCTTGGCTCGGGTTCGTCCGTCGGTAGCTCGACTCCCGGCCGCCGCCGCCTCAGAGTCCCCCGCACTGCGGGGTAGCTACATCGTCGCCCCAATCTGCCAGGGCACGAACTCATTGTCGCCGTAGCCGAGTTCTTCCGACTTGGATTTCTTTCCGCTGGCGACGGCGATCACCTCCTCGAGGATTTCCGCACCCTTCGCCTCGATGGTCACGCCATCGAGGATGTCGCCGCAGTTGATGTCCATGTCCTCGGTCTGGTGCCGGTACATGTCGGAGTTGGTGGCGAGCTTGATCGAGGGCGCGGGCTTGAAGCCGAAGGCGGAGCCGCGGCCGGTGGTGAAGCAGATGACGTTGCAGCCCGAGGCCACCTGGCCGGTGACGCCGACCGGGTCGTAGCCGGGGGAATCCATGAACACGAAGCCGCGGGTCCTGATCGGTTCGGCATAGTGGTAGACGCCGCGGAGCGTGGTGGTGCCGCCCTTGGCGGCCGCGCCGAGCGACTTCTCGAGGATGGTGGTGAGGCCGCCGGCCTTGTTGCCCGGCGAGGGGTTGTTGTTCATCTCGCCCCGGTTCCGCTCGGTGTAGTCCTCCCACCACTTGATGATGCCGATCAGCTTCTCGCCGATCTCCTTCGTCGCCGCGCGGCGGGTGAGGAGATGCTCGGCGCCGTAGATTTCCGGCGTCTCGCAGAGCACGGCCGTGCCGCCCTGCTCGACCAGGAGGTCTGCCGCCCTGCCGAGGGCGGGGTTGGCCGTGATGCCGGAATAGCCGTCCGACCCGCCGCACTGGAGCGCCAGCATGATCTCGGAGACCGGCACCGACTCGCGCTTGACCGCGTTGACCCGCGGCAGCATCTCCTTGATCATCTCGACACCGCGCTCGATCGTCTTCCGCGTGCCGCCGGTCGCCTGGATGGTCATGGTGTGGAAGTTCTCGTTCTCCTTGAGGCCGTAGTCCTCCATGAGCCCGGGAATCTGCATCACCTCGCAGCCGAGGCCGACGAGCAGCGCGCCGCCGATATTGGGGTGCGTGGCGTAGCCCCATTCGGTCCGCTGCATCACCTCGAAACCCTCGCTCCCCTTGCCAGCCATGCCGCAGCCGTGGCCGTGGACGAAGGGGACGACGCCGTCGATGGTGGGATAGTCGTCGAGGATGCCGGAGCGGTTGAAGGCGTCGGCGATGAAGCGGGCGACCGAAGCCGAGCAGTTCACGCTGGTGAGGATGCCGATGTAGTTCCGGGTCCCGACCCTGCCGTTGTGGCGCTTGAAGCCCTCGAAGGTGCGGCGCTCCGCGACCGGCAGCACATGCTCGGGCTCCGCCGCCTCGGCGAAGCGGTAGTCGCGGGCGAAGTCGTGGACGCCGCAATTGTGCTCGTGGATGTGCTCGCCGGGGCGGATGCCGACCTTGGCGAAGCCGATGATCTGCCCGAACTTCTTGACCGGCTCCCCCTCGCGGATCTCGACCGTCGCCATCTTGTGGCCCTTCGGCACGCGCGAGATCGCGGTCACGCCCTCGGCCACCGCACCGGGCAGGATCGGGTCGATCGAGACGATCAGGTTGTCGTCAGGGTGCAGGCGAAGGACCCGGGGGCTCTTCGCGCGGTCGGACAGGCCGGGAATGGGCAGGACGGACGGTTCGGTGGTTGTCATTGGGAGAAAGGGCTCCGGGGAGGGACGTTTCCAGGAAACATTCTAGTATATGGAGGCGGCAGGGCGGAACCGCAAAACACTGCTGTCGTCAGCCGGCCGCCGCCTCGATCTCGGCCCGGCTCGGAAAGCTCGGCTGGGCGCCGTGCTTCGTGCAGGCGAGCGAGCCCGCAATCGCCGCCAGGGCCATCGCATCGCGAAGGTCGCGACCTTCGTCGAGAAACGCCGCCAGCACCCCGGCGAAGGTATCGCCGGCGCCGGTGGTGTCGACCGGCGTCACCTTCAGCGCCGGTACCCGGATAACGCCTTCGCCGCCGGCGGCAACGGCGCCCTCCGGCCCCAGCGTGGCGATGACGATCCGGCCGAGCCGCGTCGCCAGCGCCGCCACCGTCACCTCGGCGTTGCCGCGGGCGAGGCCGAAGTGGCGGGCGAAATCCTCGGCCTCATGCTCGTTGACGACGACGATGTCGATGTCCGCGAGCTGCTCCGGGGTGAAGGGGGCAAACGGCGCCACCGACAGCACCACACGCGCGCCGCCGGTCCGCGCCAGCTGCGCGGCTGCGAACACCTCGGCCTGCGGCACTTCGAGCTGGAGGAGGAGCGTGTCCGTGGCCCCGAGGCTACCCGCCGGGATCTGCCCGGCGTTCGCCGAGGCGTTGGCCCCGGGCGAGACGACGATGGTGTTCTCGCCGCTGTCGTCGACCGTGATGATGGCGACGCCGGTGGTGCCGCTCCGCCGCGCGACCGCGCCGAGATCGACGCCGGCCGGGATCAGTTCGTTGAGCGCGGCCTTGCCGATGTCGTCGTCGCCGATCGCCCCGACCATGCGGACCGGCGCCCCCGCACGGCGCGCCGCCAGCGCCTGGTTGGCCCCCTTGCCGCCGGGGATCAGGGCATAGTCCGAGCCAAGCACGGTCTCGCCGGGCAGCGGCGACTTCCGCACCCGGCAGACCAGGTCGACATTGATGGAGCCGAAGACGGTGATCATGGCATCACCGCTCGCTGAACGGAACGCCGCCCTTGGCCTTGTCGGTTCTGCGCGACTCGACGATCTGGACCGTCACCGCGTCGCTGTGGGTGCCGAAATTCTTCACAACCGCGTCGGTGATGTCCTTCATCAGCGCCTTCTTCTGTTCAGGCGTGCGACCCTCGACTGCATAGACAATGATCTCAGGCATGTTTCCTCCCGTCGTTGCGCGACATAAGCCATAGTCCCAAGCGCCACGATCGGGCAATCTCCGTGACTGTCGTCCGTCGACCCCCGAGGATCATGCGCACTGTTCTCGCCTCTCTCTGTGCCGCACTGTACTGTTTCCTTGCCGTGGTTCCGGCATCCGCGGTGGAGACGCCGTCCTGTGCCGAGCGGATCGCGGCCGCCATGACCGCCATCGCCGCGCGCGACCTCGATACCTCGCGCGGTCCGCCGCTTAATGCCTTCCTCGCGCTCAATCCCTATGCCGTCGCCGAGGCGGCGATCCTCGACCGGGACATCGCGGCAGGAAAGCCGCCGCACCCGCTCCACTGCATGCCGGTTGCGGTCAAGGACAACTTCGCCACGTTCGACATGCCGATGACCGTGGGGTCGCTGGCGCTGATTGGCAACCAGCCGCCGCGCGACGCCGCCATCGTCGCCCGGCTCAGGGCAGCCGGCGCCATCATCGTCGGCAAGACCAACATGGATGAATTCGCCTTCGGCATCCGGGGCCTGTCCGGGGCCGGCGGCCGGGTCGGCAATGCCTACGATCCTGCCCGCACGTCCGGCGGTTCGTCGGCCGGTTCAGGCGTCGCGGTTGGCGCCGGCTTCGTGCCGCTGGCGGTGGGGAGCGACAATTGCGGCTCGCTCCGCATCCCCGCCGTCTACAACGGCGCGGTGGCGCTGCGCCCGACCTGGGGCCGATTCGACAGCGACGGCCTGTTTCCGATCGGCTTCGTCAATGGCACGCCGGGACTGATCGGTCGCGACGTGCCGACGCTTGCAGCGGGTCTGGCGGTCATCGACCCGGGTTGGCAGGCGTTGGCCGCGACCGCTCCGGACGCGTTGCGCGGCAGACGGCTAGGGGTGCTGGTCCACGCCGGCGGCGAGGACCTCGCGCCGTCTTCCCCAGCGGCGGCGGAGGTCTTGTCGCGGACCGCGTCTCTTCTCGGCGCTGCCGGCGCCGAGGTGGTCGACGATATCAGGCTCGATGGCTTCGATCCGAAGCTCGGTCCAGCCTTCGTCGCCGGTTCCACCCCGCGCATCGACGCGATGCTGTCCGCATATCCCGCCGCGCGGCGCGACTGGCAGGACGTCTGCACATCGGAGCGGATTCCAGCGGACTGGACGAGGGAGGAGTGCCTGTCGCTCGCCGCACCCGACGCCGCCGCGGAAGCGCGGGTCCATCGACAGATCGACGCCAACCGCGTCTTGGTCACGGACCTGCTCGACCGGCTCCGGCTCGACGGACTCGTCATCCTGACCGACCGTCGGGGCGGCGCCGGAACGGGCGAGACCGACGGCTATACATGCTTCGTGGCGAGCACCTCCGGGCTGCCGGCCATGGCCCTGCCGGCCGGGCTCGATGGCGAGGGGATGCCGGTCGGCGTCGAGATCCTGGGCCGACCCGGAGCGGACGAGGGGCTGGTCGCGATGGCCGCCGCGTTTGAGGCCGCGCGTGGGCCGCTCCCGCCCGCGCCGCTGCCGCCGTGGAGCGCCGTGCTCGCCGCGCTTG
Source organism: Bauldia sp. (assembly GCA_022841545.1). GTDB lineage: Bacteria > Pseudomonadota > Alphaproteobacteria > Rhizobiales > Kaistiaceae > Bauldia. The sequence continues at coordinate 3,566 of JALHRF010000046.1, read as the reverse complement.
GCATTGCGGAACAGAACAGCCTTCGCCTGTTCCTCGGCTGGAGCGCGTTCAAGTCGCGGCGAGGCGACGAGCCGGGCGATCTCGAACCGGCGCGGTTCAGGTCGCTCGTCGAACGCATCGTCCCGAACTGGCCGCACGAGGTCGGCGAGCGATGAGGGCCGTCCGGCGTTCCCGCCCTCGGCCTTGATGCATCACACGATGATGAAATCGTCCGCGCCGATCGCCACCCCCTTGCCGATCTTCGCGAAGGCCGCGGCGCCGCCCTTGGCGCTGCCGTTGTCGTCGTAGATCAGGACGCCCTTTTTGTCGTCGTGGACGATGCGGTCGTCCTTGTCCCTGGCCTTCCTGCCCACGACGAAGTCGGCCTTTTCGAGCTTGCCCGCCTCGAGTCCGGAGAAGACGCTCGCATCGAGCGCGATCGTGTCGTCCTTCCGGTTGAAATCGGTGATGGTGTCGACGTTCTTCTTGCCTGGCTCGGTGCTGAAGAGGAAGGTGTCCTTGCCTTTGTCGCCGGTCAGCTTGTCCTTGCCGGTGTGGCCGTCGATGACGTTGGCGCCCTTGCTGCCCTTGATCGTGTCGCCGGCCCGGCCGCCGAGCACGCCCTCGATCTGCTTCAGCTTGTCGGTATCGATGTCAGCGCCCGACGCCTTGCCCTTCTGCAGGTCGACTACGATCTTCTTGCCGGCGCTCGTATAGGTGACGCGATCGAAGCCGGCGCCGCCCAAATAGGTGTCGTCGCCTGCGCCATGTCCCCCGACGATGGTGTCATCGCCGTCGCCGCCATCGACGCTGTCGTCGCCGCCGCCGCCGCTCAGCGTGTCGTCGCCGCTCGCGCCGTCGAGCGTGTCGTCGCCGCCATAGCCGTAGATCGACTCCTCCTGCGGCGTGCCGGCGATGGTGTCGGGAAGATCGGTGCCGAGATGGATTGCGTCCGTCGGGATCTGCGGCGTGTCCTCGGGACGGTAGTACTTGATGTTGCCGGCTTCGTCGGAGAGGAGGAGATGCTCGACACGCCAGACGCCCGTCTCGGCGAACGCGCTGAGCGTCACGACGGCCCGGAACACCCCGTCCTTGACCGTGCCGGAGATCGGGTCCGCTATGTCGAAGATGCCATCCACCGATTGGCCGCTGTCGCTGGCGAAGCGGACCTGAGGCGGAGCAAAACCGATGCCCCCGGCCGTCGTCCCGTCGGAGAGCCCGCTCTTGTCGTCGGTCAGCCGCGCCTCGACGACGAACTGCGACGTGCCGTTGGATTTGAGCGTGGGCTCGCCGAACGCGATCCAGTCGACCGTCGGCGGTCCCGAGTCTCCGAGACCGTTCTTCACCGTGAAGGTGAGATCGTCCACCCCGCCGACGACCCGGTCGACGCCTGCCAGGTTCCCGGCCTTGTCACTGACGTATAGAGCCTGAACCTTCCATTCGCCGGGTTCTGCGCTTTCTTCCAGCTTCAGCGTCGCCGTGTAGACGTCGTCGAACGCATTCCCAGCATCGGGGTCCTTGTCATTGAACATTCCAAAGACGTACTGCCCGCTCGGGCTGATGAAGACGATTTGCGGTGGCGTGTACTCGGCGTTGATTTGTTTCGTGAAGACGCCGGCAAGCGAATCGGTGATCCGTGCCGTCACGACTACGGTCTTCTGTCCCGCATCGAAATCAACCACGCTCCGGTTCAGCGATATGCTCTTGACCTCCGGTGCGACGGCATCGGACTGCGGGTTGGTGACGGTGAACTTGAGGCCAGCCAGCAGTGAGTCCGGCTGCGAGGGTTCCAGGAACCTTTGGTTTCCGGCATTGTCGTGGAGATAGGCGTAGGAGACCGTCCAGTCGCCGGCCTCGGCGAACTTGCCCAGCGTCATGTCGGCCTCGAAAGTCCCGCTCGACTTGCCGGCAGGGATATAGAACACGGCATCGACGAACTGGCCGCTGTGGCTGAAGAACCGGACTTGGTTCGGCGCGTTGCCATCCATCCCGGTCGATAGCTTTGAGCCACCCGCGTCGGACAGATTGATCGAAACGGTGATGACTTCCGGTGCGCCGCTGATGGCGACGTTGGTCCTGTCCAGCGAGATACCATGCAGGATCGGTGCGGTGGTGTCGCTCATCGCGTTGGTCCCTGGGACTGCGCCATCAAACCGGGCGCGATCGCGGGAATTCTACTGCGGCCGAAAGCAGATACAACTGCCGGCAACCGGTTGCTTCGCGGCAGTCTCCTTCGCAACTGCGAAAAGCAGTTTTCGCAAACGCACAATACGGCTAGAACTTGCTTTGCCGGCAACTGGAACGGGGCTAGACGCGTGGCAATCAGGAAAATTCTCGTCGCCAACCGCTCGGAGATCGCCATCCGCGTCTTCCGGGCGGCGAACGAACTGGGCATCGGAACCGTCGCGGTCTTCTCGGAGGAAGACAAGCTCGCCCTCCACCGCTTCAAGGCCGACGAGGCCTACCAGATCGGCAAGGGCATGGGGCCGATCGAGGCGTATCTCTCGATTCCCGAAATGCTCCGGGTGGCGCGCGAGGCGGAGGCCGACGCCGTCCACCCCGGTTACGGCTTCCTGTCGGAAAGCCCCGACTTCGCCGAGGCCTGCGCGAAGGCCGGACTCACCTTCATCGGGCCATCGGCCGACACGATGCGGAAGCTCGGCGACAAGGTGTCGGCCCGCAACCTTGCCGTGTCGGTCGGCGTGCCGGTCATGCCGGCAACCGAGCCGCTGCCGCGTGAACCGGCGGAGGTCGCACGGCTTGCCGGTGAGGTCGGCTATCCGCTGATGCTCAAGGCCTCCTGGGGCGGCGGCGGTCGCGGCATGCGCGTGATCCGCGACGAGGCCGGGCTCCTCCATGACATCGACGCGGCGCGGCGCGAGGCGAAGGCCGCCTTCGGCAAGGACGAGGTCTATCTCGAGAAGCTGGTCGAGCGGGCGCGCCACGTCGAGGTGCAGGTTCTCGCCGACAGGCAGGGATCGATCGTCCACCTCTTCGAGCGCGATTGCACGGTGCAGCGGCGGCACCAGAAGGTCGTGGAGCGCGCGCCCGCCCCCTATCTCGACGCCGCGCAGCGGCAGGAGCTGGCCGGCTACGCCGTCGCCATCGCGCACGCCGCGAACTATGCCGGGGCCGGCACCGTCGAGTTCCTGATGGATTCCGACACCGGCAAGTTCTACTTCATCGAAGTCAACCCGCGGGTCCAGGTCGAGCACACCGTCACCGAGCAAGTGACCGGCATCGATATCGTCAAGGCGCAGATCCGCATCGCCGGCGGCGCCGCCATCGGCGATACCGCCGCCTCCGGCGTGCCGCGCCAGGGTGACATCCGGCTCAACGGCCACGCCCTCCAGTGCCGCATCACGACCGAGGACCCGGAGCAGAACTTCATCCCCGACTACGGTCGGATCACCGCCTATCGCGGGGCCACCGGCTTCGGTATCCGGCTCGACGGCGGCACCGCCTATTCCGGCGCCGTCATCACCCGCTATTACGATCCCCTCCTCGAGAAGGTCACCGCCTGGGCGCCGACCGCCGAGGAGGGCATCGCCCGCATGAACCGGGCGCTGCGTGAGTTCCGCATCCGC
>JALHRF010000045.1 GCA_022841545.1 Bauldia sp. | reverse complement strand
CTGCAGGCTCAAACAGTTTCGTGCCATCGCCACCCGCTACGACAAAACCGCACGCAACTTCCTCGCCGCAGTCCATCTCGCTGCCGCTGTCGCTTGGCTCAATTGAGGACACGCCCTAGAGGGGGAATGACAGAGGAACCGAAGACACGGGTCGGCGCCTCGCTCGGCGACATCCTCTGCGAGCGAGGCCTCTCGCAGGCGTCAGCCGCGGCACGCGCCAACATCTCGCAGCCCTATTTCAACCAGGTCGTGAAGGGACGCAGGCTCGCCTCCGCGGATTGGATCGACACCGTCGCCAATGCGCTGAACCTCGACGACGCCGAGCGCGAGAGGCTGCACCGCGCCGCTGCGCGCGACCACGGCTTCAAGATCGACCTGACCAAGCCGTGACCATGGCCGCCGTCGATCACGCGATGATCAGATCGCCCTTGTCCGCCGCCGCGAACTTCGTTGCCGTCTCGGCGAAGGGCTCGCTCTTGCCGTTGTCGTAGACGATCGTCTCCGTGCGGTAGAAGACGCCGACAGTCTTCCATTTGTCCTTCGAGCCGGTCGCGGCGTCGTATTTCAACGTCATCCCGCCATCGTTCCGCTCGGTCACCTGAAAGATGACGCCGTCACCCTTGCGCGTCCGGTCGTAGGGAAGCAGCACGCTGTCTTCGCCGTTGCCGCCGTCGAGATCGCGGGCCTTCTTCGCCACGAGCTCGTCCCGGCGGATGTCGAAACGGTCGTTGCCATCCCCGGCAAGCGAGAAGCGATCCACGGCGAAGGGGCGGAGGACATCGTTCTTGTCGGAGCCGATCTCGAGCCGGATATCCCGGATGTAGCTGCCGCCCTCCCTGAACGCCTTGGCGAGCTTGTGCGCATGGAACGGGCCGTCCCGATCTTCGGCCTGCTCCGAAAGAAACGCCGTCGTCTTCATGTAGCGCTCGATCGAATGCGCCGCCTTGAGGTTGTTGAGCCCGACTATGTCGACCGTGACCACGCCGCCGGACCGTTCGTCCTTGATGCCGCTGAGGTCCGGTATGGCATCGTTGGCGTGCTCGAAATTGACCAGTGGCGCCCGCTTCCTGTCATCGTCCGCTCCCGGACTGCCGAACGTGTAGCCACTCAGCGGCACAGCAAGCTTTTCGTTCAGGAAGAGCTGCGCCATGGCGCCGCCGAGGCTGTGGCCGGTGACGACGACCTTGTCGATGCCGTTCGACGCATCCGCGACGAACTCCTTCACCGCCGCGATCAGCGGCTTGAAGTTCGCGTAGTGCTTGTCGAACGGGAAGTAGTCCGCGAACTGCCGGGCTAGGTTGACCGTACCACGAAAGGCGAGGGTGAGGACCGTCTCGTCGCCGACCGTTTGCGACAGGACAAGGGCCTGCCCCTCCGACGAACGCGCCGTTTCACCCTGATAGACGCCGTCCTTGAAGGTGTAGCGGACCGACCCGGAATTCTTCGCCTTCATGCCGAGCTCGGCCGCTGTGAAAGCGTGCCAACCCTCGGCCCTCGCGTCTCTCGAGTTCTGGTCGTAGGCATCCTCGGCCAGCTGCGCCATCGCTTCGATCAGACGATCCGCCGGCAGCGACGTTTCGCCATCGGTCAGAATCCCGACCGGCGCAGCGCGTTGATTGGTCTGGAAATGAAAACGGTCGTCCGCACCGGCGCCGAAGAGGCCCCAGTCGCCTTGCATTGTGGCCGGCATGTCGTTCCTGCTGCCTGTGCCGCCAGGGCCAACACCCGTGGCGGCGGAGACGCCCGCCGAGAATGATAGGCGCGGCAATCCCGGATGACCAGAGCCGGCGAGGTCCGCCGTGCAGGGCTTGGTTATGGCGGAACGCTACGCCACCACGATGTCGTCGTGCGTCACAGTCGGCCTACCGGCAAGGATGGCGATGATGACCGCGTCCCCCTCGCCGCTGCCGTCGGCATCGTAGCGGAGGGCGCCGCTCGCACGTTCGTAAAGGATGTGATCGTTGCCGTCCACGGCGCTCTTGCCGGCCCGGAGCATGGCCGCATCGAGCACGCCCCGAGGGAGGGCCGAGAACACATCGGCGTCGAGCTCGATCGTGTCGCGGCCGGAGCGGAAATCCTTGATCCTGTCGGGCGCGCCGGGCTCGGGGGCGTCGCCGAAGTGGAATACGTCGCGGCCCTTGCCGCCGGCGAGCCTGTCCGCGCCCGCGCCGCCGTCGAGGAAATCCTTTCCCGTCCCACCCTTGAGCCTGTCGTCACCCGCGAGTCCGCGAAGCGTGTCGGCGCCGCCGAAGCCGCGGAGGATGTCGTCCTTCGGGCCGCCGGCGACCGCCTCGGCGCCGGAGTGGTCCGCCGTGAACGGCGTCCTGTAGCCGGCGAACAGCGTCATGTATTCGGTGATCGCCGTACCATAGGCGTCGGCCGGCGGGGCCACGGCGCCGGTTTCGAGGAACGCGGTGACAGTCCCCGCGCCGAGGAGGTGGGCGCCGGCAAGCAGCCCCGACTCGGTGACCTTCAAGCCGCCGATGGTCTGGCCGGCGAAGCGCTGGGTGTCGCCGAGATAGAGCCACTGGAGCTTCATGTAGGCGCGGATCGCCTGTTCCTGCGCCGCGCCGTCGGCCAGGAAGTCGGCCTTCGAGTCGATGGCGTTCTTCCCGGTCCAGTACTCCTTCCGGAAGTCGTTGGCCGCCGTCCCGTCGGCCGTGTAGTAGCCGACGTCGATCAGCGCCAGTTCGCCGAACTGGTACTTACCGAGATAGCCGAAACTGTTGACGACGCCATAGTCGCCGCCCGATTCCCTCTCGCCGAGGGCGTCGAGGAAGTCGCGGTAGGTCATCCTGCTCCTATGCGACGCTCACCCACTTCCGCGTCTTGCCCGACTTGATGATCGCGTCACAGACCTTCGTCGTCTCCAGCGCCTCACGGAAGGTCGGCGACGCCGGGGTGCCGGTCGAGAGCCCCTCGATGAAATCGGCGACGGCGTGGACGAAGCTGTGCTCGTAGCCAATCGTCAGCCCCGGCACCCACCACTTGCCGAGGTAAGGATGATCGCCATCGGTGACGAGGATCGACGACCAGCCGCGGAGCTGACCCTCGACCGAATGATCGAACCACGACACGCGGTTGAGGTCGTGCAGGTTCCAGATGAAGGAGCCCTTCTCCCCGTTGATCTCGAGCGTGTAGAGCGCCTTGTGGCCGCGGGCGTAGCGGGTCGATTCGAACAGGCCGAGCGAGCCGTTCTCGAAGTGGCACATGACGGCGGCGGCATCGTCGATGCCGACCGCGGCCATCTTGCCGGTCTCCGCGTGCTTCCGCTTCTTCACGAACGTCTCGGTCATCGCCGACAGGTCGCTGATGCCGCCGTTGATCCACATCGCCGTATCGATGCAGTGGGCGAGGAGATCGCCGGTAACGCCCGAGCCCGCCGCCTCGACATCGAGACGCCAGGTACCCGCGCCGCCCTGCGGCACGTCGGGATTGATCGTCCAGTCCTGGAGAAAATTGGCGCGATAGTGGAAGATCCGGCCGAGCTTGCCCGAGGCGACGATCTGCTTGATCAGCGTGACGGCCGGAACGTAACGGTAGTTGTACCAGACCAGGTTGGGGACCTTCGCCTTCTCGACGGCGGCCACCATCTTCTCGCCTTCCTTGGTGGTGCGGGCGAGTGGCTTCTCGCAGAGCACCATCTTGCCGGCCTTTGCCGCGGCGATGGCGATCTCCATGTGGAGGTCGTTCGGCACGCAGATGTCGACCGCATCGATGTCGTCGCGGGCGATCAGCTGCTTCCAGTCGGTGACCACCGACTCGTAGCCCCAGCGGGCGGCGAAATCCTCGGCCTTGGCCTTGTTGCGGGCCGCCACCGCCTTGAGCACCGGCTGGTATTCGAGGTCGAAGAAGTTGCCGACCTTTCGCCAGGCGTTGGAGTGGGCCCGCCCCATGAAGCCGTACCCGATCATCCCGATATTGAGCGGTTTCTTCGCCATCATCGTTCCCCCGTGTCAGCGTTTGTCAAAGGACGCGACGCCAACCTCCCCCTTCAGGGGAGGTCGAAGGTCGCGAAGCGAGCTTCGGGAGGGGGTATGCAGACTGGAACGTTGGATGCCCCCTCCCGAAACCGGCTTCACCGGTTTCGACCTCCCCTCAAGGGGGAGGTTAGTGCCAGCGTTCCTTGATACTTTACTCGGTCCAGCCGTGAGCGTCGCGCACCCGGACCATCGCGCCGAGAATGTCGTTCCAGGTCTGCTGGTCCTCCATCACCGCGTTGGGGAACATGCAGCCGTCCCAGCAGATGTGGCGCATCGTCTTGGTCAGGTTGCCGCTATCGTCGCGGAGCCAGTAGCCGGCATGCTTGACGATATCGAGCTTGCCGTTCGGGTCCTTCACCTGGCAGTGCCGGCCGGTCTTCTCATGATCCCCGGAGCCGAACACCGAACCGTCATTCTGCGCGACGTGGAAGTCCAGCGTCCACGGACGGAGGGCGTCGGCCACCTGCTTGTAGGCCTTGTCGAGGAGGCTCCGGTCTTTCCAGTCGTAGCCCTCGGGAAGGAGCCGGTCCTGTTCGGCGTTGTACCCGAGCGTGAACAGCATCGAATGCGCCATGTCGGCCTGGTAGCCGACGACTCCGGGCATCCCGACCATTTCGAGAAGTCTCACGTTCTCCCGCCACGAATGCATGCCGCCCCAGCAGATCTCGCCCTCGGCGGCAAGGAACTCGCCATAGTCCTCGGCGATCTTGCCCGCTTCACGAAAAGTCTCGGCGATCTGCTGTGTGCCGCCCACCGGGTCCTTGTCCCACTGGTCGACGCTGGTGGAGGAGTCGATCCGGATGCCGCCGGTCGGGCGGATGCCGATGTCGCGCATCTGTTTGCCGATGACGCAGGCCTTGGTCACCTGGTCGATGAAGCGCTTCCGGTCGTCTGCCGAACCCATCGCCGAACCGCCCCCCGCGCCGCCCCAGATCGGGGCCACCATCGAGCCGATCTTCAGGCCGAAGCCGGCGACGTGGTCGCACACCCGCTTGACCTGGTCCGCGGTCGAATCGATCGAGATGTGCGGGTCGGCGAGCCAGAGGTCGACGCCGTCGAACTTCTGGCCCTCGTACCGCGCGTCGCGGGTCAGCGTCAGGAGCGTATCGAGCCCGATGAACGGCTCGCCGTCTCCGCTCCCCTTGCCGACCACGCCGGGCCACATCGCATTGTGAAGTTTCGGATAGGTGTTGGTACTGGCCATGTTTCCCTCGGGACGTTTCTTTTCGTGTTGTCCGGTCTGATTTTGCGTGTGCGTCAACCCCGCAAGGTGCTCCACGGCGCCTCGGCGCCCATCTCCACCACCTCATAGCCGATGTCGCCCTTGCACGGACCGAGGATCGCCATGACCTTGGCCTCGGCCTGCCCGACATTGAACGAGGCATGGACGACGCCGGGCGGGATGAAGGCGGAATCGCCGGGGGCGAGGATGCGCTTCTCGCGGTCGACCCACTGCTCGACCGAGCCGGCGACACAAAGGATCACCTCCTCCTGGTCCGGGTGCGCGTGGAAATTGTGCCCCTTGCCGGGGGAGAGCGTCACGTCGATCACGGTGAGGTCCTTCGCCCCCGTCGACGGCGGATTGCACAGCCAGCGGAGCCGGCCCCAGTCCAGCACTTCCGGCTCGGTCTCGCTGGCGATCGTGAAGCGCCGTTCCATCGCTGTCTCTCCTCCTTCGATACGCCGCTCAGGGGCTCGCCCGCCGCCTAGAAGCTGATCGCCTTGAACTTGCGGGTCTGCTCGGCGAGCGCGATCTCGACCGGCAGGCGCTCCATGCTGGACGCGCCGTAGAAGCCGTGGCAGGCCCGGCAATGCCTGAGGATGTAGCCCGCGTCCTCCGGCATCGCGATCGGGCCGCCGTGGCAGAGCACGATCACGTCGGGGCGAACCGCCATCGCCGCTTCGGCGATCGCGTCGATCGCGGGCACGCAATCCTCGAGGCTCGTCGCGCTCGCCGCCCCGATCGCCCCGCCGGTGGTCACGCCCATGTGGGCGACGATGATGTCGGCGCCGGCCTCGGTCATCGCCCGCGCCTCGTCGGGGTTGAAGACGTAGGGCGTGGTCAGGAGGTCGAGTTCGCGCGCGGCCCGGATCATGTCGACCTCGAGGCCGTAGCCCATGCCGGTCTCCTCGAAGGCGACCCGCATCCGGCCGTCGAAGAGGCCGATCGTCGGGAAGTTCTGGACGCCGGAGAAGCCCATCGCCTTGAGCGAAGCGAGGAACTGCGGCATCAGCACAAAGGGGTCGGTGCCGTTGACGCCGGCGAGCACGGGCGTGTGCCTGACCACCGGCAGCACCTCGCGCGCCATATCGACGACGATCTCGTTGGCGTTGCCGTAGGCGAGCAACCCGGCCGCCGAGCCCCGCCCCGCCATCCGGTAGCGGCCCGAATTGTAGATGACGATGAGGTCGATGCCGCCGGCCTCCTCGCCCTTGGCGGAGAGGCCCGTGCCGGCGCCGCCGCCGACGATCGGCACGCGTCGTCGCACCATGTCCTGGAAGCGGTCGAGGATTGCGCTTCGCTTGATCGCCGCCATGTCACGCTGCTCCCGTCCGGCCGACCGCCGGTCTAGCCGGGAGGCTTGACGAAGTACACGCCATAGAGCCAGGCGGAGAGGATCGAGAGACCGACGACGACCACGAACAGGAGAATCACGATCAGCGCCGCCATGCCGACCGAACGAAGCGGCACGCCGGGAACCGCGAGCGGCACGAGGTTGAACGCCAGCGCGCCAACGAAGACGAGCCCGCTGCCGATCGAAAACAGAAGCAGCTCGAAGGGCTGGAAGATCATCACCAGCGCGAGGATGCACAGCCCGATGATGGTGAACTCCAGCACGTCCGCCGCCCGGGACGACATGCCGGCGGCCGGGGTTCCGGTCCTCTCGCTCATTGCACCGCCCTTCCTTCGGCATCGAAGAAGTGGACCTGCCCTGGATCGCAGGCGAGGTGAAGGATGTGGCCGGGCTTCACCCGGATCTCGCGCGGCACCACGACGCGGATGTCGAGCCCGCTGCAGCGGACATGGAACAGCGTCTCGGCGCCCATCGGCTCGATCAGCTCGACCTGGCCGGAGATCGTTCGCTCCGTCGCCGCGCCGGCGAGCGTGAAGGCGCGCGGCCGCACCCCGAAGGTCATCGTCTTGCCCTTCGACAGCGCGCGCGCCGCACCCTCGACCGGCAGCCGGAGCCGCTGGTCGCCGAAGGCGAGTTCCGCCTCGCCCTCCGCCACCTCGGCGAAGGATGCCTCGATCAGGTTCATCTGCGGCGTGCCGATGAAGCCGGCGACGAAGACGTTGGCGGGCTTGGCGAAGATCGCATGCGGCGAGGCGACTTGCTCGATCCGGCCGTCGCGCATGATCGCGATGCGGTCGGCCATGGTGAGCGCCTCCAACTGGTCATGGGTGACGATCACGGTTGCCTTGGAGAGACTGGTCAGCACCTCCTTGATCTGTCCCCGCATGGTGTGCCGGAGCTCGACATCGAGCCGCGAGAGCGGCTCGTCGAACAGAAAGCAGTTCGGATCGCGGACGATCGCCCGGGCCACCGCGACGCGCTGCTTCTCGCCCTCCGATACCTGCCCCGGCAGCCGGTTGAGGACGGCCGTGAGGTCGAGGGTCTCGGCCGCCTTCCTGACCCGCCGATCGCGCTCGGTTGCCGAGAGCCGCTCGTAGTAGAGGGGAAAGGCGACATTCTCCGCCACGGTGAGCGACGGGTAGAGCGCGTAGAACTGGAAGACCATCGCGATGTCGCGCTGGGCAGGAGTCAGGTCGTTCATCCGCTTGCCGGCGATGTACACGTCGCCGGCGGATGCCGCCTCGAGCCCGGCGACGATCCTGAGCGTGGTGGTCTTGCCGCATCCGGAAGGTCCGAGCAGGCAGACGGTCTCCCCCGCCCCGACGGAGAGATCGACATCGCGGGCCGCGGCCAGCGACCCGAAATACTTGGTGACGTTCCGAAGTTCGATGGTCGACATCAGGGACCCGTCACCGCTTGACCGTGCCGAAGGTCACACCGCGCAGGAGATGGTTCTGCAGGAAGAAGGTGACCAGGATGACCGGGATGAGGAACAGCGTCTCGATCGCCGCGAGCAGCCCCCAGCGGACGCCGATGTCGCCGCCGATGGTCTGGGCCATGGCGACCGGCACGGTGCGCGTCTGCACGCCGGTGAGGAGAAGGGCGAAGAGATATTCGTTCCAGGTGAGGATGAGGCCGAACACCGCCGTGGCGGCGACGCCGGCATAGACCTGCGGCATGCAGATCTTGAAGAACACCTTGGTGTCGGACGAGCCGTCGAGCCGCGCCGCATCCTCGACGTCCGGCGCCAGCTCGTCGAAGAAGCTCTTCATCATCCAGATCGTGAAGGGCAGGTTGAAGGCGGTGTAGAGGAGGATGATCCCGACATAGGTGCCGGCCAGCCCGGTGACCCGGAACATGATCAGGATCGGGATGATCACCACGATCGCCGGCAGCATGCGCGTGGTGAGGATGATGAAGAGGTAGGTCTGGTTGCCCTTGAGCGGGTAGCGCGAGAAGCCGTAGGCGGCGAGCGTGCCGATGATCAGCGCCAGTGCCACGCTCGTCCCGGCGATGAAGATCGAGTTGAAGAAGAAAAGGTCGAACTTGGTGTCGACCGCCACGCCGTCGGCCGAATAGGCGCGGTTGAACACCTGGACGAAATTCTCGAGCGTCGGGGTGAACAGCCATTTCGGCGGCACCGCCAGCGCGTCGCTGTAGCTCTTGAAGGCGGTGAGGATGATCCAGAGCACCGGGAAGAAATAGATCACGCTGATGATGCCGGCCCAGAGCGTCCGGCCCCAGCCGGCGTGGCCGACGCCGCGCGATACGCGCGACTTCCGCCGCACGGCAAGCCTCGGGAGAGCGGCATCGGTCATCACTGGGTCTCCCGCGCCCGCCGGTTGACGAAATAGAGATAGAGGTTGGTGAGCACGATCACCGTGAACAGGAGGATGTAGGAGATCGTGGTAGAGTCGCTGGTCTTGTTGAACTGGATCGCCTGGCGGAAGAGGTAGATCGAGATCGTCTCGGTCGAGGTGCCCGGCCCGCCCTCGGTGAGCAGGAACACGATGTCGAAGAGCTTGAAGGCCTCGATCGTGCGGAAGAGGAGCGCGAGCATCAGCAGCCCGCGGATATAGGGGAAGGTGATCGAGGTGAACCGCCGCCAGAACGAGGCGCGGTCGATGGCCGCCGCCTCGTAGAGATACTTCGGCACGCTGACGAGGCCCGCGAGCACCAGCAGCATCACGAAGGGCGACCACATCCAGGCGTCGGCGAAGATGATCCCCGCCATCGCGCCCTCGGTGCTCTGCATGAGAATGTAGGGCTCGCCGGTGAACAGGCGGACGAACTGCGACAGGAGCCCGAAGGTGGGCTCGTAGTAGTAGCGGAAGAAGGCGCCGACCGCGACGTAGGACAGCATCATCGGCGTGAGCACGAGGATGAGCAGGTAGCGGCGGAGCGGAAACTGCTTGGCGAAGAGGAAGGCGAGCAGGAAGCCCACCACCATCTGCACCGAGACGGTAAGCACGACGAGCACCGCCGTGGTCTGGAGACGCTGCCAGACGACCGGATCGGTCAGGATGTCGGCGTAGTTTTCGAGGCCGACGAAGACCGGCGCACGCGCCCGGTTGGCCCGGTAGGAAAAGAAGGAGAGCCCGAGCGACCACATCAACGGGAAGATGTTCATCACGAACAGGAGCGCGATCGCCGGCGCGACCAGGAGGCCCCCGGTGTAGCGACCCCAGGCATTGTAGACGGCGGAGCCGGCGGCCAGGACCCAGGCGGCGAGCGCCACCCAGAACGACACGTCCGGAGGCAGGAGCGTGATCGCAGCGATCGAGGCGACGAGCGCCAGGATGAAGGCGAGCGGCCAGTTGTCGGCCCTCAGTTCGAGGATGCGCGGCAAGCCGCCGGGCGCGGCCACGGTTTCAGCAGTCATCTGACCGTCGTTGTCATGAGAGGGCGCCCGATGGCCGTGCGCCCGGAGGCGCACGGCCGGTTGCGTCGCGAGGCCTATTGTTCCTCGATGTGCCCCGCCTCGGTCAGGAGCTCCTGCTGGAACTTGGCGATGTTGTCCAGCGTGGTCTTGGCGTCCTGCTGCCCGGTGATGGCGAGGTCATACTGCTCCTGGCCCTGCACCAGGATTTCGAAGAACTCCGGAATGTGCCAGGTGTCCTTCTGCCAATCGAGGCCGGGCGCCCAGGTCCGGTTCCACGGACGGTAGGTCACGTATTTGGGGTCGTTGTAGACCGACTTCATGGCACTCTGGCCGCCCTGCGCGGCGTAGGCGTGCTGAATCTCGGGCGACAGCCACCACTTCACGAAGTCCACCGCCTCGTTCACCTGGGTTTCGTCGGCCCAGGTCATGATGACGAAGGGCTGACCGCCGATATTGGCCCAGCGGATGATTTCGCCATCCTCGCCGCGAAGGCCCGGCGGCAGCGCGAAAGCGACGCTGTCGGACACCTTCGAGGTCTCGGGGTTGATCGAGCTTTCGGCGAAGCCGATCCACTCGATGTTGGAGGCGACGGTGCCTTCGCGGAACAGTTCGTCCGTCTTGAAGATGTCCATGCCGCCGGTCTTGACCACGGGAGGCATGTACTTGGTCAGGCGGAGGTAATGGTCGAGAGCCGCGACCGCCTCCGGCGAGTTCACGACGCCCTCGGCCTGGCCGGTCGGCGCCTGGGTCTCGTCCCACACGTTCCCGCCATACTGCCAGATGAAGGCGTTGATCTGCATGGTGCTGAAGTCATACGCCTTGCCGGCCTGGTAGGCGATGCCGTAGAAATCGTTCTCCGCGGGCTTGCCGGCGAGCATCTCGCCCTTCTTCCGCATGAAGAACTCGCCAAACTTCTCGTACATATCCCAGTCGACGTTATCCATCTCCTCGGGCGTGCAGGGAAGCTTCTCGTTGTACTTCGCCATGAAGTTCTTCTGCTCTTCCTCGTTGCAGAAGATGTCCGTGCGATAGAAGTTCACGTAGATGTCGGGCATCTGCGGGAAGCCGTAGATGTTGTCCGACTTGTGGGGGTAGGTCGCGTAGGCCTCGAACGGCGCGCGATGCATGTCGTCGAGCGCGGCCTTGAGGCCGGGATCGGCGTCGATGATGTCGTTGAGCTTCTTGTAGTAGCCGGCCTCGACGAAGGCGCCGAGCCACTGCGAGTCCGACACCGCCATGGTGTACTTGTTCTCGCCCGAGGTGAGCGAGGTGTTGAGGCGGGTGTAGTAGTCGGGCCACGGAATGAAGTCGATGTCGAGCTTCACGGTGTTGCCCGACGGCGCCTTGTACTGCTTGTCGAACAAGTCCTTCATGATGCGGGTCGGGGGCCAGTCCGGCACCGCCATGGTCAGCGTCACCTCTTCGGCATAGGCCGCTCCGCCCAGGCCGGCCAAGAGGGCCGCCCCTGCGGTCATGAGAGTCAGTCTGCTCCTAAGCTTCATTTCATTTCCTCCCTTGCGTGGCTGTTTTGAGCCGTCTTGTTTCCGCGTGGCCTCATCCGAGCGCCGCCCCGTCGCCGGGGCGGAAGAGATGCGCGTGGGCCGCGTCGAAGGCAAAGTTAAGCCGATCGCCATGGCGAACGCCAGCCGCCTGCGCCTCGGGCAGCACCATCTTGAGGTCGGCGCCGCCGGCATGGACATCGACGACGGTGAGGTCGCCGAGCGGCTCCACCAGGCGCACCTCGCCCGAGTAGCCCGACGACTGGGTGAGCTTCAGGTCGTAGGGACGTATGCCGAACAGGAACGAATCGCCCGCGGCCGCGCCGGCGGTCACCGACGCCCAGTGCGACTTCGCGGCGTCGACGCGGACCTCGCCGAAGGGCAGGTCGATCGCAGCCGCCTCGCGGCCGCGCCTGGCGGCGATGATGTTCATCGCCGGCGCGCCGATCTTGGTGGCGACGTAGACGTCGCGCGGGCGATCGTAGAGTTCATCCGGCGAGCCGACCTGCACCACCTTGCCCTGACGCATCACGGCGATCTCGTCGCCCATCGACAGCGCCTCCAACTCGTCCGGCGTCGCATAGACGATGGTGATGCCGAATTCGCGATGGAGCCGCTTGAACTCGGCCCGCATGTCGTGGCGGAGCTTGGCGTCGAGATTGGTCAGCGGCTCGTCCAGGAGGAGCAGCTTCGGGCGCTGGATCAGCGACCGGCCGAGGGCAACGCGCTGTTGCTCGCCGCCGCTCGCGGTGGCCGGCTTGCGATTGAGGACATGGCCGATGCGCAGCATCTCGGCCACTTCCTTGACCCGCCGGCTGATCTCGGCCGAAGGCACTCGCGCCTCGCGGAGCGGGTAGGCGAGGTTGTTGTAGACAGTGAGATGCGGATAAAGCGCGAAGGTCTGGAACACCATCGACACGCCGCGGCCGGCGATCGGTGCATGGGTCACGTCCCGGCCGAACAGCTCGACGCTGCCGCGGTCGACGCGGACCAGGCCGGAAATGGTGCGAAGCGCCGTCGTCTTGCCGACGGCGCTCGGCCCGAAGATGACGAAGAAACGCCCCTCCTCGACGGTCAAGTCGAGGCCGTCGAGGGCCACCGTCCGGTCATAAGACTTCGTCGCTCCGATGAGCCGGAGCGCAGTCACCGCCATGTCGTTTCCCACCCGGTCAAAGTTTCTTGGTGGACCATTCTTTGGTCCTACGAATAGAGCTTAGTCAATCAGGCACCGACCCGACAAGCCTGAAATTTCATCCGGACTCGATTACTCCGGTTCCTGCTTCACGCACCCGTCGGCGCCGCGCCGAAGCCCCGATTAGTTAACGGTACATCAGGGCAGGAGGCCACGCTCGTCGCCGCTCCCTGGTGCAAGTCTCAAGTTTCCGGCTTCGCTACGGTCAACGCACCGACACCACGCCATGTTGAATGCCTATAGCAGACAGCTACTGTCCCGGCTCTTAGGATACGAGCGAGTTTTATAACATTTCGCTCATGTCGACCTCGCCGGCGGCAGGCGGAGCAATAACGGGGGTCCTGGACAAATCATGCCCGATAGCGACGCAAGGGTTGCCCGGCAGATCGCCGAGTTCTCGGATCAACTCGCCGACAAGCTCTGGGCGATCGACATGTTCGACTGCCTTCCCGACGTCTATTTCTATGTGAAGGATCGACAGAGTCGATGGATTGTCTGCAACGATGCCAGCATGCGCTTCTTCGGCGGCCGGCACGGGTATCGCATTCATGGCCTGACCGAGCATGACTTCTTCCCAAAGCCGATCGCCGATGCGATCCACGCCGACGACCGCGAAGTGATCGAGCACGGCCGGAAGATCGTCGGGAAGACCGAGGTCATAACCGACGAGCGCGGGCTTCTCACCTGGGTGTCCACAAGCAAGCTCCCTCTGTTTGGAAAGAGCGGGCGGATCGTCGGCCTGATGGGCACCACCCGAATCCTCCGGCGCTACGACGAACTACCCGATACCTATCAGCCGTTCCGTCGCGTGATCGAATACATCGAGGAGCACCTTTCGGCGCCAATCAGCATCGAGAAGCTGTCGTCCGAATCCCGGCTCTCGGCAAGCCAGTTCCGCAAGCGGTTCAGGAGCCTCTTCGGCATTCCGCCGAACGAGTTCATCCTGCGCACCAGGCTGCAGCGGGCAGCGCGCCTTCTCGCCGGCACCGACGACGCGCTGATCAAGATCGCCCTTGATTGCGGGTTCTGCGACCAGAGCTACTTCACCAAGCGATTCCGCGACTTCTTCGGCGTGACGCCGCGCGGCTACCGGCGGGTCGGGCCGCACGCCCCGGCCCCCGCGCGCCCTGCAGCGAGGACGCCGGTCGAGCGCTGAAGCGAACGCCGCGCGCTTACGCCAGCACCGCGTCGATCTCGGCGATTTCTTCCGCCGACAGCGCCGGCGCCTTCAGCGCATCGAGCGAATCGTCGAGCTGCGCCACGGTGCGCGCGCCGATCAGCGCCGAGGTGACGCCCTCGTGGCGGAGCACCCAGGTGAGCGCCATCTGCGCGAGGCTCTGGCCCCGCCGCCTGGCGATGGCGTCGAGCCGGTTCAGCCTTGCCACCAGTTCCGGCGTGATCCGGGATTCCTGGAGCGAGTGGTTCTTCGCCGCGCGCGAATCGTCCGGGACGCCCTTGAGATACTTGCTTGTGAGCAGCCCCTGGCCCAGAGGCGAGAAGCAGATGCAGCCGGCGCCGACCTCGGCCAGCGCGTCGAGGAGGCCGTCCTCGATCCAGCGGTTGAGCATCGAGTAGACCGGCTGGTGGATGAGGAGCGGCACGCCCATGTCCTCGAGCATGGCCGCGGCCCGTCGCGTGTCCTCAGGCTGGTACTGCGAGATGCCGGCATAGAGCGCCTTGCCCGATTTCACGATCGAGGCGAGCGCGCCCATCGTCTCCTCGAGCGGCGTATCGGGGTCGGGGCGGTGGTGGTAGAAGACGTCGACATAGTCGAGCGCCATCCGCTTGAGGCTCTGGTCGAGGCTCGCGACGAGGTACTTCCGCGAGCCGAGATCGCCGTAGGGACCCGGCCACATGTCCCAGCCGGCCTTGGTCGAGATGAACAGCTCGTCGCGGTAGGGGCGGAAATCGGCGGCGTGGATGCGGCCGTAGTTCTCCTCGGCCGAGCCGTAGGGCGGCCCGTAATTGTTGGCGAGATCGAAATGGCAGACGCCGCGGTCGAAGGCGCGGCGGAGCATGGCGCGCGCCACCTCGTAATTGTCGACACCACCGAAGTTCTGCCAAAGCCCAAGCGAGATCGCCGGCAGCTCGATGCCGCTCCGCCCGGAACGGCGATAGGCGATCTTCTGATAGCGATCCGCAGCGGCGACGTAGGTCATGGCCATCCCTCATCTGGTTGCGATCGGCATAGCGGCCCCAGCGCCCAAACGGAAGCCGAAACCCCGATAAGAACCTATGGTTTACCCGGCGCCCGGAGCGCGCCGTCGCTCCCGCGCGGCACCAGCGTCATGGGCCAGACCTCGCGGAGCACCTTGGCCTTGCCCTCGGCCGCATGGGCCGGCATCGCCGCGAGCAGAATCTCCGCCAACCGCTGCCCGAGGGCCCGGGTCAGCGTCGCGAATCCCGTGACTGCGGGCGACAGCGTGCGAAGCACGGCGCTGTCCGACGCGACGATGACGGAGCAATCGACGCCGATCCTGACGCCGCGCTGCCGCAGCGCCTGGTAGCCACCGAGAGTCATGTATTCGTTGCTGTAAAGAATGGCGGTCGGCGGCGTCTCGAGTTCCAGCAACCGGCCCGTGGCGGCATGGCCGCCGGCCTCGCCCGGGTGCCCCCGGGCGATCAGATCCGAGGGCGTTGCGAGTCCCTTCGCCCGCATCGCCCGGCGATAGCCTCCAAGCCACTCGCGCGCGTAGGTGAGGTCGCCGGACGGCAGCACGATCCCGATCCGGCGGTGGCCTTGGCCGACGAGGCGCTCGACGGCGACCAGGGCCGCGCCGGCCATGTCCATGTCGAGCGAGGGGAAGACCCCGCCGCCGGACTTGCTGCGCCCGAGCGCGGCAAAGGGAAAGCGCACTTCGTTCAGGTAATCGATGCGGCTGTCCCGCACCCTCGTTTCGGTGAGCACGACTGCGTCGGCTGACCGCCCCTCGACCAGGCGGCGCAACCTTTGATTCTGACTTTCGCCCGGCGGGCCCATTGTCACGGCGAGGTCGATGCCGCGGGCCGCGAGCCCTTCCTGCAGGCCGACCAGGAGCGAAAGGAAGAACGGCTCGCCGAGGTCACCGGTCCCGGGATCAATCTCCAGCATGAAGGCCACCGTTCGCGTCGCCCCCCTCGACAGGCTGCGGCCGGACTGGTTGGGCGTGAACCGGTAACGGGCCGCGGCGGCGATGACGCGCTTCCGCGTCGCTTCGCTCACCTCGCCCCGGTCGTTGAGGGCCCGCGAGACGGTTCCGATCGAGAGATTGAGCCGGGCAGCGAGCTGATAGATGGTCATCCGCGCCACGGTTCCGTTCTCCCCTGCCGTTCCTGTTCGCGAGCCATGCGCGCGGCCGCCGCCAGACCTCGCGTCTTGACAAGCGGACGAGCCTCGATACCGTAAGCGGTTACGGAATTCAAATGCACGAGAGGCATTGCGGTGGGGGACCGGCATTGCCCGTCCGCTTCCGTAAGCGGTTACGGGAGTCTCAGAAGGGGAGTGGATTATGGCCGGGATGATGATGAGGCTCTGGGACGGGCGCGAGATACCGCGGCTTGGCATGGGCGGTTGGCCGATCGCCGGGCCATTCTTCGCCGGCGATCTGCAGCTTGGCTATGCCGCGATCGACGACCGCGACGCGGTCGCCCTTCTTCGCCGCGCGGCCGACGGCGGCATCCGCTTGTTCGACACCGCCGCCGTCTACGGGGCAGGCCATTCCGAACGCCTGTTCGGCGAAGCCTTCGGCAATCGCGACGACGTGGTGATCGCCACCAAGTTCGGGCCGGTCTTCGATGAAGCGACGAAGCAGGTGACGGCTCAGGATCTGACTCCGGACCACCCCCGCATCGCGGTCGAGGCGTCGCTGCGGCGGCTCCGGCGCGAGCGCATCGACCTCTACCAGCTCCACGTCAATTCCGCGCCGCCCGACGCCGCGGCCGCGATCTTCGACACGCTCGACGACCTCGTACGGGCCGGCAAGATCGGCGCCTATGGCTGGAGCACCGACTTTCCGGGAAGCGTCGAGGCGGTTGCGCCGCGGCCACACTTCGTCGCCGTCCAGCACACCATGAACGTCTTCTTCGACGCCCCTACCATGCTCGCCACCGTCGAGCGGCTGGGACTGATCTCGATCGACCGCATGCCGCTGGCCATGGGCGTCCTCGGCGGCGAGATGGATGCGAGATTCGCGTCGCCGACCGGCGACATCCGGCGGAACAGCTTCGACTGGATGGACTATTTCAAGGATGGGCGCGTCGTGCCGGCCTTCGTAGCGCGACTGGAGGCGGTGCGCGAACTGCTCGAGAGCGGGGGACAGAGCGCCGCCCAGGGCGCGCTTGGCTGGCTGTGGGCCAAGTCACCGGCGACCCTGCCGATCCCCGGGTTCCGTTCCGCGCGCCATGCCGACGATACGATCGGTGCGCTCGCCCATGGTCCGCTGCCGCAAGGGGTGATGGCGGCGATCGAGGCTCTCATCGCCCGCGAACCGGAGGGACCCCCGCGGGAGCGGTGAGTGGGGAGCCCCGCACGATTATCGCCGGCTGACGCGAGGCCGACGCGGGCAAGGCTTGGTCCGGGGCCGGCGCGGGGCTAGGGTGTAGAGGTTCCCTTCCGACCACCTCCCGCGGACACAGTCATGGAATGCGTCAATCTCGGTTCGGCCGGCCTCAAGGTCTCGCGCCTTTGTCTCGGCATGATGAGCTACGGCTCGTCGAAACTGCGCGACTGGGTGCTCGACTATGACGACGCGCTGCCCTTCGTGAAGCAGGCGCTCGACGGCGGCATCAACTTCTTCGACACCGCCGATGTCTATACGAACGGCGCGAGCGAGGAGGTGACCGGTCGCGCGCTTCGCGAACTCGGGGTCGCGCGCCACAACGTCGTCATCGCCACCAAGGTCCATGGGGTGATGGGCGACGGCCCCAATCAGCGCGGTCTGTCGCGGAAACACATCATGCATGCGATCGACGAGTCGCTGCGCCGCCTCGGGATGGACCATGTCGACCTCTATCAGATCCATCGCTTCGACAGCACGACGCCGGTCGAGGAGACGCTCGAGGCGCTGACCGACGTGATCAAGGCGGGCAAGGCCCTTCACATCGGCGCATCGTCGATGTTCGCCTGGCAGTTCGCGAAGATGCTCAACACGTCGGACAAGCTCGGCCTGTCACGCTTCGTCACGATGCAGAACCACTACAACCTCGTCTATCGCGAGGAGGAGCGCGAGATGATCCCGCTCTGCGTCGACGAGGGAATCGGCTGCTTACCGTGGAGCCCGCTGGCGCGCGGCTTCCTCACCGGCAACCGCCGGCGCCAGGACAAGGGTGAGACGACCCGCGCCCGGAGCGACGACTTCGCCCACCGGCTCTACTATGGCGACGACGACTTCATGGTGGTGGACCGAGTCACGGAAATCGCGCGGAAGCGCGGTGTACCGAATGCGCAGGTCGCGCTCGCCTGGCTCCTCCAGAAGCCGGGCGTCACCGCACCGATCGTCGGCGCGACCAAGCCGCACCACCTCGCCGACGCGCTCGCCGCGCTGGAGCTGAAACTCGACGCCGACGAGATCAAGGCTCTGGAGGAACCCTACCGCCCGCACCCGGTGCTCGGGCACGGGTAGAAGGCACGCCAGTCATTCCGGCAAGGCGAGCGGGCGCGCGAGCCGCAACCTCAGCCCCCGTGCGGGGTGCACACGTCCAGGCGGCGACTTCAGTTCCGGTCGTCGGGCACCGGCGGGAGCGGCGCGAATTCGACGCCTTCCTCGGCCAGCTTCTCGGCCTCCTCGGGAGTGGCCTCCCCGTAGATGCCGCGCGGTTCGGTCTCCCGGTAGTGGATCTTCCGCGCCTCCTCGGCGAACTTGTCGCCGACATAGTCGGCGCCCTCGACGATCTTCTTCCTGAGTTCGCGCATCGCCTGGATCAGCGCCTGCTGGCGCGGATCGGCGGCAAGCTGGACCTTTTCCTCCGGCGCCGCTGGCGAAGCCGCCGGCGCGGGGGTCCGCTCGCCCTTGTCCTTGCCGGCGCGGCCGATCGAGGGCGCCATGGGCGCCTTGACGATTCGGTGGTCGCCGCAGATGGGGCAGGGCACGCCGCTGTCGGCGGCCTGCTTGTCGTAATCGGTGCTGGAGCGGAACCAGGCCTCGAACTCGTGGTCCTTCCGGCAGCGGAGTGCGTAGCGGATCATCGTGTCCTCACGCGGCTGCAGGCTGGGCCGCTGACGGCGGGGTGAAGGTTCGACGGTTGGCGAGCGCCGGAATTCTCCGCCGCGCGTCGGCGGAGAGCTCCGGGTCGATCGAGGCGACGATGACGCCCGGCTCGGCGCCGGCCTCGGCGAGAATCCTGCCCCAGGGGTCGATGATCATGCTGTGCCCATATGTGTCGCGTCCATCCTCGTGATGACCGCCCTGCGCCGCCGCGATCACGAACGAACCGGTCTCGATCGCCCGCGCTCGCAAGAGCACGTGCCAGTGGGCTTCCCCGGTCGTTTTCGTGAACGCAGCGGGAATCGCGAGAACCGCCGCGCCGTTTGTCGCAAGCGTATGGTAAAGATTTGGGAAACGCACGTCGTAACAAACCGACATCCCGATCTTCGCGAAGGGCAGGTCGGCCACCACCGCTTCGCCGCCGGGCCGGTAGAGCGCCGACTCCTGATAGCGCTCGCCGCCCGGCAGGTCGACATCGAACATGTGGATCTTGTCGTAGCGGGCAACGGTCGTACCGTCGGGCGCGATCAGGTAGCCGCGGTTCGCCACCTGGTCCGGCCCCAGCTTCACCGCCATCGACCCGACATGGAGATGGATGCCGAGTTCGCGCGCGAGGTCCTCGAAGCGCGCCCGCGTCGAGTTCCCATCCTCGCCCGTGGTGCTGTCGAGGAGGAGCGCGCGATCCTTGCAGAGGATGTTGGTCATCTCGGGCGTCAGCACATAGGTCGCACCCGTCGCGGCGGCCTCGCGGATCAGCCGCTCGGCGTCACGGATGTTCTTCTCGACCGACATGCCGCTCCGCATCTGAACGGCGGCGGCCTTGAACTCTGGCATTCTTGGAGTCTCTCGCAACAGGGAATGACAGACATATCGTTCAATCGCCACCGCGGACAACCCGGGCAAAACAGAGCACGTCCACGGCTCCCGCGCCGCCGCGCAGTAGCGCGCGGGTCGCGGCCTTGACCGTGGCGCCGGTCGTGTAGACGTCGTCGACCAGGAGCACGCGCCGGCCGGCGATCTCCGGCCGCGACCCCGGCATCACCCGGAACGCGCCGCGGACGTTGGTGTCCCGCTCACTCGCCGTAAGGCCCACCTGCTGCGCCGTCGCCCGCACTCTCTTGAGCAGCACCGGCTCGAATCGCTTTCCCGCTTGTCGGGCTACCGCCTGGGCCAGGGCAGCGGATTGGTTGAATCGCCGCACCCACAATCGGAAGCGGTGGAGCGGCACCGGCGCGATGACGTCGGCCTCGGCGATCACGTCCGCGCCGGCCCGCGCCATCCACCCGCCCATCCAGCGCGCCAGTTCGACATGGTCGCGGTATTTCAGGCCGTGCACCAGCTTTCGCGCCACCTCGTCGAAATGTGCGACCGCGCGGCAGCGCTCGAATGGCGGCGGGTCGGCGATCGCCTCGGCCGACAAGGCGCCCGTTCCGAGGTCATAGGCGAAGGGCGTGCCGAGCTGCTCGCAGAAGGGGCGTTCGATCAGGCGGAACTCGCCCCAGCAGACCGGGCATAACCCACCCAGCCGCGCGACATGGCGGTCGCAGGCGAGGCACTGCGGCGGCAGCGCGAGGTCGGCGAGGGTCTCCCCGGCGGCGGCGACGCGACGTTTGAGTGTCGGCAGCCATCCGGGCCTCGCGTCGGCCGTGTCGGTGTCGTCCTCCATCCCGTCTAGCTTATCGTCGCCGCCGTCGCGACGCCATATCCGGCTTTGACCCGGCCCCCTCGAGCACGCATATAGCGCAGCAAATGAACGGCCCGCCGATCGTCTTCGACCGCAAGCTCCTCACCCGCCGGCGCACCCGAGCGCGGGGAAATCTTTCCGATTTCCTGCTCCGCCACGTTGCCGACGACCTCCTCGACAGGCTCGCGACGGTGCAGCGACGCTTCGACGTCGCCGCCGACATCGGGACGACGAGCCCCTGTCTCTCCGACGCGCTCGTGGGGAGCGGCCGCGTCGATCATGTCGTTCGACTTGCCCCCGTTCCGGAAGCCGAAGGCGGTGGCTTCGGCCTTGCGCTGGGTGACGAGGAAATCCTCCCGTTTGCTCAGGCAAGCCTCGACCTCGCGGTGTCGGCGCTGTCCCTGCAATTCGTCAATGATCTGCCCGGCGTCCTGGCCCAGGTCCGGCGCGCGCTCCGGCCAGACGGTCTCTTCCTCGCCGCCATGCTCGGCGGCGAAACCCTTCACGAACTGGCCGAATCCTTCGCCCTCGCCGAGTCCGAAATGACCGGCGGCGCCTCGCCGCGCGTCGCCCCCTTCGTCGAGGTCCGCACCGCCGGCGCGCTGCTCCAGCGGGCCGGCTTCGCGCTTCCGGTGGTCGACCAGGACCGCGTCACCGTCCGCTATGCCGACCCGCTTGCCCTGATGCGCGATCTTCGAGCCATGGGGGCGACGAATGCGCTCGAGGAACGATCGCGCCGGCCGCTCCGCCGCGATGTGCTGATCCGGGCTGCCTCGGCCTATGCCGAACGCTTCGCCGACCCCGACGGTCGCATCCGGGCGACATTCGACGTGATCTCGCTGTCGGGCTGGGCCCCGCATCAGAGCCAGCAGAAGCCGCTCCGGCCGGGCTCGGCCACGGCGCGGCTCGCCGATGTCCTCGGGACGACGGAACGGTCCGCGGGCGAGAAGCCGGGCGGCTAGTCTTTGACGATTGAGCCGGTGGCGATGCTGTCGATCGCCGGGAGTTCGGCCGTCACCTCATGCCGGGCGGAAACGCCGCCGACGAGGACCGCAATCACCCCGGCAATGGCGACGGTGATCGGCAGGAAGGCAGCCAGCTTCGCTCCGAGCGGCAGATCGGTGTCCAGCGTCGGCGAGGCCGACTCGACCAGGATTTCATTGCGCTGCGCCATGGCGAACCTCCGCCCACTCGGCTCTCGAAGGCTCGAATACTCCTAAATATCTATAAAAGTTCGATTAATGGCGCGATCAGCGGCAGGTCGGCCGGCGGCATCGCGTAGCCGCGAAGGTCACGCGCCCGCACCCATTTCGTCGCCTGGCCCTCGGTGGGCCGGACGATGCCCTGCCATTTCCGGCAAACGTAGAGCGGCATCAGAAGGTGGAAGTCCGGGTAGGCGTGGCTGGCGAAGGTAAGCGGGGCGAGGCAGGACGCGCTGGTGTCGATGTCGAGCTCCTCCTTCAACTCCCGGATCAGGGTCTCCTCCGGGGTCTCGCCGGGCTCGACCTTGCCACCGGGAAACTCCCACAGCCCGGCCATCGGCTTGCCCTCCGGGCGACGCGTGATCAGCACCCGGCCGTCAGGGTCGATCAGAGCCGCCGCGGCGACGAGGACGAGTTTCAGGGTCAAGCGTGTGCACTATTGCTGGAAGATGCCGGTGGCGAGCGCGCCGGACCGCGGCACCCCGAAATCCGGCTCCAGCGCGGCGATGCCGACCGGTGTCATCCCGATGACGAAGGGTTCGCCTTCGGCGTCCTGGAGGAGGAACATGTCGAGGCCGTTCTCGTAGCGGATGATGTCGCCGAGCTGGGGCGTTTCGGTTGCGGGAAGCGACTTCAGGGACTTGCCCCGCACCACGCGGCCGAGCACATAACCGGTGAAGCCGGGGGAGTTGAAACCGACGTTCGGCCTGTTGGCCCCCGAGAACCGCGTGTTCTGTTCCTGCATGTCGAGGACGCGCGAGAGAAGCCGCCCCAGCCGGTCCGAACTGTCGGCGAGCTTTTCCGCGTCCTCGGCGCCGACCACGTGGAGGTGCTCAGAGAGCGCGACGGAAAGTCCGATATGCTCCTTGAGCGCGGCAACCACTGACTCCGATTCGGCAAGCCGGACGTCCGCGTAGGCGAAATCGGCGCGGAGGCTCGCAATCCACGTTTGCGTAATGGCCGCGTGGCCGAGGCCGCCCAGGACCTGGAGCCGGGCGGTGGCGACCTGGCCCTGCAGCCCGGCGATGTCGTTCCGCGCCTCGGCAAGCTCGGTGTTCAATCGCGCCACCTCGGCCCGCGCCGTGTCGCGCTCGGCGGTCCGAAGTGCTGCGAGACTCCGGCTTTGGCTCAGCGCCTGTTTGACCGAGGTCAGCGAAGCATTGGCTCGCAGCAGCTCGTTCCTTGCCCGGTTGACCGTCGTCTCGCCCTCGGCGAAGCGGGCGCGGCCTTCGTCGAGCTCGGCCATGGCGTTGCTGGCTCCGAGCCTGGCCCAATCGGCGTCGGCGCGCGCAGCGGCAACCGCCGACTCGGCGGCCGATACCCGCCGTTCCGCCTCTTTGAGGGCGAGCATCGTGTTCCAGACAAATCCGGCCGCCGCGGCGATGAGCGCGACGACGACCAGTCCCATCGTAATCGTCAACCGGCGCTCGCGGACGATCAAGCCGTGGATATCCGGCGCGGGAACGATCGAGTCTCTCATGGTGAGGACGCCATGCGGCTCCGGATGTCGTTCCCGATCAGGCCGGCATAGGCGCGCCGAAGCGTCGCAACCTGGTCATCGGGGTCGCCGGCGCGCACCAGCTGCGCCCAGCGACTCCGGACCGAGGCGAGAAACGCAACCCGCCTGAAGCGCCGCCATGCCTGCATGAAAGGCAGAACGGCAAGGACAAGGACAAAGACGCCGGCGAAGAGGAACACCGTCCCGCCCGTTTCGCCGCCAAGGCCGAGCAGGCCTCCCACAAGCAACGCAACGGCGCATGCGGACGTGACCATGCCGATCGCCATGTGCCAACGGGCGGAACGGGCAAACGCGCCCGCCACCCGGTCGATGCCTGGCGGTTCTGTGCTTGCCTTCCGCACGGAAGAAGGGCTTCTGGGGCCGACGAACGCACCGGTCATGGACGGCCGCTTCCAAGAGGAAAGTCACCCGCCCTTGCCTAGCACTAATGGCGATTCACTTCCACCGCCGTTGGCTGCCGGGGCCCGGGAAGCCCCGCGCTATGTCGGGTCAACGGGCACAACCGCAATGCCGTCCCGGGAAAAGCCTTTCCAGCCGCCGCTTTCCGTTCGATGACGCCGCTTGCGGCGCAATCGAGCTATTCTTATATACGGCCGGAACCCGTGCGCTTCCGGGACGCATCCGATCGAGGCGCGCGACATTCATGACAAGGGGACCGGCACACCCTCGGGATCGGACCTGTAACCGCCCTCGAAGGTGCGGGGGCCTGAACGGACCCGCCCGGTCTGCCGAAAGGAGATGGGAATAATGGCTAAAGTCATTGGCATTGACCTTGGCACGACCAATTCGTGTGTCGCCGTCATGGACGGACGCGACGCCAAGGTGATCGAGAATTCCGAGGGCGGGCGGACGACCCCGTCCATCGTCGCCTTCACCAACGACGGTGAGCGACTCGTAGGCCAGCCGGCGAAGCGCCAGGCGGTGACCAACCCCGAGCGCACGATCTTCGCCGTCAAGCGGCTGATCGGCCGCCGCTACGACGACCCGATGGTCGAGAAGGACAAGAAGCTCGTCCCCTACAAGATCGTCAAGGCGCCGAACGGCGACGCCTGGGTCGAGGTGGACGGCAAGACCTATTCGCCCTCGCAGATTTCAGCCTTCATCCTGCAGAAGATGAAGGACACCGCCGAGGCGTTCCTCGGCGAGAAGGTCGAGCAGGCGGTGATCACCGTCCCGGCCTATTTCAACGACGCCCAGCGCCAGGCCACCAAGGACGCCGGCAAGATCGCCGGGCTCGAGGTGCTGCGCATCATCAACGAGCCGACGGCCGCCGCGCTCGCCTACGGCCTCGACAAGAAGGAAGGCAAGACCATCGCGGTCTACGACCTCGGCGGCGGCACCTTCGACATTTCGGTCCTCGAGATCGGCGACGGCGTGTTCGAGGTGAAGTCGACCAACGGCGACACCTTCCTCGGCGGCGAAGACTTCGACATGCGGCTCGTCAACTACCTCGCCGACGAGTTCAAGAAGGAGCAGGGGATCGACCTTCGCAACGACAAGCTCGCGCTCCAGCGGCTCAAGGAAGCCGCCGAAAAGGCGAAGATCGAGCTCAGCTCCGCGACCCAGACCGAGATCAACCTCCCCTTCATCACCGCCGACGCGTCCGGCCCGAAGCACCTGACGATGAAGCTCACCCGCGCCAAGTTCGAGGCGCTGGTCGACGACCTCATCCAGCGGACCATCGGCCCCTGCAAGGCGGCGCTGAAGGATGCCGGCCTGTCGGCGGCCGAGATCGAGGAAGTGGTCCTGGTCGGCGGCATGACCCGCATGCCCAAGGTCCAGGAAGTCGTGAAGCAGTTCTTCGGCAAGGAGCCGCACAAGGGCGTCAACCCGGACGAGGTGGTCGCGATCGGCGCCGCCATCCAGGCCGGTGTGCTCCAGGGCGACGTCAAGGACGTGCTGTTGCTCGACGTGACCCCGCTGTCGCTCGGCATCGAGACGCTGGGCGGCGTGTTCACCCGGCTCATCGACCGCAACACCACCATCCCGACCAAGAAGAGCCAGGTCTTCTCGACCGCCGAGGACAACCAGAACGCCGTCACCATCCGCGTCTTCCAGGGTGAGCGCGAGATGGCGGCGGACAACAAGATCCTCGGCCAGTTCGACCTGGTCGGCATCCCGCCGGCGCCGCGCGGCGTGCCGCAGGTCGAGGTGACCTTCGACATCGACGCCAACGGCATCGTCAACGTCTCGGCGAGGGACAAGGGCACCGGCAAGGAGCAGCAGATCCGCATCCAGGCCTCGGGCGGCCTCTCGGACAACGACATCGAGAAGATGGTCAAGGATGCCGAGGCCCACGCCGAGGACGACAAGAAGCGGAAGGCGCTGGTCGAGGCCAGGAACCACGGCGAGGCGCTCGTCCATTCGACCGAGAAGTCGCTCGGCGAATACGGCTCGCGCCTGTCGGCGGCCGACAAGTCGGCGATCGAGACCGCGATCTCCGACCTCAAGTCGGCGCTGGCCGGCGAGGATGTCGAGACGATCAAGTCGCGGACCAACACGCTCAACCAGTCGGCCATGAAGCTCGGCGAGGCCATGTACCAGTCGAGCCAGGGCGGCGACGGCGGCCCCGATGGGGCCGGACCGAAGAACGACGACGTCGTCGATGCCGACTTCGAGGAAGTCAGCGACGACGACCAGAAGAAGTCGGCCTGAGCCAACGGAGCAAGGCCATGGCCCGCACCTCGCGAAGCGCCCCAAGCGTTTCGACGGTGCGGGCGGTCGCTTCCCTCATTTTTCGAATCAGATCCCAGCGGAGACGCCGCATCATGGCGTCGGACTAGCATCGAATGAGCAAGCGCGATTTCTACGAAGTGCTCGGCGTCACGCGCGGTTGCGACGAGAAGACGCTGAAGACGGCGTTCCGCAAACTCGCCATGGAATTTCACCCCGACCGCAACAATGGCGACCAGGCGGCCGAGGTGAAGTTCAAGGAGGTCAGCGCCGCCTACGAGTGCCTGCGCGACCCGCAGAAGCGGGCGGCCTATGACCGCTTCGGCCATGCGGCCTTCGAGAACGGCGGCGGCCCGGGGGGCTTCCCCAACGATTTCGCCTCATCGATGTCGAACATCTTCGACGACATCTTCGGCGATTTCATGGGCGGCGGCCGCCGCGGCGGCGCGAGGAGCTCCGGCGGTCGCGAGCGCGGCTCCGACCTTCGCTACAACATGGAGATCAGCCTCGAGGAGGCCTATCTCGGCAAGACCGCCGAGGTCGAGGTGCCGACCAAGATCGTCTGTCAGTCCTGCTCCGGCTCCGGCGCCAAGCGCGGCTCCTCGCCCAAGGTCTGTCCGTCCTGCGAGGGGAGCGGCCGGGTTCGCGCCGCCTCGGGCTACTTCTCGATCGAGCGCACCTGCCCGACCTGCCAGGGCCGCGGCGAAGTGATCGCCGACCCGTGCCTGGAGTGCAACGGGGCCGGCCGCGTCACCGAGGAGCGGAAGCTCAGCGTCAACATCCCTTCGGGCATCGAGGACGGCACGCGCATCCGCCTCGGCGGCGAGGGCGAGGCGGGGGTACGCGGCGGGCCACCGGGCGACCTCTACATCTTCCTCTCGATCCGGCCGCACGAGTTTTTCCAGCGCGACGGCGCGGACATCTTCTGCCGCGTCCCGATCTCGCTGACCACGGCCGCGCTCGGCGGCGAGTTCAACGTGCCGCAGATCGACGGCGGCAAGACCAGGGTCAAGGTTCCCGAGGGCAGCCAGACCGGCAAGCAATTCCGGCTCAAGGGCAAGGGCATGCCGGTGCTTCGCACGTCGAAGGTCGGCGACATGTACATCCAGATCGTGGTCGAGACGCCGTCCAACCTCAATCGCCGCCAGCGCGAGCTGCTCGAGGAGTTCGAGAAGGCCTCGTCCGCCGAAACCCATCCCGAATCGGCCGGCTTCTTTTCCCGCGTCCGCGATTTCTTCGGGGGATGACGTTCGTGGCATACTCTTCCGGGTCGAGAGCAGAGCCCGACCTCCCCCTCGAGGGGAGGTCGAAGTTCGCTGCAGCGAATTTCGGGAGGGGGTGTGCGGCGTCGGAGTCTGCTACCCCCTCCCGAAGTTCGGCGCGCTCCGCTCGCCAAACTTCGACCCCTCAAGGGGGAGGTTGGCGACCTGCATTGAGCACGCATCCCTTAGTCTACGGGCCTGGTCTGTACTCAAGCCCGAGGTTCTCGACGTCCCATGCGTGACCAGGTCCGCTTCCTGAAGTCCCTCGCCGAGCGGCCGCGGATGACCGGCGCCGTGGCGCCTTCAGGTCCCGCGCTCGCCAGGGCGATGGCAGCGCATGTCGACCCGAAGGGCACGCTGCCCGTCATCGAACTCGGGCCCGGCACGGGCGTGGTCACCAAGGCGCTGATCGAGCGCGGGGTCGACCCCGCCCGCATCGTCGCCATCGAGTACAGCCCGGATTTCTGCCGGCTGCTCGCCGAGCGCTTTCCCGGCATCACCATCATCCGCGGCGACGCCTATGACCTCGACAAGACGCTCGACGGGCGTGCGCCTAGGGTCGCCAACGTCGTCTCGAGCCTGCCCCTCGTCTCCCGCCCGATCGAGGACCGCATCCGCCTGATCGAGGCCGGACTGGCGCGCACCGAGGGCGACGGACCGTTCATCCAGTTCTCATACACCTTCAAGGGGCCGATCCATCCGATCCCGAAGACCTTCACCGCCGGGGCGTCCCGTTGGATCTGGATGAACATGCCGCCGGCGCGGGTCTGGCTCTACCGCCGGCCCTGACGCCTTGGCTTTCGGCGGCTGGCAGGAACGGGAAGACTTCGCCGTCCCGCCCGACGTCGCCTTCGAGCACCTTCTCGGCGTCCTTGGCCACTTCGGCCTCGGAATCGACCGGGTCGACATGGACCTGCGCGCCGTCGAGGCGACGCGATCCGTCGTGTCCTTATCGTTCATCGGCGCGGCGCGGGTGTTGGCCGCAGTCGATGCCCGCGGCGACGGGACCACGCATGTCGTGATCGAGAGCGCACCGGCCTATAGCCCGATGCTACTGGCGCACGTCTGGCATCGCGGGCATAGTCGCCGGCTGATGAACGCCCTCAGACAATCGCTGGAAGCATGAAGAGCCCCAAGATACTGGTATTCGCCGGTTCGAGCCGCACCGGAGCCCTGTCCGGTAAGCTCGCAGCTCTCGCTGCGAAGGAACTGGCGGTGGCCGATGCCGAGGTCACCCGGATCTCGCTCGCCGACTATCCCATGCCCATCTACAACGGCGATCTCGAAAAGGAGAAGGGTATCCCCGAGAACGCCGTTCGGCTCGCTCATTTGATCGCGGCGCAGCAGGGTGTGTTCATCGCCACGCCCGAGTACAACAATTCGCTGCCGCCGCTGCTCAAGAACGCGATCGACTGGGTGAGCCGCAACAAGTCCGGTCCGAACGGCATTCCCTACCGCAACAAGGTCTACGGCATCGGCTCGACCTCCGACGGGCTGATCGGCGGCGCCCGCGCGCTGATCGATCTCCGCCGCGTGGTGCTGACCGCGGTCGGCGCCATCCTGATCCCGGAGAAGATCGAGATCAGCCGGGCGCAGGAGGCTTTCGACGAATCGGGCGAGCTCGTTGCTGAGCCGCCGGCGAAGCTCCTCAAGGCGCTCTGCCGGCATCTCGTCGACCTGTCGCGACGGCTGGCGGACTAGGTTCCGCCCTCACACGAGCGGCCGAGCAGCGAAAGACCCTCCTCGAGGAAATCACCGAGAAGCGGCATGCCAAGCAGGTAGCGGGCGGTCGCATCGTTGTGAGCCGCCGCCGCCTCCGCGCGGACGCTCGACCAGTCCCGCAGCGTGTAGTCCCCGCGTCCGAGCCAGGCGATGGCGACGAGGTCGACCTGCTCGTCTTCGGTAAGCGTGTCGATGAGCGCCGTGAGCTCCTCGACCACGGGGTCGTCGGGACTCTCTTCGAGAACGTCGATCTCGGCGTCGTCGCTGGGATTGGAGCCGGGATCCGGGTCCGACGCGGCGACCTTCACGTCGAATTCCCGCGCCTTGACGATGATGAAGCACACCGTCTCGGGCGATACCGCCAGCGAGACCACCGGTTCCGCTTCGTCCCGTCGCTTCATGGCCGAACTCCTCTGGCGCTTCCTGTCACCGCTGGTCGCGACCGACCTCGCACCACCAACGCTCGGTCAGGCCGTTGGTTGCGG
The DNA here is from genome assembly GCA_022841545.1 of Bauldia sp. Lineage (GTDB taxonomy): Bacteria > Pseudomonadota > Alphaproteobacteria > Rhizobiales > Kaistiaceae > Bauldia. The sequence continues at coordinate 1,586 of JALHRF010000045.1, read as the reverse complement.
CCGGCCTTGCCCTTCGCCCTCAACCGCGCCTCAGGTCCTCCCGGCGCCGGACCGGACCGTTCGTACCGTCATCATCCTTGAGGATGCGCACCGCAGCGCCGTCGAGATCGTCGAACTGACCGGAACGAAGCGACCAGAGGAACGCGACGAGCCCGGCCACACCGAGGAGCAGCGCCACCGGAATGAGGATCATCAATCCGTTCATGCCTCGTGCTCCGCGGGCGTCAGAAGGGCCGCGAGGCCGGCCTTCGCGGGCCTCTGCCGCTTCAGCCGCATCAGAAGCGGCAGCTTCAGCGCATTGCCCGTGACGAGGATCGAGGAGCTCGACATCGCCACCGCCGCGATCAGCGGCGTCGCGAAGCCGAGGATCGCGACCGGCACGGCGATAAGGTTGTAGCCGATGGCGAGCACGAAATTCTGGCGGATGATGCGGCGGGCAAGCTGCGCAACGTCATGGGCGACGGCGACCGGCGCAAGCACGCGCCCGGTGAAGACGATGTCGGCCGCGGCCTGGCTGATGTCGGCGGCGTTGGCCGGCGACATCGAAACGAAGGCCGAAGCGAGCGCCGGGGCGTCGTTGAGGCCGTCGCCGACCATCAGCACGCGGCGGCCGCCGGCGGCGAGATCGGCGAGGAACGCGGTCTTCCCCGCGGGCCGCATGCCGGCGCGCCAGTCGTCGATGCCGGCGAGCGTGGCGACCCGCGCCACGGCGTCGGTCCGATCGCCGGAGAGGAGGACCACGTCGAGACCATCGGCGCGAAGCGCCGCGATCGTCTCGGCCGCGTCGGTGCGGAGCGTATCCTCGAAGCCGAAGCGGAGCGGCGGCTCGTCGCCGACCCGGAGCCAGATCTCGCTTCCCGATGCGTTGGGCGTCTCGGCGACGCCGCCCACGAAGTCGCGCCGGCCAAGGCGGACGATCCTCTCGCCGATCCGTGCCTCCATGCCGTCGCCGGGACGTTCGACGACGTCGTCGAGCGCCGGCTGGAAGACGGCGTTGCGCTCGGAAGCCCGCGCCAGGGCGCGGGCGAGCGGATGGCGGCTCTGGGCGCCAAGGGTTGCGGCGAGCGACCATTCGGCCGGGGTCGCGGCCGGCGCGTGAGCCAGCCGCGGCTCGCCCTCGGTGAGGGTTCCGGTCTTGTCGAAAACGACGGTGTCGATCGTGGCGAGACGCTCCAGCGCCCCGCCGTCCTTCACCATGATGCCCCGGCCGAGCAGGAAGCCGCTGGCGACGACCTGGACCGCCGGCACCGCAAGACCTAAGGCGCAGGGACAGGTGATGATCAACACGGCGACGGCCGTGGTCAGTGCCATGTGCCAGCCGCCGCCGACCAGCAGCCAACCGACTACCGTGCCGAGCGCGACGATATGCACGAACGGGGCGTAGTACCGCGAGACGCGATCGGCGATGCGGACATAGGTGCCGGAGGCTTGTTCGGCCGCATCCATCAGCCGTACGATCTCGGCCAACAGCGTGTCGCCGGCTTTCGCCGTGACCTTGAGGGTGAGCGGGCCGGTGAGGTTGAGTGTGCCGGCAAAGGCCCTGCCGCCCGCCCGAACCGACTCGGGCTCCGATTCACCCGTCAGCA
>JALHRF010000044.1 GCA_022841545.1 Bauldia sp. | reverse complement strand
CGGCGGTCGCGCGCCTGAGTTCGCATCGTCAATTGGTGATCAACGCGATCATTTTCGCGGAAGTATCCGTCTCGTTCGACCGGATCGAGGACGTAGAGACCCAATTGCCGACCGACGTTTTCCGCCGCGAAGACCTGCCTTACGAAGCCGTCTTTCTCGCGGGAAAGGCTCATGTCGTCTACCGGAAGCGCGGCGGTGCGAGACGATCGCCCCTGCCCGACTTCTTCATCGGTGCGCATGCCGCGGTGCGCGGCTATGACGTCCTCACGCGCGACCCGGAGGGTTATCGAAGCTACTTTCCGTCGGTGACCCTGCTGTCGCCGGGTGTGACCGCGCCATGATCGGAAAGCTCCGGGGCGTCATCGACTCCTACGGCGAGGATTTTGCGATCGTCGATGTCGGCGGCGTCGGCTATCAGGTCTATTGCTCGGTCCGCACGTTGCAGTCGCTGCCGCACCCGGGCGAGGCGGTGACGCTGTCGATCGAGACCTATGTGCGCGAGGACGTGATCCGCCTCTATGGCTTCGCCTCCGACCTCGAACGGGAATGGTTCCGGATGCTCCAGACCGTGCAGGGCGTCGGCAGCAAGGTGGCCCTGGCGGTGCTCGGCATCATGAAGCCGGGCGAGCTGGCGACCGCGATCGCGCTCCAGGACAAGGCGCTCCTCGCCCGCGCCCCCGGCGTTGGCAAGAAGGTGGCGGAACGGATCGTCGCCGAGCTCCGCGACAAGGCGCCGGCCTTTGCCAGCGCCGACCCGGCGGTGATGAACCTCCAGGCCGACCTGGCCGAGCGCCGCGCCCCGCAACCGGTGACGGAGGCGGTCTCGGCGCTGGTCAATCTCGGCTATGCCCAGGTCCAGGCGAGCGCCGCGGTCGCCGCCGCGTCGCGGGCCGGCGGCGAGAACGCCACCACCGAGCAGCTCATCCGCCTCGGACTGAAGGAACTGGCGCGGTGATCGCGAAGGAGGGCGTCGCACAGCCGGCCATCGCGCCCGGTCCCTCGCGCACGGCGACGCAGCGCCTCGTCACCTTCATCCTCGTCTATGCCGCGGCGGCGCCGTTCGTCTTCTTCCTGTTCTTCGTCATTCGCGGCGGGTGGCTGGCGATCAGCGTGGCGCTGATGACGTTCCCGTCCTCGCTGATCTGGCTCGCGTTGAATTCGCTCCCGCAAGGTGCGGTTCTCGGCCTGCTCGTCGGCCTCGTTCCGGAGCGCTGGCCATGGTGGGCGCTCGGCGCCGCGGCGCTGCTCCTCGCCGCGGCAATGACCATGGCCAATTCCCTCTGGCTGGGCCTCGCTCTGGTCGACCCGCCGGCGTCCGCGGTCAACCTTGCCGCCGTCGGCCTGATCGGGGGCGTTGCGTCGCTCCTCGTCGCCCTCGTCCTCTGCTACGCTCTGCGGCCGAAGGGACAGCCACGGTGAGCGACGGAGCGGCGGCCATGGTCCTGCCGAACCTGCCGGCGACGGAGTCACAAGCCCCTCCGGGGCGGACGGCGCTCGGCCGCGCGCTCGGCACCGTCCTGTTCTTCGCCGTCGTCGGGCCGCTGATCGGCGGGGCGATCGTCGGCTTCCGCGACATTGCCACGGTGGTTGTCGAGGGTCGCGATATCGGCACCATCGTCTACTTCCTCGTCGCGTTCGGCTCGGTCGGCGTCCCGGCCGCCTATGCCATGGGCCTCATCCCTGCCGCCGTTGTCGGCGCCTTCTTTGCCGCCGTCGATTTCGGGCGTACGCGGTCCGACCCGTGGCTCGCGGTGGTCATCGGCGCGCTCGGCGGCATGCTCTGGCCGGTGCCGTGGGGATTACCGCCGTCGACGCTGTCGTCGCCGCTCGAGGTGCAGATGTTCGTTGCGAGCGTCGTCTCGACGTTCGTCTGCTGGTTCGCATCCACCCGGCCGCCCCGTCGCCGCGAGGCCCCGACGGCATGAGCCGCCTCGTCACCCCGGAGACCCGCGACGACGACGCGCCCGACGCGACGCTCCGGCCGCAGCTCCTCGCCGATTTCGTCGGCCAGGCGCAGGCCTGCGCCAACCTCAAGGTCTTCATCGACGCCGCGCGCTCGCGGAACGAGGCGCTCGACCACGTCCTCTTCGTCGGCCCGCCCGGCCTCGGCAAGACGACACTGGCGCAGATCGTCTCCCGTGAGCTCGGGGTCAATTTCCGCGCCACCTCCGGCCCGGTGATCGCCCGCGCCGGCGACCTCGCGGCGCTGCTCACCAATCTCGAGGAGCGCGACGTCCTTTTCATCGACGAGATCCATCGCCTCGCCCCGGCGGTCGAGGAAATCCTCTACCCCGCGCTCGAGGATTTTCAGCTCGACCTGATCATCGGCGAGGGGCCGGCGGCCCGCTCCGTCAAGATCGGGCTCGCGCCGTTCACCCTGGTCGGCGCCACCACTCGGCTCGGCCTGCTCACCACGCCGCTCCGCGACCGTTTCGGCATCCCGATCCGGCTCAACTTCTACTCGGTCGAGGAGCTCGAATATATCGTCCGCCGCGGGGCGCGCATTCTGGGCGTCAACCTCACGCCCGACGGCGCGACCGAGATCGCCCGGCGCTCGCGGGGCACGCCGCGCATCGCCACGCGGCTCTTGCGCCGTGTGCGCGACTTCGCTGCGGTGGATGGCGTCGAGGCGGTCGACGCGCACGAGGCCGACAAGGCGCTGCAGAGGCTGGAGGTCGATTCGCTCGGCTTCGACCAGCTCGACCGCCGCTACCTGAACCTGATCGCGACGAGTTTCGGCGGCGGCCCGGTCGGCATCGAGACCATCGCCGCGGCCCTCTCCGAGCCGCGCGACGCGATCGAGGAGATCGTCGAGCCCTTCCTGATCCAGCAAGGCTTCGTCCAGCGCACCCCGCGCGGCCGGCTGCTGACGCCGCAGGCCTTCCGCCACCTCGGGCTGGCGGCGCCGTCCGGTCCCGGCGCGACCCAGTTCGCGCTGTTCGATGAGGGCGGAGAGCAATAGGGACTGTGACGACGCAGGCTTGCTGAGGGCTACGATCGCAATGGGCTGATCGTATTCAGCCCGACGAAGGGCTTCCGGTTGTCGGTCACAACGACGCACCCATTCGCTTCCGCGATCGCGGCGATGATCGTGTCGAGCGGATTTCTCGGTCGCCCGGCGACGCTTCCGTCAACCATTAGCCGAGCCCAGATCAAGGCTGCCCGGTCATCGAACGGCAGGATCCGGTTCTGGAACAGGGTCAGCGGTCCGGCAGGACCGGAGAACCAAGTCTCGAGTGCGGTTCGCTTCGGCCCCGCCGGCTTCATGAGGATGCCCCGTCGCACTTCTGCTACCGTGAACGATGAAATGTAGAGGTCTTCGTCGCTCTGCTCCTCCGGCCATGCAATCAGCGACGGCGACGGAAGCGGTTTGATCGCGTCGCTGATGATATTGGTATCCAGCACTCCATGGTTTTCCCGACGGCATCTGGGTTCTGTGACAGAAGCGGGTTTGTAGCAGTTCAGGTCACGGTCTATCCTTGGTGGAATCGATCCAGTCGTGAGTGCAACTGCGAATGCCGCCCCAACCCTGGCCCGACCTCGCCGGCCGCCTCGTTCCCGGCGGCCATGTCCTGCCGGTCCGCATCTATTTCGAGGACACGGACTTCTCCGGCGTGGTCTATCACGGCAGCTACATCCGGTTCATGGAGCGCGGCCGCTCGGACTTCGTGCGCCTGCTGGGCGTCGCCCATACCGCGCTCGACGCCGGCGATCACGGCGAGCCCCTGGTCTTCGCCGTGCACCGGATCGACATCGGCTACTTCAAGCCCGCCCGGATCGACGACCTCGTCGAGGTGACGACCCTGGTGAAGGCCGTCACCGGCGCCCGCCTCATCCTCATCCAGACCGTGGCTCGCGACGGTGAGCGGCTGACCGAGGCCGAGGTGACGATCGTTCTCGTCAACCGCGAGGGCAGGGCGCGGCGCATCCCCGATTCGGTCCGGGACACACTCCACGCGGCCGCGGTCGCGACCGGAGTGGCTTGATCCGGCCCGAGAGCGCGAGCGAACGGGCGTCCGGCGCGCGCCTGGCGCCACTCCTAACCCTTCGTTAACGCTGTCGAGGCTAGAAACGCCAAGGTTTTGCGGGCATTCGCCGCACACTTCGGCCCTTGTTTCGCCAGATTCGCGCGTCACCTGACGGGGCCTGACGAGACGCCGGAACGAGCGTCGGGAAACCCTGCAAAGAGAGCCCGAATCGCGCACGCTGGTCACCCCGCCGGCAGCCACCCGTGCCGCATTGTCGAAGCAAGGTACGAGAGCTTGGAGTTCCGATGCCGAACGAAGGGGTGACCGAGGTCGCGCTGGCCTCGCCGGCGGTCAGCATGTCGCTGATCTCGCTTTTCCTGCAGGCCGACATCATCGTGAAAGCGGTGATCATCGGCCTTCTGCTTGCGTCCGTGTGGAGCTGGGCCATCATCATCGACAAGGCGATCCTCTACGCGAGGATACGCAAGCAGATGGACAGCTTCGAGAAGACGTTCTGGTCGGGCCAGTCGCTGGAGGAGCTCTACCGCTCGCTGTCCGGCCGCACGCCGCAGGGCATGGCCTCTGTCTTCGCCGCCGCAATGCGGGAGTGGAAACGGAGTTTCGAGGCCGGCGCCCGCTCCCAGTTCGGGCTCCAGACGCGCATCGAGAAGGTGCTCGACGTGACCATCGCCCGCGAAGTCGGGCGGCTGGAAAGCCGTCTCCTGTTCCTCGCCACGGTCGGCTCCGCCGGCCCCTTCGTCGGGCTGTTCGGCACGGTGTGGGGCATCATGAACAGCTTCCAGTCGATCGCGTCGTCGAACAACACCTCGCTTGCCGTGGTCGCGCCCGGCATCGCCGAGGCGCTGCTCGCCACCGCGCTCGGACTGCTTGCCGCAATTCCGGCGGTGATCGCCTATAACAAGCTGTCGAGCGAGGCCGGCAAGATCGGCGACCGGCTCGAAGGCTTCGCCGACGAGTTCTCGGCGATCCTGTCGCGGCAGGCTGACGAGCGAGGCGACTGACGATGGCGATGTCGGTTGGATCCAGGGGGGGCGCGCGGAGCCGACGCCGCGGGCGGGCCCCGAAGCCGATGAGCGAGATCAACGTCACGCCCTTCGTCGACGTGATGCTGGTGCTCCTCATCGTGTTCATGGTGGCGGCGCCGCTGCTTACCGCCGGCGTGCCGATCGACCTCCCACAGGCAGCGGTCCAGGCGCTCGCGGTCGACAAGGAGCCGATCATGGTGACCATCGATCCCGACGGGAAGGTGTTCATCGGCGAGGAGGAGGTCGCCATGGACCAGGTCGTGCCGCGCATCACCGCCATCGCCACCGAAGGCTTGGAGGAGCGCATCTACGTTCGCGGCGACAGGACGGCGAGCTACGGGACGATCATGACCGTGATGGGCGCGATCAACAATGCCGGCTTCAAGCGGATCGGACTGGTCGCGCTCCAGGAGTCGGGAGGCTGACCGGACCGATGCGCACTGGCCTTCTCGCCTCGGCAGCGGTGCACATCGTCCTGCTCGGCTGGGGCCTGATCACGCTCACCGGGTCGCCGCTCGACGCGAGCCATATCGAGACGCTGCCGGTCGAGTTCATCGAGGTGACGGACCTGACCGATCTCGATCTCGGCAAGGAGTCGGGCGCGGAGGCCGATACGCCCTCACCCAACGATCCGACCGAGACGGTCGCCGAGACGCCGCCCGAGAACGATCTCGCCGGGGACGACAAGCCGACCCCGCCGCCGCCTCCACCGCCGGAAGCATCGTCCCCGGCCGAATCCGCCGAGTCGGGCGCCGATACGCCGCCCGCGGAGGCTGAGCCAGAGCCGTTGCCCGAGACCGCAGCCGAGGAGCCGCCGCCCGAGCCGTCGCCGCCCCAGCAGGCGGCCGCGGCCCCGCCCAGCCCCCGAATCCGGCCCGACCGCCCGGCCCCGGAAACGCCGCCGGCGCCGGACGCTGCCGAGGCCAGCGATACCTTCACGGCCGACATCGCGGCGCTCATCGACCGGAGCGCGACCGGGACCGCGCAGGCGCCGTCCTCGTCGCCGGCGACGCTTGGCGTCGCCACCGGCAGCGTCGACGCCAAGATGACGCAGAGCGAGATCGATGCGCTCCGTTCCCAGATCACCCGGTGCTGGGTGATCCCGCAGGGCTGGACCAGCCCCCGCGAGGTGACGGTGAGTATTCGTTTCCAGCTCAAGCCCGATGGCACGGTGGCCGGAATGCCGGAGGTGGTCGAGTATCCCGCGAGCCAGTACGGCCCGGTTGCCGGCGACAATGCCATCCGGGCCGTCATGCAGTGCGGGCCCTATGCACTGCCGGCCGAGAAATATGACCAGTGGAAGGACGTTCAGCTCCGCTTCACGCCACAGGGCTGACGTCCGGCGACCGGATGGAAAAACGAGGATGACCATGACGACGCGACTTCGCCGGGGAGGAATCGCCGGTGCGATGCTGGCAATCGCCGCCGTCTTCGCCGCCCTCGGAGCGGTCCGCCCGGCGGGCGCCGTGCTCGAGCTCGACATCACGCAGGGCCAGATCAAGCCGATTCCGATCGCGATTCCGGTCTTCGCCGCCCCGGGCGGCGATGCCCAGATCGCGGCCGAGATGACCGCCGTCATCACCAACGATCTCGTTCGCTCCGGCCTGTTCATCCCCCTCGACGCCACACGACTGCCGGTCCCGGCCTCGTCGGCCGTGCCGAGCTTCGCCGAGTGGCGCGCGATCGATGCCCAGGCGCTGGTGGTCGGCGCCGTCGGCCGCGAACCCGACGGGCGGCTTCGCGCCGAGTTCCGGCTGTGGGATGTGATCACCGGCCAGCAGGCCACCGGGCAGCAGTATTTCGCCGGGCCGGAGAACTGGCGGAAGGTCGCCCACATCATCGCCGACGCCATCTACGAACGGCTGACGGGCGAGAAGGGCTACTTCAACACCCAGGTGGTGTTCGTCGACGAATCCGGTCCCAAGGACCGTCGCATCAAGCGGCTTGCCGTCATGGACCAGGATGGCGCCAATGTCCGTTACCTGACCGAAGGCAACAGCCTGGTCCTCACCCCGCGCTTCAGCCCGACCTCGCAATCCATCGCCTACATGTCCTACGAGGGCGCCGACCCCAGCGTCTACCTCCTCGACGTCCAGACCGGCCAGCGCCGGCTGATCGAACGCTTCCCCGGCATGTCGCTCGCGCCGCGCTTCTCGCCGGACGGCCGGCGCGTCGTGCTCAGTCTCGAGCGCGGCGGCGCGACCAACATCTTCGAATACGATCTCGAAACCCGGGCGCTCCGTCAGCTCACCGACGGCGCGGCCATCGATGTCAGCGCGAGCTATGCGCCGGACGGCTCGCAGATCGTCTTTGAATCCGACCGCGGCGGAGCGAAGCAACTCTATGTGATGAACGCCGACGGCTCCAACCCGCAACGCATCACTTTCGCGGGTGGCAGCTACGGCACGCCGGTCTGGTCGCCGCGCGGCGACCTCATCGCCTTCACCCGGCAGTCCGGCGGCCAGTTCTCGATCGGCGTGATCAAGCCGGACGGCAGCGGCGAGCGCATCCTGACCGAGGGCTATCACAACGAGGGCCCGACCTGGGCGCCGAACGGCCGAATCATCATGTTCTTCCGCGAACAGCCGGGCGAGGGCGGCCCAAGACTCTTCACGATCGACCTCACCGGCTACAATCAGTACCAGGTCGCGACGCCGGGCTTCGCCTCCGATCCGGCCTGGTCGCCGCCGGTCAACTGAGTCTGCCGCCTCACTGTCGCCGCGCTTGCCCGGCTGAACGTGTCCGCGGGGCGGGCGAGCGTGCTGCGGCGGAGATCGGTTTCGTTAACCACCTTCCTGAAGGCCCGCTTAACCACACGCCTGCTAGCAATCGGGGCATGGTGGACGGGGAGTTAATCTGATGTTGAAAATGAAGACGATCGCGCGCCTGGCGCTTGTCGCCGGGGTCGCCCTCGGCCTTGCCGCCTGCGCCAAGCCGGGGGCAAACAGCGGCGCCGACCTCTCCATCACCGGCGGCGCGGCGACCCCGGGCAGCAGCCAGGACTTCACCGTCAATGTCGGCGACCGGGTCTTCTTCCTCGTCGATTCGTCGGAGTTCACGCAGGAAGCCGTCGGCACGCTGAACCGCCAGGTCCAGTGGCTGCAGCAGTACCCGAACTACGCCTTCGTCATCGAAGGCCACGCCGACGAGCGTGGGACGCGCGAATATAACATCGCGCTCGGCGCCCGCCGCGCCTCCGCCGTGCAGGCCTATTTCGTCTCCCGCGGCATCGCGCCGAACCGCATGCGCACCCTTTCCTACGGCAAGGAGCGCCCGGTCGCGGTCTGCGACGATATATCCTGCTGGTCGCAGAACCGCCGCGCCGTCATCGTCCTCAGCAACGCGGGGGCATAGGGCGCGCCGGTCAGGGCCGCTGCTTGCGAGATTCAATCGTCGCAAGCATGGCTCGACTCCTCACTTCCTGCGTCGCATGTGCCTCACTTTGGCCGAACTCGGGCGACCTATGTCTCCGCTTCACATGCGGTCGGGGCGGCCTCATATCTGTCGCGCCCGATCCTTCACGATGCGCCAGGGACGCCGTGACACCATGAAGGCAGTCAATCGCACCATCGTCCTGGCGGCAATCGCCGGATTCGCCGTCGCCGCACAGACCGGAACGAGCGGGGCGATCCAGTGGCCCTGGAAGCGCGACCGCGGCAGCGAGGAGATCCTCCTTCCGCCGCCGGCCGAGGGGCTGCCTCCGGGGGAGATCATCCTCCTGCCGCCGTCGACGGTGACCGAGGTTCCGATCGCGCCGAACGACGTCATGGCCAGGCTCGACCGCGCCGAGGCGCGCATTCGCGAGCTGTCCGGACAGGTCGAGGAACTTGCCTTCCGCCTCCATCAGACGCAGACCCAGCTCCAGGCGGCCCTCGGCGGCCAGCCGCTGCCCAATGTCGCGGCCGCGCCCCAGCCGGTAACGCCGCTTCCCAACACCGGCGCCACGGTTGCCGCCGCCCAGCCGTCCGGCCAGGTGGTGATCGACGCCCCGCAGAATCAGCCCATCGACCTCACGGCCATGGCGCGCAGCGCGGCCGAGCAGCCGGCCGCGCCCGTGGCTCCGACCCAGGTGGTCTCCCTGGGCGAGCCGGGGGCCGACTACGAGCGCGCCTATGCGGCGATCCTTGCCGGCGACTACATCCTCGCCGAGGCCTCGTTCCGCGGCTTCATCGCCACCTATCCGGGCGACCAGCGCGTCTCCGACGCCCAGTATTGGCTCGGCGAGAGCCTCTTCGCCCGCGGCCAGTACCGCGACGCCGCCGACGAGTTCCTGTCGGGCTACAAGGCCTATCCGACGAGCGGCAAGGCGGCGGACACCCTCCTCAAGCTCGGTCTGTCGCTTGCCGGCCTCGGCGAACGCGAGGCGGCCTGTTCGACCTATGCCGAGGTCCTCAAGAAGTACCCGAATTCGTCGAACGCGCTCCGCCAGCGGGTCGCCACCGAGCAGGCGGTCGCCCGCTGCACCTGATGTTGGGCCGCCGGTCATGACGGCGGCGCCCGACTGTGGAATTGAAGGCGCCGCCGTTCTGACCGACGCCGAGATCGCGGGTCTGTTCGCGCCCGTAGCCGCGTCGCCGGCGATCGTGATCGCCGTGTCGGGCGGCCGCGATTCCCTCGCCCTCCTCGCCGCCGCAAATCGCTGGCGGCAGGGCAGAGACGGGCCGAACGTCGTCGTCCTCACCGTGGACCATGGCCTTTCGGCCGGCTCCGACGCGGTCGCCGCTGATGTCGTCGCCATCGCCCGGGACCGCGGGCTTGCAGCGCATGTCCTCGCCTGGGTTGGACCGAAGCCCACCTCCGGCATCGAGGCGGGCGCCCGGCGCGAACGCTACCGGCTTCTGGTCGAGGCGGCGCGCGATGTCGGTGCGACCCATCTTCTAACCGCCCACAGCCTGGAGGATCAGGCGGAGACGTTCCTGATGCGGCTCGAGCGTGGCTCCGGGGTCTTCGGCCTCGCCGCCATGCGCCGCGAGATCGACCTCGATGGCCTGGTCCTCTTCCGGCCTTTTCTGACGGTAGCCCGTGGCCGCCTCGCGGCAACCGCGGCGGCCGCGGGCCTGGCCGCGCATGACGATCCCATGAATGTCGACCCGCGCTTCCTCCGGGTACGCATGCGTCGCCTCCTGCCCGCGCTTGCCGAAGGCGGACTTGACCCTGCCGCCATTGCCGGTTCGGCGGCGCGTCTCGCGCAGGCGGCCGATGCGATCGATGCCGCCGTCGACGCCTTCATTGCCGATGCCGTCGAAGTCGACCCCTTCGCGGTCGCCAGCGTGCGGTCCGAGGCCTTTGCCGTTGCTCCGGCCGAGATCCGCTTCCGTCTGGTCGTCCGGCTGCTGCAGGCGATCGGCGGCGAGGACTACCCGCCACGAGCGACGCCGGTCGCGGCGCTGGCGGACGGCCTCCGCGGCGCGGGAACGGCGATGAAGCGGACCCTGGCCGGGGTCGTGGTCGAGGGCCGCCCCGGCAAGATCCGGTTCTATCGCGAGGCCGGCCGCGCCGGTCTGCCCTCGGTTCCCGCGCCGCCGGGAGCGGCCGTGCCATGGGATCATCGTTTCCGGATCGAAGTCCCCGCCGACGCCCCGGGTGGCCTCAGGCTTGCCGCGCTCGGCGCCGCGCGTCCATCCGCCGTGGTCCGGCCCGCAGGGGTTCCGGCCGCGGCGCTGGCCGCGCTGCCTGCGGTTTTCCGGGACGACCGGATCGTGGCGATCCCCTCCCTCGGCTGGTTCGCGCCGGGCGCGCCGGGGCTCGGGGTCGCCGCCGCCGAGATCGTTTCCCGGCGGCTCGCCAGCCCGCCGCGGTTCCCCGACCTGGCCGAATCCTGATCGAATCCCTTCACCCTGCCGCAATTTCAGCATGATAGGCACAGAGAGTCTTGTTGGCATTGGGACTTTCGGCACCTATCTTACTGCACGATGCCGGAGGCGGGCCGTAGCCCGCGGGCGCTCAAGGGACGAGCATGAACGCGAACTTCCGTAACTTTGCGTTGTGGGTGATCATCGGGCTGGTCCTGATTGCGCTCTTCAACCTGTTCCAGAATTCCGGGCAGCGCACTGCCGGCCAGGACATCTCCTATTCGCAGTTCCTGTCCGAGGTCGATGAGGGCCAGGTGCGGAACGTCGTCATCTCCGGCCAGCAGATCACCGGCATCTACGCCAATGGCGGCGCCTTCCAGACCTTCGCGCCCGAGGATCCCGATCTCGTCAACCGTCTCGAGGATCGCGGCGTTTCGATCACCGCCAAGCCCCCGTCCGAGGGCGGCCAGTCGCTGATCGGCATGCTCATCTCGTGGCTGCCTATGTTCCTGATCCTCGGCGTGTGGATCTTCTTCATGCGCCAGATGCAAGGCGGTGCGGGCGGCAAGGCGCTCGGCTTCGGCAAGTCGAAGGCCAAGCTCCTGACCGAGGCCCACGGCCGCGTCACCTTCGAGGATGTCGCCGGCGTCGACGAGGCCAAGGAAGACCTCCAGGAGATCGTCGAGTTCCTGCGCGACCCGCAGAAGTTCCAGCGCCTCGGCGGCCGCATACCGCGCGGCGTGCTGCTCGTCGGCCCGCCCGGCACCGGCAAGACGCTGCTCGCCCGCGCCATCGCCGGCGAGGCGAACGTGCCGTTCTTCACCATTTCCGGTTCCGACTTCGTCGAGATGTTCGTCGGCGTCGGCGCCTCCCGCGTCCGCGACATGTTCGAGCAGGCGAAGAAGAATGCGCCCTGCATCATCTTCATCGACGAGATCGACGCGGTCGGCCGCCATCGCGGCGCCGGCCTCGGCGGCGGCAATGACGAGCGCGAGCAGACGCTGAACCAGCTCCTTGTCGAGATGGACGGCTTCGAGTCGAACGAGGGCATCATCCTCATCGCTGCGACCAACCGTCCCGACGTGCTCGACCCGGCGCTGCTCCGTCCCGGCCGTTTCGACCGCCAGATCGTCGTCCCGAACCCCGACGTCGTCGGCCGCGAGAAGATCCTCAAGGTCCATGTCCGCAAGGTGCCGATGGCGCCCGATGTCGACCTCAAGACGGTGGCCCGCGGCACCCCCGGATTCTCCGGCGCCGACCTGATGAACCTCGTCAATGAGGCGGCGCTGCTCGCCGCGCGCCGGGGCAAGCGCATCGTCACCATGGCCGAGTTCGAGGACGCCAAGGACAAGGTGATGATGGGCGCCGAGCGCCGCACCCTGGTCATGACCGAGGACGAGAAGCGGCTCACCGCGTATCACGAGGCGGGCCACGCGATCTGCGCCCTCCACGTCCCGGCCACCGATCCGGTCCACAAAGCGACGATCATCCCGCGCGGCCGCGCCCTCGGCATGGTCATGCAGCTCCCCGAACGCGACAAGCTGTCGATGAGCCTCGAGCAGATGACTTCGCGCCTCGCCATCATGATGGGTGGCCGCGTCGCCGAGGAAGTCATCTTCGGCCGGGACAAGGTCACCTCCGGCGCCGCTTCCGACATCGAGCAGGCGACCCGCCTTGCCCGGATGATGGTGACCCGCTGGGGCCTTTCCAGCGAGCTCGGCACCGTCGCCTATGGCGAGAACCAGGAGGAGGTCTTCCTCGGCCACTCCGTGTCCCGCACGCAGAACGTCTCCGAGGAGACGGCGCGGAAGATCGACGCCGAGATCAGGCGGCTGGTCGAGACCGGCCTGTCCGACGCGCAGCGCATCCTCTCCGACCATCGGGACGAACTGGAGATCCTGGCGCAGGGGCTCCTCGAATACGAGACGCTCTCCGGCGACGAGATCAGGAACCTGATCGCCGGCCGTCCCCCGGTCCGCGACACGGGCGACGATTCGGCCTCCTCGCGCGGCTCCGCCGTGCCGGTCACCAAGTCGAAGCCGAGCAAGCCCTCCGGCGAGCCCGAGGGCGGGCTGGAGCCGCAGCCGCAGGCTTAGGTCTGGCTTAGGCCCTCGCGCCGAAGCATCGAAAACGAAAAAGCCCCGGCCTTTCCGGGGCTTTTTTCTTGCCGCTCGTTCCAGAAATCGTGGTTAACGCATCCTTAACCATCATGGTGAATATTCCGTTTCGCGACATAGTCGACATCCTCCTCGCGGCCGCCCTACCTCCTCAGGCCGCGTTCGGGGTCCTGAGCGCGGCGGCCTGCAACCGCCGCGCTTCACCCTTTCATCCAAGTCCAGATACCGCGATTGACTCCGTCCCCGGCCGGGCGTATTGCCCGCGGCGGGACACGCCTCCCCACCGAGGCGCGCCTATCTGAAAGGGTAGATGACATGACCAATCCCGCCTTTCCGGCCGCCCGGCCGGCCAATCCCAATTTCTCCTCTGGACCTTGCGCCAAGCGCCCCGGCTGGTCGCTGGACGTGCTGAAGGGCGCCGCCCTCGGCCGCTCGCATCGCGCCAAGATCGGCAAGCAGAAGCTCGGCCGCGCGATCGACCTGACCCGCGAGGTGCTCGAGGTCCCCGACACCCACCTGATCGCCATCGTGCCCGCATCAGATACCGGCGCGCTCGAGATGGCGCTGTGGTCGATGCTCGGCGCCCGCAAGGTCGACGTCCTCGCCTGGGAGAGTTTCGGGCTCGGCTGGGTCACCGACGTGGTGAAGCAGCTCAAGCTGCCCGACACCCGCACCATCAAGGCCGAATACGGCCATCTGCCCGACCTCTCGCAGGTCGATTTCACCCGCGACGTCGTCTTCACCTGGAACGGCACGACCTCCGGCGTCCGCGTTCCGAACGCCGACTGGATCCCGGCCGAACGGGAGGGGCTGACGATCTGCGACGCGACCTCGGCCGCTTTCGCGCAGAACCTCGACTTCCAGAAGCTCGACGTCGTCACCTTCTCCTGGCAGAAGGCCCTCGGCGGCGAGGCCGCGCACGGGATGATCGTGCTCAGCCCCCGCGCCGTCGAGCGGCTCACATCGTATACCCCGCCCTGGCCGCTGCCGAAGATCTTCCGGATGACGAAGGGCGGCAAGCTCATCGACGGCCTCTTCGTCGGCGAGACCCTCAACACGCCCTCGATGCTCTGCGTCGAGGACTATCTGGATGCGCTCCTCTGGGCGAAGTCGGTCGGCGGGCTGAAGGGCCTCCAGGCCCGCGCGGACGCAAACTTCAAGGTGCTCGCCGACTGGGCCGAAAGGACCCCGTGGATCGACCATTTCGCCGTCGATCCGGCGACGCGGTCGAACACCTCCGTCTGCCTCAAGATCGTCGATCCGGCGATGACCGCCCTCGACCTCGCCGGGCAGGAGGCCTTTGTCCGGGCGATTGCGGCGCGGCTCGACAAGGAAGGCGTCGCCTACGACATCGCCTTCCACCGCGACGCCCCGCCCCACTTCCGCATCTGGGCCGGCGCCACCATCGAGGCCTCCGACCTCGCCGCCCTGACCGGGTGGATCGAGTGGGGCTTCGCGCAGGAAAAGGCCGCGCTCAAGCAGGCGGCGTAAGCCACGGCCGTCGCCGCGCTCCCACGTGTCATTCCCGCGAAAGCGGGAACCCAGTAAACGCCGCCGATCGAAATTCGTACGCGACATCGTTTACTCGGTCCCCGCTTTCGCGGGGATGGCAGTCAGGGTGGGCGCAGGCGGCGATCACTCTCTCTTTCGTCAGGACCCACGCCCATGACCGCCCCACGCGTTCTCGTTTCCGACAAGCTCAGCAAGACCGCCGTCCAGATCTTCAAGGATCGCGGCGTCGACGTCGACTACCTGCCCGATCTCGGCAAGGACAAGGAGAAGCTCCTCGCCGTGATCGGCGATTATGATGGCCTGGCCATCCGCTCCGCCACCAAGGTCAGCGACAAGGTGCTTGCCGCCGCGACGAAGCTCCGCGTGATCGGCCGTGCCGGCATCGGCGTCGACAATGTCGACGTCCCGGCCGCGACGGCGAAGGGCATCATCGTGATGAACACGCCCTTCGGCAATTCGATCACCACCGCCGAACACGCCATCGCGCTGATGTTCGCCATCGCCCGCCAGCTCCCAGCCGCCGACGCCTCGACCCAGGCCGGCAAGTGGGAGAAGAACCGCTTCATGGGCACCGAGATCACGGCCAAGACCCTCGGCGTGATCGGCTGCGGCAATATCGGCTCGATCGTCGCCGACCGCGCCGTCGGCCTGAAAATGAAGGTGATCGCCTTCGATCCCTACCTGTCGGAGGAGCGGGCGGTGCAGCTCGGCGTCGACAAGGTCGACCTCGACGAGCTCTTCCGCCGCGCCGACTTCATCACCCTGCACACGCCGCTCACCGAAAAGACGAAGAACATCATCGACGCCGGGGCGATTGCGAAGATGAAGGACGGCGTGCGCATCATCAATTGCGCCCGCGGCGGCCTGGTCGACGAGGAGGCGCTCGCCGCCGCGATCAGGGCCGGCAAGGTCGCCGGCGCCGGCGTCGACGTCTTCGTCACCGAGCCCGCCGAGGCGAGTCCTCTGTTCGGGCTGCCCAACGTGGTCTGCACCCCGCATCTCGGCGCTTCGACCACCGAGGCGCAGGAGAACGTCGCGCTCCAGGTCGCCGAGCAGATGGCGGACTATCTCGTCAATGGCGCGGTCTCCAACGCCCTCAACATGCCCTCGATCTCGGCCGAGGAGGCGGTGCGGCTGACGCCCTTCGTCCGTCTCGCCGAGAAGCTCGGCTCGTTCGCCGGCCAGCTCACGGAAAGCACCATCAACGGCGTCACCATCGAATATGCCGGCGACGTCGCCGACATGAATACGCGGGCGCTGACGGCGGCGCTTCTCGCCGGGCTGCTCCGCCCGATCCTGACCGAGGTCAACATGGTCAACGCGCCGGTGGTCGCCCGCGAGCGCGGCATCGCCGTCGACGAGACGCGACAGACCCAGCGTGGCGCCTACGAGACGTATGTCCGGCTCACCGTGCGCACCGATCAGCAGGAGCGCTCGGTCGCCGGCACGGTGTTTTCCGACGGCCGCCCGCGCGTCATCCAGATCAAGGGCATCGACATGGAGTCGGGCTTCGCGCCGAACCTCCTCTACATCACCAACCGCGACCGGCCGGGCTTCATCGGCCGGCTCGGCACGCTCCTGGGCAATGCGAAGGTCAACATCGCCAACTTCAACCTGGGGCGCGTCGCTGCAGGCGAGGATGCGATATCGCTGATCGAGGTCGACGAGCCGATCACGGATGCGGTCCTCGAACACGTCCGCACGCTCGACGGGGTGGTGCAGGCCAAGCGATTGAGCTTCTAGGCCTGCAGCCAAGCCAAGGCGCCGGCTTGCGCCGGCGATGGGAGATTGGCGGGTCAGACACCCGGGAACGGCTGCGCCCCCGCCTGGGCGGGGTGGAGCGGTGGCGGAGTGTCCTGGCTGAGGAGCGCCTTGAGGCGCGCCTCGGGATTCTTGAGGACCGCCCTGTCCGGACGCGCGCCCTCTGCGATGAGCAGCTGCGTGAGGCGGATGTCGCGGCCGATCGAGCCGCTGGTGCCGAGCCCGGTCGCGCCGACGATGCGGCCGTCCGGCTCGAGGTGAAACAGGATCGCGGCGCCGTCTTTCCGCGTTCGCGTCACCACCGATGAGCCGAGATGGGGCAGCCCGACGATCTGGAGCGACAGGTCGTACTGGTCCGACCAGAAATAGGGGACCGAGTCGGCGACGGCCTCCTGCTCTGCGAGCAGCGCCGCCACCACCTTGGCGTGGTCCTCGGCATTCTGCCAGGCTTCGACCCGCACATGGCGCTGGTAGAGCGGATGCCGGAACGTGGCGACGTCACCGATCGCGAAAACCGCCGGGTCGGACGTGCGAAGCTGCTCGTCGACCCGTATCCCGACATCGACCTCGAGTCCCGCCTTCGCGGCGAGTTCGATGTTGGCAGCAACGCCGACGCCAACCACGGCGACATCACAAGGCAGCGTCTCGCCGGTCGACAGCTCGACCGCCTTCACCGCCCCGCGGCCGTTGGAGATGAAGCGCTCGACCATCGCCCCCATGCGGAGCGAGACGCCCTCCGCCTCATGGCGGCTGGCGAGCAGGCCCGCGATGCGTGCCGGCACGACTCGGGCAAGCAGTCGGTCCGACGCCTCGACCACCGTTGTCACCAGATCCCGGAGGCGCGCCGAGGCCGCGATCTCAAGCCCGATGAATCCGCCGCCGACGACGACGAGACGCTTGCCCGGGGCAAAGTCCTCGGCGATGGCGAGCGCCTGGTCGTAGCTCCGGAGCGAATGGACGTTGCCGAGCCTCGAGCCAGGAACCGTCAACTGCCGGAGCCGCGAACCGGTGGCGAGCACGAGATGGTCGTAGGAGAGCCGCGCGCCGTCATCGAGGCGGATCGTCCTGGCCTTGCGGTCGATCGACTCGGCAGAGACGCCCACCCTGAGCTCGACCTTTTGCCAGGCGGCATCGCCGGGCGGCCAGATCAGGCAGCTGTCGAATCCGCGGGTGCCGAGGAGAACGCCCTTCGACAGCGGCGGCCGTTCGTAAGGCGGATGCGGCTCCTGGCAGACAAGCGTCACCGACAGCCGGTCGATTCGCGCAAGCAACTGCGCGAGCCGGCCGCCGGCCTGCCCGCCGCCCACGATCACAACCCTGCTCCGGCTCTCGCCCATGATCCATTCTGTTCGGTTGTGGCTGAGAGAAGGGTACATGCGGCCATGCCGGGCCCGCAATCGCCGAGGCAAGGTTTCGCCGGATCATGATGGAATCCGATCACCTTCCCGGTCCCGTCGCTGCTATGATGGATTTACATCAGGATCAACCGGCGCAGAAGCCGGACGGGAGGGTGGCGACGTGACGGAGCGCGATGGCCCCGGCAGCAAGCCCGGAGCCGCGGAGTCGGTGCGGTCGCTCCGCGCCAGGGCTCGGCTTGCCGATGTGGCGCGCCTCGCCGATGTCGGCATCGCCACCGTGGACCGTGTCCTCAACGAGCGCGGCAACGTCTCGCCGGCCACGGCGCGGAAGGTGATCGAGGCCGCCCGCCAGCTCGCCCTGCCGCGGACGCTGCCGATGCCCTATCGCCGCGGGCTCCGGGTCGAGGTGGTGATGGCCCGGCGCGAGACGCCGTTCTCCGAGCGGCTCAGCGCCGCCTTCCTCCGCGTCGCCTCGACTCTCGACCGTTCGGTGATCGTGCAGCGCAATTTCGTCGACGAAGCGAAGCCGCGCGAGGCGGCCGAGCACATGCTCGCCACCCATGCCGACGCGCTGATCCTCTACGGTCAGGAGGACGTGGCGATCGTCGACGCCGTCACCCGGCTCACCTCGAACGGCGTGCCGGTGGTGACTATGGTCTCGGACCTGCCCACTTCGCCGCGCCTCGCCTATGTCGGCATCGATCACTATGGCGCCGGCCGGTCCGCGGCCTTCTTCATGGCGCGGATGGTCCGGCGCGCCGGCCCCGTCATCGTCCTCACCCACAGCTACGCCTACCGGGCCCATGCCCAGCGGGTCAGCGGCTTCCGCGACGGCCTCGCCGACTACAATCCCACCATCCCGATCGCCGGCATCGTCGAGGGCCGCGACCAGCAGATGCAGACCGAGCAGATGATGCTCGAACTCCTGCGCAAGCCGGGCGACGAGGTGGCCGGCATCTACAACACCGGCGGCGCCAACCGGGCGGTCGAGCGCGCGATCACGGCGGTGGGTCTCGCCAACAAGATCGTCTTTATCGGCCACGAGCTCACCGTCCATTCGGCGCGGATGCTCTCGGCCGGCGTCATGACTCTCGCCATCGACCAGAATCCCGAGCAGCAGGCGCGGAAGGCGATCGACGTGCTCCTCCGCCGCTTCGGCTACTCCACAGGGCCCGCCGAGTCGAGCGACGTGCCGTATACGATCTTCAGTCCCGAAAACGTCCCGCCGGGTTCGGACGGCAAGCCGTCATGAGTCTGCGGCCAACCCAGGAGCGAGCGTCCCGACGTCCGTGGTCAGCAAGGCCGAGGTCCACGAAATTCGTCCATGAGGCTGACGACGTCGGCATCACCGGCACGATGAACATCGCCCACCTTGCCGAGGCGCTCGGCGTCGATGTCGAACTCCACGCTCCGGGGCCAGGCGCACCGCCACTGCATGGCGGCGATCCGCGCGGCGAAGCACGTATTCCCGGATAGGGCATCGTCGCGGCTCTTGCGGGTGGTGGCTCGACACCGACCTCCGCCCGGCGCCCTGTAGTCGGTGAGGCGATGCCGGGGCTACTGGGTATCCTCGAAGCAGGGCGCGACCTTCCGCACCTCGACGGTCGACCATTCCACCGCCGGGCATTGCTCGGCGATGGCAATGGCCTCTTCGCGGGTCTCGACGTCGAGATAGAAGAAGCCGCCGACGATCTCCTTGGCCTCGGCGAAGGGGCCGTCGACCATGGCGTGGTTCCGGCCGCGCTTCCTTAGGCGGACGGTCTCGCGACCGGGCAGGGCGAGCGCGTTGGCCGTCCTGAGCTGGCCGCGGGCTTCGAGCTCGCCGGCAAACTCCATCATCACGTCCCAGCGCCGGCGCCGTTCCGGTTCCGGCGGGGCAAGCCGCTCGCCGGGTTCTTCCATGATGAGCAGCATGTAGGACATGGCGACTCTCCCGTTCTGGCCGGAGACGACTGTCCTACAGGCGCGGCGCACGGCGGCGCAAGGCCGCCGTGTCAGCAGTCCTGTCCGCTCAGGCCGGGGCGGCGTCGCAGTTGATCATCCACGGCGTCCCGAAGCGGTCGACCAGCATGCCGAAACGTTCGGTCCAGAACGTCTTCTCGATCGGCATGGTGACCGTGCCGCCCTCGGACAGCGCCGCAAAGGCGCGCTCGGCCTCCTCCGCCGTCTTGACGTGGAGCGAGACCGACACCCCCTGCGGCGGCTGGTAGTGGGCCGGCGGAATGTCGGAGGCCATCAGCACCGAATCGCCGAACCTCATCATGGCGTGCATGATCTTGTCCTGCCAGTCCGCCGGCACGTCGGCGCTCATCGGCGTGCCGGAATGCGGCAGCATGTCGACGATCTTGCCGCCAAGCGCGGTCTCGTAGAAGCGGAAGGCCTCGGCGCAGGTGCCGTTGAACCAGAGATAGGGGACGATGTTCATCGCGGGTTTCCTTTTCGATCGTGGCGGGGACGGGTGATCCGGCTCCCTGCCAGCGCGACGAACCGACGACGATGAATTCGACGTTCGACGGCGTCAGCGAAACCAGTTTTCGACCTTGAGGTCGGGCACCCGGAGGAACTCGCGCTCGTTGTTGGTGACGAGTACGAGCCCGCCGCAGAGCGCATGGGCGGCGATCCACACGTCGTTGTTCCCGATCACGGTTCCGGATCGCTCGAGGACCGCCCGTATCCTTCCGTAGTGCAGGCCTGCTTCAGACGGCAGGGGCAACACGGGAATCAAATCGAGGAGTTCCGCAAGCACCTTCATGCCGTTTTGAGGATCGGCGCTTTTTTGCACGCCGCGAGCAAGCTCGCCATACGTGATGACCGACAGGGCGGCATCGCCCTGCCGAATCTCGCTGAAGCGCGAAACCGCGCCTGCGGGGCGACTCTGGCGGATGCTGATGCAGATGTTTGTGTCCAGAAGGTATCGCGGGATCAAAGACCTTCCCGCTCCTGCGGGGGCGGATCATCCCTCTCGTCAATTTCCGGGGGCAATTGCCTGATCAATTCAAGCGCATGCTCCATACCCCTTGGCACCTCGCGGAGAATGACCTCACCATCCCGGCGATAGATCTCAACCTCATCCGTGTGGAAGCGAAATTCCATCGGAAGCCGCACAGCCTGGCTGTTTCCGGACCAGAATACCTTTGCCGTCGCCATTTGCATCTCCCGTATATACGTCCATGTATATACGGGAGGCAACAGGCTCATTCAAGACGCCCCTCACCCCCCCAGGCTGAACGCCGCGAGCGCCGCCATGTTGACGATGTCGGAGTCCTTGGCTCCGAGGGAGACGATCTGCACCGGCTTGTCGAGGCCGACGAGCAGCGGGCCGATCACCGTCGACCCGCCGAGCTCCTGCAGGAGCTTGGTCGAGATCGACGCCGAGTGCCAGGCCGGCATGATCAGCACGTTGGCCGGGCCGGACAGGCGGCAGAAGGGATAGGGCGCCATTCCCGCCGTCGACAGCGCGACGTCGGCCGCCATCTCCCCGTCATACTCGAAGTCGGTGCGGCGGCCGTCGAGAATCGCGACCGCATCGCGCACCTTCTGCGACCGCTCGCCCTCCGGCTGGCCGAAGGTCGAATAGGCGAGGAAGGCGACGCGCGGCTCGTAGCCCATGCGCTTGGCGACGGCCGCGGTCTCCTCGGCGATGTCGGCAAGTTCCTCCGCCGTCGGCATCTCGTGGACCGCGGTGTCGGAGACCAGAACCGTGCGCCCCCGCGAGATGACGATCGAGATGCCGATGACGCGGTGGCCGGGCTTGGGGTCGATCGCCTTCCGGATATCGTCGAGCACGGCGCCGTAGTTGCGGGTGGCGCCGGTGACCATGGCGTCGGCGTCGCCGAGCGCCACCATGCAGGCGCCGAAGGCGTTGCGGTCGGTGTTGGCCAGGCGCTGGCAGTCGCGGAACAGGTAGCCGCGCCGCTGGAGACGGGAATAGAGGTAGTCGGCGTAATCGACGTTCCGGCTCGACAGCCGGGCATTGTGGATCTCGATGCCCTCGCGGATGTCGATGCCGGCGCGGTCGGCGGCGGCGCGGACGGTCTCCTCGCGGCCGATGAGGACCGCGGTGCCGAGCTTGTTGTGGACGAAGCTCGCGGCGGCGCGGATCGTCTGCTCCTCCTCGCCCTCGGCGAAGACCACGCGCTTCGGCGCCCGCTTGACGCGCTGGAAGATGCGCTGGAGCGTGCCGACGATCGGATCGCGCCGCGCCGAGAGCTGCATCTTGTAGGCCGGCATGTCGAGGATCGGCTTCCGGGCCACGCCCGATTCCATCGCCGCCTTCGCCACCGCCGCCGGAATCTCGCTGATCAGGCGCGGGTCGAACGGCACCGGGATGATGTAGTGGATGCCGAATTTGGGGCGGAGCCCCTGATAGGCGGCGGCCACCTCGTCGGGCACGTCCTCGCGGGCAAGCGCGGCGAGCGCCTCGGCCGCGGCGATCTTCATCGCGTCGTTGATGCTGGTCGCCCGAACGTCGAGCGCGCCGCGGAAGATGTAGGGGAAGCCGAGGACGTTGTTGACCTGGTTGGGATAGTCCGACCGGCCGGTGGCGACGATCGCGTCATCGCGTACCTCCGCGACCTCCTCGGGCGTCACCTCCGGATCGGGATTGGCCATGGCGAAGATGATCGGCTTCGGGGCCATGGAGCGGATCATCTCGGGCGTCAGCGCGCCCTTGGCCGAAAGGCCGAAGACGACATCGGCGCCGTCCATCGCCTCGGCGAGGGTGCGGGCCGAGGTCTCGACCGCATGCGCCGACTTCCACTGGTTCATGCCCTCGGTGCGGCCCTTGTAGATCACGCCCTTGGTGTCGCAGAGGAGGATGTTCTCCCCCGGCATGCCCATCGCCTTGACCAGCTCGACGCAGGCGATGCCGGCGGAGCCGGCGCCGTTGCAGACGAGCTTCGTGGTCTTGATGTCGCGCCCGGTGAGGTAGAGGGCGTTGATCAGGCCGGCGGTCGAAATGATCGCCGTGCCGTGCTGGTCGTCATGGAAGACCGGGATGTCCATCAGCTCGCGGAGCCGCGACTCGATGATGAAGCAGTCCGGCGCCCGGATGTCCTCGAGGTTGATGCCGCCGAAGGACGGGCCGAGATAGCGGACGGCATTGATGAACTCGTCGACGTCCTCGGTGCCGACCTCGAGGTCGATCGAATCGACGTCGGCGAAGCGCTTGAACAGCACCGCCTTGCCTTCCATCACGGGCTTCGAGGCGAGCGCGCCCAGATTGCCGAGGCCGAGGATGGCGGTGCCGTTCGAGATGACGGCGACGAGGTTGCCGCGGGTCGTGTAGTCGAAGGCGAGCGAAGGATCCTCGGCGATCGCCCGGACCGGCGCCGCGACGCCGGGCGAATAGGCGAGCGAGAGGTCGCGCTGCGTCGCCATCGGCTTGGTCGGGTTGATCTCGAGCTTGCCCGGCCGCCCCTGAGCATGGAACGCGAGCGCCTCCTGGTCGGTGACGGACGGACCGGCCTTGGCGGGCTTCGGTGGTTTGGACGGGGCGTTCATCGGCGTTTCCTCGCGCGCCGGGCGCGCCGGCGATTTGTTGGCATCGGGGATGAAGGCGATGGTATCACCCCGGCGCTCCCGGAAAAACCACGCGATCCCGGCTGCGGCAAGCAAATTCAGGAGAGGCGCATTGGCGCACCGCGCCGCGTGCGCTCCCGCAGTGGGGCGGGGTGGACGCTTTGTCGATTTCGCTTCCCGGAATCGAGGCATGACGGGACGACACCGGAGACCGGGCAGGGCGGTTGGGCGGTCGTCCCTGGACGGGGATGGCGTCGCGGAGTCCGGACCGGGCCGGCTCCAGACCGGCGCAATCCGTCGTTCGGTTCCACGGCAGCCAGTGGCGCGGGCTACGCTGCGCTCGTCTAACCGTCCGGCGCTTTCGGCAGGAACGCCGAGCACGTCGTCAGCGTATTGATCACCCAGTCGATGCCGTCGAGCGTGAAGCTCGTCGCAAGCTCGGGCTCGCCGACCACCGCGACCGCCAGCGATTTCGAATCCTGGAGCTTTCGCCACAGCCCCATGTCCGGGGCCGACGCCAGAACATAGTCGCCGATCGTCGGTTTCGCCGGGAGCGTCACGTCGCCGGCGCTGAAGTAGAGCTGGAGCCGGTACTCGCGGTCCATCATGACGGCGCCCGGCCAGAAGAAGACGTCGACGCTGATGGTGCTCTTCGGCCCGGCGCTGATCTGCAGCCCGTTGTACGGGGCCGCGTTGAAATCGGCGGCGGGCCGGTTCCACGCGTAGCAGCGGGTGGACGAATTCATCACCGTCCAGTGGCCGCGCTCGGCGTAGAAGACGTTGGTCTGCGCCGACGCCATTGTCGTCGCCGCAAGCATGGTCATCGAGAGGAAAGCGGGCAGGCGCATGATGGCCTCCGTGGCTGAACCGGGTCTGGCCCCGTCTTCCCGCTCATCCGGCGCCGGTGTCGCCGGCAAGCGAAGGGGATCGGTCGGGAGGTTATCCCCGCTTCGCTCCCCTCTGCTATGATCTCGGTCATTCCTGCTCATGAGGGGCGCCGTCCGGAGGTGGTCCATCGGTGGAGCGGGGAGCGGCGCTTCACGGCGGTCTCACACATCGTCGTGGGGAAGTCCGGGTGAGGACCGACGTCACTACGGACGTCTGCCTTCAAGGCTTGAAGCGGGACCTGCGGGGACCGTGGAAGAGCGCCGAGCCCGGAAGCTAAAAACCGCCGCGGCGGGCGCTTGCTCAAGCGCCTACGTCTTGTTGACGCCGGGTAGCTCAACCCCGGCATGGCCGGGTGGCTCAATCCCGGCCGGTGCTTCGGAAGCGCCCGCCACCCCTCGGATTTCGGGGCGCGGAGACGACGAGCCGCGAAAAGACCCGGGGCGGAACCGCCCGCGGGAACGGGAAGCCGCGCGCCGAGGCGCGTACGCTACCGCCGCACGCCGCCGATGATCCTGTCCATCGCCCGCGTCGGCAGGATGCGCTTCAGGAACGCCGCCACTTTGGTCGGCGTCGTCACCCGGTAGCGCGCTCGCGGCCGCTTGCTCTCGACGGCATGCACCAGCGCCGTGAACACCGCCTCGGGCCCTTTGCGGAAGCGGTCCTCGGTCTGCCCCGCCTTCCGCCCGGCGAGGTCGCGCTCATAGGCTTCGCGGTGGGTCGACCTGGCAATGTCGAGACCCTCGGCATGCCGGATCGCGTTGGCCCGGAAACGGCTCTCGATCGGCCCCGGCTCGATGATGGCGACGTCGATGCCGCTGCCCGAAAGCTCGATGCGGAGGGTGTCGGCGTAGCCCTCGATCGCGTGCTTGGAGGCGACATAGGCGCCCCGGAACCGCGCCGCGACGAAGCCGAGCACGGAGGCGTTGAAGACGATCCGCCCGTGGCCCTGCCGGCGCATCACCGGGATGATCCGCCGCGTCAGGTCGTGCCAGCCGAAGACGTTGCCTTCGAACTGGGCGCGGAGCAGCGCCGTGTCGAGGTCCTCGATCGCGCCCGGCTGGGCATAGCCGCCATTGTTGAAGAGCGCCTCGAGAGTGCCGCCGGTCGCCGCGAGCACGGCATCGACCGCGGCGGCGATGCTCGCCTCGTCGGCATAGTCGAGGCGGAACGCCTCGAAGCCCTCATCCGCAAGCCGGGTCACGTCTGTCTCGTTCCGGGCGGTGGCGAAGACCCGCCACCCGCGCGCCTTCATGCCCTGAGCGGCATGATGACCGATGCCCGAGGAACAGCCGGTGATGAGGATCGATCGCGGTCCGCTCATGCCAACCCGCCCGCAAAACCGACGCGCATTGCAACCCTTGTCCCGTCTCGTCCGTTGCCGACGCTAGCACTTGCGTGACGGCCATGATACGCGGGCCTGACCGATCTCCGGGGAGCTTGCGGCGACCGTCATGTCATTTTTCCGTCAGGCCCGTGCCGTCCTCGGCGATGCGCTCGGTCACCTCAACGACGACGACGGCTGGGCGATGGCGAGCCATGTCGCCCTGTCGGCGCTGATGGCGGTCTTCCCGTTCCTGATCTTCGTCGCGGCCATTGCCGGCTTCATCGGCGAGGCCGATCTCGCCTCGCGGGTCGCTTCGCTCCTCTTCGACACCTGGCCGAAGGATGTCGCCGAGCCCATCGCCGCGGACGTGCAGAGCGTGCTCTCCCACCCGCCGAGCGGCCTGCTCACCGTCTCGGTGGCGATCACGATCTACCTCGCCTCGAATGGCGTCGAGGCGGTCAGGACGGCGCTGAACCGCGCCTATCGCGTCCGGGAGACGCGGTCCTTCCTTTTTCTCCGCACGCAAAGCCTTCTGTTCGTCGTGGCGGGCGCGGTGGCGAGCCTGGTGTTCGCCTTCCTCGGCGTGCTCGGCCCGATCATCTTCGACTGGATCGCACGCTACGTTCCCGAGATCGCCCCGTTCGCGACCACGTTCCTGTTCGTCCGCCTGATCGTCACCGGCCTGTTGCTGGCCGTGGTCCTGGTCTCGGCCCATCTCTGGCTGCCCGCCGGCCGCCCGCCGGCGCCGAGCCTCTGGCCCGGCATCATCATCACGCTGACGCTCTGGCTGATCGCGGCCTTCGTTTTCGGCTACTACCTCCAGCGCTTCGCCAACTACGCCGCCTACTATGCCGGGCTCGCGAGCGTCGTCACTGCCATTTTCTTCATGTATCTGGTGGCGCTGATCATGATCTTCGGCGCCGAGTTCAACGCCGCGCTGGCGCGCCGGCGCGAGCCTTGAATGGACCAGATCGTCGCGATCGTCCTCCCGGTCTTCGGCCTGATCGCCCTCGGCTATGGCGCGGCCTGGTCGGGCCTCCTCCGCCGCGAGACCGGCGAGGCGCTGTCCGATTTCGTCTTCATCGTCGCCATACCGGTGCTGGTGTTCCGGACGCTGGCGACGGCGGTGTTCGGCGGGGCCGCGCCCTGGGGCCTGTGGATCGCCTATTTCGCCGTGTTCGCGGTGATGTGGGTGATCGGCGCGGGCGCCATCCGCCGCCTCTTCGGCCGGGACGCGCGGGCCGGCGTCGTCGCCGGCATCTCGACCGCCTACGGCAACACCGTGCTCGTCGGCATCCCGCTGGCGCTCGCCGCCTACGGCAATGACGGCGCGGTGGCCATGGCGCTGATCATCGCCATCCACCTCCCGGTGATGATGGCCTCGAGCGCCATCCTGATCGTCCGCGCGGAACGGCGCGACGGCGTCACCCATGCCGAGCCCGGGGCGCGCGCCATCGTCCGCGGCCTCGGCCTCAATCTCGTCCGCAACCCGCTGATCATCGCTCTCATCCTCGGCGCGCTGTGGCACGTGCTCGGGGTGCCGCTGGACGGCTTCCCGCGGATCATGGTCGACCGCATCGCCGATGTCGCCGCGACCCTCGCCCTCATCGGCATGGGCATGACGCTCCGCAACTACGGCATCCGCGGCAATATCCAGGCCGGGCTGGTGCTCGCCGCGCTGAAGCTCCTGCTGATGCCGGCCCTGGTGCTGCTCGCGGCCCGCTACGTCGTGCCGGTGCCGACGGTCTGGGCCAAGGTCGCCGTCATCGCCGCCGCCTGCCCCACCGGCGTCAACGCCTATGTCGTGGCGGCGCGCTTCCGCACCGGCGAGGCGCTGGCCTCCAACGCCATCACCATATCGACCGCGCTCGCCGTGGTCTCGATGACGCTGTGGCTGACGATCATCGAACTGGTGTGAGTTTTCGTTCAGGCTTCCGCCGGTAGACGGGAGCAGCTTGGGAGAAGGGAAATGCACTGGCAGGACATGACATGGCCCGAGATCGGGGCGCTCGACCGCGAGCGGACGGTCCTCGTGCTCCCGGTCGGCTCGGTGGAGCAGCACGGCCACCACATGCCGACCGGCACCGACACATATCTCGCGACCGCCGTCAGCGATGCCGCCGCGGCCCTCGTCGGGCCGGACGTGGTCATCCTGCCGTCGCCCTGGTACGGCCTCTCCGCCCATCACATGCATTTTCCCGGCACCATCACGCTCACCGCCGAGACGATGATGGCGATGGTCGGCGATATCGTCGCGAGCGTCGTCCACCACGGCTTCCGCCGCATCGCGGTGGTCAACGGTCACGGCGGCAATGCCGGGGTCATCGACGTGCTCGCCTCGACCCTCGGCCACCGCTTCTACGGCGCCGCGCGCATCGCCTGCCTCACCTACTTCACCCTCGCCCGCGACGCGATCATGGCGTCCCGCGAGTCGAAGCACGGCGGCATGGGTCATGCCTGCGAGTTCGAGACGTCGCTGATGCTCCACCTCCATCCCGGCCTCGTCCATCAGGATCGCGCCGTCGTCCATTATCCCGACACCGGCACGCCTTGGCTGTCGACGGACCTCGTCAACGGCAGCATCGTGCGGAGCTTCGTCGCATTTGATGATCTTTCCGAGAGCGGCACGTTTGGCGACCCAGGTCTTGCGACCGGGGAGAAGGGCGAGCGCTTCCTCGCCATGAGCGCCGAGGCGCTGGCCGCCTTCCTCAAGGATTTCTCGACGTGGCCGATCCCGGAGACGCGGCCATGAACAAGCTCCGCGTCGGCGTCATCGGCCTCGGCTATTTCGGCGAGCGCCACGCCAAGGTCTATCGCCGCCTGCCTTACGTCGATCTGGTCGCCGTCTGCGATCGCGACGCGGCGCGGGCGGGGCGGCTCGCTGCCGACCTCGGCGCCGAGGCCACGGCCGACTTCCACGCGCTCCTCGCCCGGCCCGACATCGACGCCGTCAGCATCTGCCTGCCGGACCGCGAGCACACCGAGGCGGCGGTCGCAGCGGCCGAAGCGAAGAAGGCGATCCTCCTCGAGAAGCCGCTCGCCCACGACGCGGCCCACGCGAGGATCATCGTCGATGCGGTGGAGAAGAACGGCGTCCGTTTCATGGTTGGCCACATCCTCCGCTTCGATCCCCGCTACGTCCAGGTGCACGAGGCGTCGCGGCCGGAGAAGTTGGGCGTGCCGATCCATCTCAAGGCCAAGCGGAACGGCATCCGCAGCGTCGCCGCCCGCGTCGGAAAGAATGCGTCGATCCTGTTCTACATGGGTGTCCACGATGTCGATGCGCTGCAGTGGGTGGCGCGCTCGCGCATCGCCCGCGTCTATGCGCAGAAGATCGAGCGCCTCGGCAACGGCAACGAGGACGCGCTCTACGCCGTGCTCAATTTCGAGAACGGCGCCATCGGCTGTCTCGACTACAGCTGGGCCTGGCCCGACGGGCTGATGAACGGCTACAAGGCGGCGCTCGAGATCGTCGGCACGAAGTCCGCCGCCTTCCTCGACTGCAGCGACCAGGGCTTCTATGCGGTGCACGACGATCGCGTGACCGGCGGCGACACCCACCTCTGGCCCGAGATCAACGGCCGCATCGTCGGCGACCTCGGCGACGAGATCACGCACTTCGCCGATGCCGTGCTCACCGGCGCGCCGTTCGTCCAGGACTACCGCGAGGCCTTTGACGCGATCCCCGTCCTCGACGCGCTCGCCGAATCCGCCCGCATCGGCCTGCCGGTCGATGTGAAGCGATAGCGAGCCGGCTCAGACGTGCATGGCGAGGCGGATCGTCATCGGCTGGTCCGCCGCCACGGCGGCGAGCCAGCCGGGGACGGGCTCGATGTCGATCAGCCATAGCGCGCCGGTTGCCGTTTGCACCGGCCGCGCCGCCTCCGCCGGTTCGGGATCGCCGGTGTCGATGCCGAGCGGACCCTGCAGCCCCGTGCCGACCGCCTTGAGCAGCGCCTCCTTCCGCACCCAGAGCCGCACGAAGGCCCGGTCGAAGTCATCTCCGTCGCGGGAGGCGAGGGCCGCCCGCTCGCTCGCGCTGAACCAGCGCGCCGCGATCGCCTTCGCCTCGGCATTGGGCCGCAGCTCCTCGAGGTCGCAGCCGAGCGTTGCCCCCCGCGCCATGGCGATCAGCAGCCCGTCGCCAGACTTCGACAGGTTGAAGCCGATATCGCCGCCCGCGAGCGCCGGCTTGCCGTCTGGCCCATGGGTGAAGCGGAGTTCCGGTGGCGCCGCGCCCAGCATCTCCCCGAGCGTCTCCCGCAGGATGCCGTGGCGGAGCACGAACCGCTCGCGCACGGCGGGGATGGCCAGCCGCTCCGCCCGCGCCGCCTCCTCCGGCGAGAGCAGCGCGGCAAGATGCGCGATCCGGCTTCGCTGCCGCGACAAATCCCAGTAGGCTACATCGACCGCCGTCGCATCCATCCGTCCGCCCCATGCCCTCAGACGCCAACAAGAATACCGCACCGGCCGCCCGCCGGCTCACTCTTCAAGGCAGCGGGGAGGCGGTCGAACTCGCCTGCGCCGACTGGCCGGGGCCGGACGACGTTCCGCCGCTCCTCTGCATCCCCGGCTTCACTCGGACCGGACGCGACTTCGAGGAACTGGCCAAGGCGCTGGCCGGCCGCCGCCGGGTGATCTGCCCCGATCTCGTCGGCCGCGGCGAGAGCAGCCGCCTCGCCGATCCCGCCGGCTACACCATGCGGACCTATCTCGGCCACATGGCCGGCCTGGTGTCGGCGCTTCAAATCCGTGAGGTGGCGGTGCTCGGGGTCTCGATGGGCGGCCTGGTGGCGATGGGCCTCGCCGCCGACCCGGCGCTCCGCGTCCGTCACCTCGTCCTCGTCGATGTCGGCCCGGGCGTGCCCTCGACCGCCTTCGATCTCCTCGACCTCTACCTCGCCGGCAACCATCGCTTCGCCGGCTTCGACGCGCTGCTCGCCCACGTCAAGCGATACTTCGCCGCCTGCGACCTCCCCTCGGAGCTGGCCTGGCGGCTGTTTGCGTTCCGCGGCGCGCGCAAACTTGCCGATGGCGGCTACGTGCCGGACTACGACCCCGCCATCCGCATTCCCTTCCGCGCCGATTTCCGCGGCATGGAGCGCGCCTGGCCCACCTTTGACGCGATCGCGGCGCCGACGCTGGTGCTTCGCGGCGCGCAGTCCCATGTCCTCCCCGCCGATGTCGCCGAGGAGATGACGCGCCGCGGCCCGCGCGCCACCCTCGTCACGATTCCCGGCGCCGGGCACTGGCCCGCGCTGGTGAAACCCGCCGAAACGGCGCTGGTCGCCCGGTTCCTGGGCGGCGAAGCGTAGCGGTTACAAATCTTTACCTGGCGGAGAACGCCAGGAAACGTCGCCCATCCATCTTCCCCGCATGGGCTGGACCCATAGCAAAGGAGAGATGAGATGAGCACTCAAGTCGCAACCAACGGGGGCGGCACCCGCTTCATGATCGCGATCGGCCGCGTGAGCGGCGCGGTCATCGCGCTCGCGATCGCCGCCATGATCGGCGCGGCGCTGGTCGGCAGTGCCAACGCCGGCTGGGGCTGGGGTCCCGGCAGCAGCCGTTTCGGGCACGGGCCCATGGGCACGCTGGAGCCGGCCGAGGTCCAGGAGAAGGTCGAGCGGATGGTCGCCCATCTCGCCATCGAGATCGACGCCACCGACGAGCAGAAGCAGCAGCTCACCACGATCTTCGTATCGGCGGCGAACGACCTCCTGCCGCTTCGCGCCGAGATGATGGAAAGCCGCCGGGCCGGCGAACTGGTCGGCCTGCTCACCGCGCCGACGGTCGACCGTGCCGCGATCGAGACGTTCCGGGCCGAGAAGCTGGCGCTCGCGGACCAGGCGAGCCGCCGCATCGCGACCGCGCTTGGCGAGGCCGCCGAGGTGCTCACCCCGGAGCAGCGGGCCGAGATCGGCGAGCGGCTCAAATTCCTTATGGAGTTTGGCCGGGGCTTCCACCGCGGCTAGACTGGGCCGTGGCCG
>JALHRF010000043.1 GCA_022841545.1 Bauldia sp. | reverse complement strand
CGGGCCGCAGCGGCGCGGCGCGGGGGAGCCGCGGCGGGACGCGGGGTGCATCCTCAACCAGCGTTTCCTCGAGCGACCGGAGCTGGTCGAGAAGCGCCGCCTCCAGCCGTTCGGCGGTCGGATCGACCGACGGTTGACGGCGACGGACCTCGGCGGGTGGCGGTTCCACGGGCGGAACCTCAACCGGCGCGATCTCGGGAGAGGCGGCGGTCGGAACAGGATCGGGCGTCTCTGCCGCCTCGGACCGGGCGGGGGGAGGCTCGATCGCGACCGGGGCTTCTTCGACCGGTTCCGGTGTCGCCGACTCGATGCCGAAGGCGGCGGCCATGGCGAGGACCCGGTCGACAGGCGCTCCGTCGTGGCCGCGCTCGGCGGGCGGCGATGCCCCTGCCGCGATGGTCGCCGGATTGACCGGCGGGCCGATGAACATGGCTGCATCCGTCTCCGGGGTCGGCGCGGGCTCGTCCTTGGACTTCAGCGCCTCACGTTGCCTGAGGCGCTCGAACGCCGCATCGCCCGGCGACAATCGCGTGCCGGAAGGAGACGGACTCTCGCTGTCCTGTACTGCCATGGCGTAGACCCCTCTTTCGCCACAGCCCCCGAAACCACCAGATCGCCCAAGTCTGGCCGGCGATTGCGGCGACTCCGGGACAAGATCAAGGTTTGAATCGAAAACGCCGCCGGTTCAAGGACGCACCAGGCGAGGCGGCGGTCAGACCCGGAGGCGGGCGCCCCGGCCATAGGCGAGGAGCATCATCACGATGACCACGCCATAGATGATCTGGCGCCCGGCCTCCGGCATCTGCATCACCGACAGCACGCTCTGCAGGAGCACGATCAGGATGGTGCCGGCGATGGTGCCGGAATAGCGCCCGGCGCCGCCGAGGATGTTGGTCCCGCCGATGACGACCGCGGCGATCGAGGGCAGGAGGTAGGGATCGCCCATCGCCTGGAAGGCCTTGGAGGAGTAGCCGGCGAGCAGCAGCCCCGCGAGCGCGGCGAGCGTGCTGCACATGGCGAAGCTCGCCACCGTCACCAGCCGGGTGTTGACGCCGGAGAGATAGACCGCGGCCTCGCGGTTGCCGATCGCGTAGATGTAGCGGCCGAGCGGCGTGCGCCGGAGCATGAATGAGACCGCGAGGCTCACCAGGATCCAGACGATCACCGGGTTCGGGATGCCGAGGACGTCGCCCTTGGCGAGCCACAGCATGGCGTCGGTCGGCACCGAGGAGGGCGAGAAGCCGCCGGTCAGCATCACCATGAAGCCGCGGAGCATGACGTTGACGCCGAGGGTGAAGATCATCGAGGGCACGCGGAGATAGGCGACGCCGATGCCGTTGAAGAGGCCGATGGCGAGGCCGACGCCGAGCCCGATCAGCATCGCGAACGGGCCGCCGATGGCGGCGGCGAGCATCGCCGAGGCGGCCATGGTCCACGGCACCGACAGGTCGATATGGCCAAGGAGCACGACGATCATCATGCCGGCCGCGACGATGCCGAGGAAGGAGGCGACCTTGAGCTGGAGGATCAGGTAGGTCGGCGACAGGAGCGCGGCATTGCCCTCGAAGACCAGCGTATAGGCGGTGCCGACGACGAGGATCGCGACGATGAAGATGCCGGCGAAGAGGAGCGGCCGGTCGATCGAGCGGCGCAGGTCGGACATCTGAGGCATCGGCATGGTCGGCCTCACCGGAACATGTTGAGGCGGTTCTTGACGCTGAAGGCGCGGGCGGCGCCGAGCGTGACCGCGATCACCAGGATCAGCCCCTCGAACATCGGTTGTAAGAGCGGATTGGCGAGGAAGCCGACCACCGAGTCGGTGTCGACCACCCGGAAGCAGAAGGTGATCGAGCGGAGCACCATGACCCCGAAGATCGTGCCGATGGCGCCGCCGGTGCCGCCGAACAGCGACGTGCCGCCGATCACCACGGCGGCGATCGAGTTGAGCGTGTAGGTGCCGGCCTGGATCGGATCGGCGTTGCCGCTGCCGGTCTGGATGGCGAAGTAGAGCCCGGCGATGCCGGCGAACATGCCGCTGAGGGTGTAGGCGGCGAGCTTCGAGCGGTTGATCTGGACGCCGGACATGTAGGCGGCGGCCTCGTTCGAGCCGATGGCGTAGCCGCCGCGGCCGAGTTCCGAATTCCGGTAGGGTATCCAGATGAGGACGATGACGGCGACCAGGATGACGATCGGCATGGGGATGCCGGAGATGAGGTTGAACCAGGCGGGGGTATCGCCGTCCCACCAGCCGTAGGTGGCGGGGAGCTCGGCCAGCGCGTTCGTCGCGACCCAGGAGAGATCGCCGTCGACCTCGCCGCCCGGCGTCGGGCGGATGAGCAGCGCGCAGCCGGTGAAGACGGCGCCGGTGGCGAGCGTGACCACGATCGGCTGCAGCCGGCCGTAGACGATGATCAGCCCGTTGAGCAGGCCGCCGGCAAGCCCGACGAGCAGGCAGATGACCATGCCGAGGACGATCTGCCAGCCGCTGCCGATCACCACCTCGGAGGCGACGGCGTTGACCAGCGTCATCAGCGAGCCGACCGAGAGGTCGATGCCGCCGAGGATGACCACCATCGTCTGCGCGATCGAGACGAAGATGAGGGCGAGCGCCTCGTTCGAGTTCTGGACGAAGAGGTCGCTGGTGAAGCCGCGCGGATGGAGGCTCGAATAGAAGACGTAGAGGATGAGGAACAGGACGACCGCGATCAGCGCGCCGGTATTATGGGAGATCCAGAGCCGGAGATTGCTCATTGCGGCCGCACCATGTCCCCGGCGGTCGGGCTGTCCAGCGGCAGGTTGAAGGAGCTGGCGACGATGTTGGTCTCGGTGATGGCGGCACCCTCCAGCGTGCGCACGATGCGCCCGCCATAGAGGATCAGCACGCGGTCGCAGCAGCCGATCAGTTCGTCATAGTCGGTCGAGTAGAGGACGATCGAGGTGCCGGCGTCGGCGAGCTCGCGCAGGAGCCGGTAGATCTCCTCCTTGGTGCCGACGTCGATGCCGCGCGTGGGGTCATTGAGGAGGAGGATGCGCGGCCCGGTGAGGAGCCATTTCGCGATCACCACCTTCTGCTGGTTGCCGCCCGACAGCGTCGCAACAGGGTCGGCGACGCTGCCGACCTTGATCCGGAGCTTCTCGACCATGCCATCGACGGCATTCTTCTCCGCCGTTCGGTCGATCACCGCGCGCGGCGACAGCCACTTGAGCGCCGTGATCGAGATGTTGTCGCTGATCGACATCGGCAGCATCAGGCCCTCGGTCTTCCGGTCCTCCGGGATGAGCGCCATCGACAGCTTGGGACTGGTGGCGGCGCCGGGGCTCGAGGGGATGCCGTCGCGGCCGTGGATGCGGACGGTTCCGGTCACGTTCCGGAGCACGCCGAAGAGGGCGAGCAGGATCTCGCGCTGGCCCTGGCCGTCGAGGCCGCCGAGACCGACGATCTCGCCCTTGCCGAGGGTGAACGAGATGTCGCTCAGCCGGTCGGTCCAGCCGAGCCTGGTGACCTCAAGCTCGGGAGCCGGCGTTTCGGTCCGCACCGGCTTCGGCGGGTAGACGCTCGACACGTCGCGGCCGATCATCATCTGGACGATCTCCTCGTCCGAGTGGGAACCCTTGGCGAAGGTGCTGATGTGGCGGCCGTTGCGGAACACCGAGATGGTGTCGGCCAGCTCCTCGATCTCGTGCATGCGATGCGAGATGTAGAGGAGCGACAGGCCGTCCTCGCGGAGGCGGTGGAGGATCTTGTAGACGCGCTCGACATCGGCCGCGGTCAGGGCCGACGTCGCCTCGTCGAGGATCAGGAGCCGCGGGCTCCGGCCGAGCGCCTTGGCAAGCTCGACCATCTGGCGCCGCGACAGCGGCAGGTCGCCGACCCGGGCGCGCGGGTTCACGTCCTCGCAGCCGACCCGGGCGAGGAGTTCCTCGGCGCGGCGGCGCTGCGCCTTCCGGTCGATCAGGCCGAAGCGCGTCGGCGGGCGGGTGATGCTGATATTGTCGGCGACCGAGAGATCCGGCACCACCGACAGTTCCTGGAACACCGCGACGATGCCTTCGGCATTCGCCGCCTGGGGATTGGTGAAGTGAACCTGCTTCCCGGCAAAGGACATCGTGCCCTGGTCGGGCGGCACCACGCCGGCGACAATCTTGATAAGGGTGGATTTGCCGGCGCCGTTTTCGCCGAGCACGGCGTGGATCGACGACGGCTTCGCCGCGAAGTCCACCCCGGCCAGCGCCGCGACGCCGCCATAGGACTTGGCTATGCCCCGCATGTCCAGGAGCGGCGCGGCCGGCACGGTGCTCAAGGCTTCCCTCCCCCCGAGGAAACAAAACGCGCCGCCGGCCGTCGGCCGGCGGCGCGCCAATGTCAGGCGACTATTCCTCGTTGTCGCCGGTCTGCGCCATCAGCTGCGGCGCGGTGAAGTTCAGGCCGCAGGGCGGGAAGGCGTTGGCGGCGAAGAAGTCCGCCGTCAGGTCCGGGAAATAATCCTCGCCCGCGACCATGATCTCGTAGTTGGTGGTCGGGTTGGGGATCTTCACGAGCTGCGGGATCGGCTTGCCCTGGAGGGCGGCGATGGCCTCCTTCATGGCGATGGCGACCTGGGCCGGCGACTGGCCATAGGAGAAGCCCTTGAGGCCCTCATCGGCGAACTCGG
Source organism: Bauldia sp. (assembly GCA_022841545.1). Lineage (GTDB taxonomy): Bacteria > Pseudomonadota > Alphaproteobacteria > Rhizobiales > Kaistiaceae > Bauldia. The sequence goes on along the minus strand of JALHRF010000043.1, from coordinate 27,378 downwards.
CCATCTGGATGCGGAAGAGGTTCTCGCCCTCGCCCGCGATCGGGATGAAGGGGTGCTTGGCATCGATCAGGGCCTGGACGGTGCCGTTGGTGCCGCCCTGGGTGAAGATGCCGTCGAACTGGCCGTGCGCGGCGATCGCGTCGGCCGTGGCCTTCTGCGAGTCGCCGGGGGCCCAGTTGCCGATCACCTCGACGATTTCGAACTCCATGCCGTCGGCCTCGACGACGCTGCGGAAGCCGTCATGGCGCTCCTGGTCGGCCGAGAAGCCGGGCACGCCACGGATCTCGAGCAGCTTGCCCTTCTTGCCGATGTGGTCGACGAGCCACTGGCCGCCCTGCACGCCCATGATGATCTGGTCCTGGGCGACGCCGGCCATGTCCTTCGTCTCGACCTGGTTGTCGAAGGCGATGAGGACGGTGCCCTTCTGGTTGGCGAGACGGATGACCCGGTCCCAGCCCTTGGGCGTGTTCGGGTTGACGAGGACGGCATCGAAGCCCTGGTTGATGAAGTCCTCGACCGCGCCGAGCTGGGCGGCCATGTCGGTGCCGACCGACACGATCTTGAACTCCTTGATGTCCTTGCCGATTTCCGGCAGGGCCGCGTAGGCCTTGGCGGTCTGGATCATCTGAATGCGCCAGACGTTGCCGACGAAGCCGTTGACGACCGCGATGCGGTACGGGCCTTCCTTGGCCGGCCACTGGAAATACTGGACGTCATCCGACCACGGCACGAAGCAGGTCGGATCGGCGCCGGGGCCGGAGACGATCTCGGGGCCGGCGGCGAGCGCCGCGCCCGACATGAGGCCGACGGAGACACCCGCGGCCAGAAGCATCGATTTAAAAGACATTTCATTCCTCCCTTTGGTCACCCAACTTCCGGCACGCCCCGAGGGGATGTGCCGCCTGAGCTCATTTTGCCGCGACACTATCACGGGGCCGACGAAAGCCAACCCCGGCGACATTTGATTTATGATGGTTTCTGCTCAACGCTGCCTCAAATCACGGCAAGCACAAATCATTTCCAATCATGGTGGCCCTTGATAATAATCCCTAACCCGCGAAACGTGGCTCGGGCACGCCACCGATCCCGACATCGAGCGCGAACAGGCCTCCGGCCAGCGGCTGAGCCTCGAGTTGCTCCGCCGTGAGGTCCCAGATCGCCGAGGTGACATACAGGGTGCGAAGGTCGGGGCCACCGAACATGCAACTCGTTGGCTTCTGAACCGGAAGTTCCACCACCTTGTCGAGACGGCCGTCCGGCGCGTAGCGCGCCACCCGCCAGCCGTCCCACTGGGCGTTCCAGAGGTAGCCCTCGGTGTCGATGGTCGAGCCGTCGGGCGCGATGCCCGTGCCCTTGAGATCCACGATGCGGCGGCGGTTCGATATCGTGCCCTGGTCCACGTCGAAATCGAAGCGGTCGATGACGCCGTCGAGCGTGTCGGCAAAGTAGAATTCGCGATCGTCGAGGCTCCACACGAACGAATTTGAGATGCCGATGCCGTCGAGGACTTTCGTGACGCGGAGGTCGGGATCGACCCTGAACAGCGCGGCGGAGTGGTCCTTGAGCCGGTCGTCCATGGTGCCGGCCCAGAACCGGCCGCGGCGGTCGCACTTGCCCTCGTTGAAGCGGTTGGTCGGAACCGGATCCGGCCGCGCGATCCATTCGATGCCGCCGGTATCGAGATCGTAGAAGGCGATTCCGCTCGCGAAGGCGACGATCAGGCCGCCATTTTCCCGGAGCGCGAAGCAGGCGATACGTTCCGGCATCTCCCAGCCTTCGACCTTGCCGGTGGCCGGCGTCAGTCGCTGAAGCAGCCGGCCCTCGATGTCGACCCAGTAAAGCGCCTGCTCGGCCACGTCCCAAACCGGGACCTCGCCGAGCTTGTTCTTCGCATCGACGACGCAGCTGGCGGATACGAGCACCGGCCGGGCCCCCCTCCCGAAACGCGATCTGCCTATATCACATGATTCATAGACCAATGTAGGATCATTCGACAAGCCGGCCGAGTAAGCCGGAAGTAAACCGGCACAACCGCACTCGCATCATCTCCTCGCCGGTCGGCGCTATCGCCGCTCGGCGGCCGACCGAACGGGCGGCCCGAGGATCGCCCGCACCAGGCAATCGGCAACAAGCTGCCGATCTCGTTGCAGAACCCGGTGACGCACCCGGCCCGTCACCCGCGGAATAGCCCGAAAACTCCAGCTCCGGTGCTCCAACGTTGGGGTTCGGAGCAGGCAGCGCACCAGGGACTCTACTTCTGACTGGATGGGAAAGGGCTCACGTCATTTGGAATGGCGGTGAACACGCCTTTAGGATTAGCTGTTCGGGGACCCGACCTGCTTCTCTCGAACCACCTTTGCCTCGTGCGAATGTCCGGAACAACCCCTGCAATGTCGTCAGCTTCCCGCTCGACCAAGGTTGCGGAGTGCTGAGGCCCCGGCGTGGGCTGATTGTCGCTTTGGTGGGCGTCGACGGCTCGGGAAAATCGTCGGCCGCCGAGGCGCTTGCGGCCGATGCCCGATTCGCCGTCATGGGCGTCAAACGGATGTATTTCGGCTCCAACGGATATCGTATTCCCGGCGTTTTGCGGATGAACGCGAGCCTCGATGCCTTCCCCGTTCTCCGGTACCTGCCACGTGCCCTCATGAGCCTTGATCGGCAATCTCGCTTGATCCCGGCTCTCTATCACCGCTCGCGAGGCCGGCTCGTCGTGTGCGACCGTTACTACCACGATGACATGGTGGCGCGTCATGTCGCGAGGCAAGCCGGCATCCACCAATCCCGCTTGCGCCGCGCGGCCAGCGCGTTCAAGGCGTTCTTCCGGCCGAGAATGCTCTTTCGGCCGGACCACACATTCTATCTCGACGTCAGTGCATCGACGGCTTACGGGCGCAAGCAGGACTACGCTTTCGCATTGATGGTGAAGCTGAACAGCAGTTACCGTGAACTCATGTCTGCAATCCCTGACGTCACCTTCATCGATGCTGAACAGCCCCGAGACGAGGTTCATGAAAGCGTGGCAAGCGTCCTGCAGGATGTCATGATCTGGCGGGCGAGAACGACGCAGGGGTCGGGCGCCCGCATGCGTCACTTCGCCGGACGCCACCTTGCAGCCTTCTGTCTCGCGACGCCTTCACTGCGATCCCTCGGCGCCCGGGTGCTTTCAGTGTCCGGGTGGTGGCACCCCTCCGTCGACATGACGGTCTCGCAAGTGCAAGAAATTCTCGCCGGACTCGATCGGGACAACGGGCGCGGCATGCTCCGCCTGACTGGGACGGGTTCCTTGCACCATGCATCGGGCGCATGGGTCAGGATGACGTCTCTGGGAAGCGTGTCCGATGCCGCATTGTCGTCGGCCTACCGGAACTGGCGTCGACTTGCCGATAGCGAGTATGCCGACCTGGTCGATTATCGCTTCATCCGGGAGAAAGTAGGTCCGGTGCCGGTCTACGCAGTGGAGCAACTGCATGAGTTAGGGTGCGACAGTACCGCCACGGACAAGGTTCTAGACCGATTGCGCGGCACGTTCGTGGAGAACCAGTTCCGCGACATGCCCTTCGGGGAGATTGTCGGCGAACTCTCCATCACCATGGGCCTGACGCCCGAACAGGCCCGTTCGCTGACCGTTCGGCCGGAATCCGGATTCCACGGCCTCGTTCACGGCGATCTCCACCTGGGAAACCTCGCTCGCAATGCATCGGGACGGATCGTCATGATCGATCTCGACCGGGTGCACCAAGGGGCGCAGGTGCTCGACCTTGTTCATGCGGTGGTCGTTGCGATCGAGACCGATACGCGGCGCCACTGGCTCAGTTTCTTCTCATCGGATATCGGGCGTTGGCCGGGTGGGGCTCCCGTGCCGCTGCGTGCTGTAAGCCGGAACAGCCTGACGGCCTATTTCCTTTGGCGGCAGGCCATGGAACGCGCGGGATTGCGCGCCGCGCAAAGGGCCTATCTGCGGCGGCTGAGAAGATGCTGCGAACGCCTGATCTCCAGCCATGAGCGTAGACATGACGATGCAGACTCTCATCACATCCGACCTGGGTCTGGGAGCACCCTCCCGCCGACCTGATTCAGGGCAGTCGGTTGCGCCCGTGCAAACCTGCCCGCGGCCGGTCCAAGGATGCTTCGAGCGCTGCGGGGAGGCGTGATGTCAAGGATGCCGATCGTTCCCGCGCTTTTTTGGATGATCGCGTTCGGTTATGTCGCCTGCCTTCTGCTGCCGGGCGCATGGGGGTGGATCGGGCTGGGGATCGGTGCTGTCGGGTTCCTGGCGCTGCTGTTGCTGGCGCTCAGGCCGGTTTCGGATGCCATGCTCCGGCGGCTCGAATATCGCTATCCGGTTCTCGGCCTGGACACGGTCTCGAAGCGGTTGCAGGAGGGCTCCGCGGAAATGCCCACCTGCGTCATGGTGCTCGGCGCCGGCACGCGGCACTACAGGCCGGAGCTGCCGGCGCTGGGGCAGCTTCAACCGGCCGGCCTGGCGCGGCTGACCGAGGCAGTGAGAATTCTGCACGTGTTGCCGCATGCCAGACTCATCACCTGCAGCTTCCTGCCTGATGATCCTCGCAATCAATTGTGGATCGCCGGTGCGGCCGCCGAACTCGGCATCGATCGGTTCCAGGTCGTGTCAGCCGCGGGCAGGCCGTCGACGCGGGCTGAGCTGGAGGCGATCACGCCGATCGTCGGGACCGGATCCTTCATCCTTGTGACTTCGGCTGCGCACATGCCACGCGCAGCCGGGATCTGCGAGGCGCTCGGACTCCATCCGCTTTGCGCGCCGACTGATTTCATGTCGCGGCGTCAAGCCGCATTCGGCCTTCGTGCGCTGCGGCCTACCGTGCAGTCGCTGGCTCAGTCGGAGCGCGCACTCTACGAGTTCGCCGCCGTTTTCCGTGCGCGGTGGTCGCAGTCCACGGCGGAGCGGAAGTGAGTTTCCGGCCCGGTCAGTTCGCCTGGTCGTCTGCGGAATCGAGCCAGTCGCGAACGAGGTTGCGTCGTGAGACGTGGTGTGACTCGGCGGAATCCGGCTGCCAGCTGGTGCGAAGGACGAGCCAGCCGTAGCGCCTCGTAAGGCCGACGAAGCGCCGCATCATGACCCATGCGGCAAGGAGCCGGGAGTTGCCCGACCAGCCCGGGTAGAGGGTGGCAACCTGTTCCTGCGGCAGGCGCAGCGCGCCGACCGCGAAGCGCAGCCGTGACCGAAGCCCGCCCGACAGCGCCCCTCCAACGGACCCGCCCACCGTGCTTAACTCGGTCCGGGGGCCGAACACCTGCATAACCGCTGCTTCCAACACGTCGGGGGGTGGCGCTCCGCCGAGTTTCTCGAGAGAAGCCGTCGGCAACTCCACGCCGAGAACTTCACGGGTAAGAGACAAACACAGCGCTACGCCGCGGTTGCAGTTCCATCGTGACGCGCGAGCGGCGAGCTGGTTCCAGTCCAGCTTGCCGTGATTGAGAAGCAGAAGGGCGCGAAGATCGCAAAGCGGGCGAATGCCCTGCTCCAGATGATGTGAATATGCTGCGTGGGCGCAGACGTGGACGATTGCGTCCTCCGGCGCGAGGCAAAAGGCATTTTCCGCAACCTCCAACCGCCGGACGTGGGACCATAGTTCCTCCGGCTCCGCATGCGGCGGGACCCCCGGATCGTCGATGCGCCAATGGACCTCAATGGCCAGGTCATCCTTGATGAGCGGCGGCAGGTGGTGCTGTACGCGATCGAGACTGTCAGGGTCGTGTTCGTATCCCATCCCCCGCACCGCATCGGCAACGGCTGGCAGATCCGAGGGGCGGACCAGAATGTCGAGATCAGCCATCTCCCGGATAGTCGACGGCTGGTAAACGGCAAGTTGCAGGTGCATTCCCTTCAGAGCGACAACCTTGATGCCCGATGCTTCGATCGCTGAGGCGAGCCTCAAGAACTCCTCGCGGTAGCGGCGGGTGCGATCTGCTGCGGCCTCGCTTCGCGCCCGCATTCGAGACTCGACCTCCTCCGGCAGCGGCGGCAGGACCGTAGACAGCACCTGAAACGAAACCCCTTGCCTTATGGCAAGGTCCGCGACTTCCGACCACTCAGCCGGGAGGAGCGATGAAACAAGAGCGTCGTCCTCTTCCCGTCGAGGGTCGCGAAGGACAGCCGTCAATCCCGCAGCGGCACGATTCATCCTGCGAGTATAATGACTTCGCCGCGAGGGTCGATGGGATGTGCGGAGGAATGGGATAGACCGCGCCTGGTCCCAGATGGCGGCGCCGGAGGCTGTCGGCGCCGGCGAGCTTAGCTCTTCGTCAGCCGGCAAAGCCTCCGCGCGCTGATCAGTTCAAAGGGCCGGAGCGTCTGCTGATCGTCGTTGCGGCGTCGGCATCGAATCATCCCACGCGATCGTCGGTCCGGAGCTGCGGTCTACTCGTGCAGTGGGCGCCATTCGTCCGGATCCGTCGATAGCAGCGGATACATCTTGGGACGACGGTGACGCCGAAAATTGAAGACATTGGCCCGGATCTCGGCGCATCGGTCCAGGTCGCATGTCGCCACCGCCAGTTCGTCACCCAACGTCGAACACATCGCCACGATCTCGCCGGTTGGCGCGATAATGGAGCTCTGGCCAATGAGATCGCAGCCTTCCTCCCGTCCGGCCTTGGCGACGCCCACCACCCACATCCCGTTCTGGTAGGCGCCGGCCTGCATCACGAGGTGATTGTGAAAGGCTTGAAGGTGGTCGTGCTCTGGGGCAGGCGGATAGTGGAGCGGCGTATTGTAGCCGAGGAGCATCATTTCGGCGCCACGAAGCGCCGCCTCTCGATAGACCTCGGGCCAGCGCCGGTCGTTGCAGATCGCGAGGGCGATCCTCGCCCCCAGCACATCGGCTGGCTCGAAGTAGTTTTCGCCCGCTTCAAAATAGCGCTTCTCGAGGTGCTGGAAGGCGCGCCAAGGCTCGTTCTCGGCGTGGCCAGGGAGATGCACCTTGCGATAGCGCCTGGCGATGCAACCCTTGCCGTCGACCAGGATCGCCGTGTTGAAGCGACGCTCACGGCCAAGCTCGATCGTGAGCTCGGCGTAGCCGAGATAGAACGAGATGCCGAGCGCGCGAGCGCGCTCGAACAGCGGCCGGGTTGCCGCATTCGGCATCTCGGACTCGAACCATGCGTCGACTTCGCTCTGGTCCTCCATGTACCAGCGCGGGAAAAAGGTCGTCAGAGCGAGTTCGGGAAAGACCACCAGGCTGCAGCCACGCTCAGCAGCCCGCTCGAGAAGCGCGATCATTCGCCCGACCGCGGACGTTCGCGGCTCGTCGCGAGCGATCGGTCCGAGTTGTGCGGCGCCGACAATGACTTCTCTCATGCAATCTCTTCCCCGACCATGTCCGCCCCGGCCAGCTTGACAGCCATCTCGAAAAGAACCGACGCACCCGCAGCGATGTCGTCCGGCGCCGTGAATTCCGCGATGTTGTGACTGAGCCCGCGCGCGCTTGGCACGAAGACCATGGCCGCAGGACAAATCCTCGCCATCATCTGGGCGTCATGCCCTGCGCCGGAGACCATTCGCCGGCTCCGCAGGCCAAGGTTCGCGGTCGTCGCTTCGATCTCGCCGATAAGGTCCCGATCGAAACCAACCGGGGCGAAGCTCGCGAGGATGCGAGAGCGCAAGGCCAGCCCGGCGTCTTCCGCGATGCCTCGCACCGCCAGGCCTACCGCCGCGTCCACCCGAGCGAGCGCATCAGCGTCGTTATTGCGCAGATCCACCGTGAAGGTGGCTTTCCCTGCGACGACGTTGACGAGATTGGGCTCGAACACCAGCGATCCGACAGTGCCGACCTGCCCGCCCACCGCGCGCACAATGTCGTTCACCGCCACGGCGGCGCGTGCCGCCGCAAGCCCTGCATCCCGGCGCATGGCCATCGGCGTGGTGCCGGCATGGGCAGAGGCTCCCTCAAGGACGAACTCCGTCCAGGAGATTGCCTGCACTCCCTCGACCACGCCGATATCGACCCGCTCCGCCTCTAGGATCGGGCCCTGCTCGATGTGCAGTTCGAGGTAGGAATGCACCTCCGGCTTGCCGCAAGGTGCAAGCCCTGCATAGCCGATACCATCCAGAGCGTCGCCCACCGTCGTTCCGTCGATGCCGACGACGGCGCGCGCCGCCTCGACGGTCATGCCGCCGACATGGACGAGGCTTCCCATCATGTCCGGTGCGAAGCGCGCCCCTTCTTCGTTGGTGAAGGCGGCTACCGTGATCGGCCGATCCGTGGCCACTCCGAGATCGTCAAGCGTCTCGACCACCTCAAGCCCCGTCAGCACGCCGAGCGCGCCGTCATAGAGTCCGCCGGTCTTCACCGTGTCGATGTGGGAGCCGATCATCAGCGGCGGAGCCGGCCGGCGCCCCGGACGGGTGCCGAAGATGTTGCCTATCCGGTCGATCAGCACAGCCATCCCGAGCTCGCGCATCCAGCCGACCAGCAGGTCGCGCCCCTTGCGATCCTCGTCGGTCAAGGCGAGGCGGCACACACCGCCCCCGGGCAGGGCGCCGACCTGCCCCAGGCGTTCAAGGCGGGCCGACAGGCGAGCGCAGTTGACCCGTGACGGCCGCCTCATGCGGCGCGCCTCACCTCGTCGCCGGTACGGCCGACGATCTCGCGGTAGAGCGCGGCATCCGTGTCACCCTCCGTGTTGAACAGGAGCACTCGCGACGATGCATCGAGCTTCAGGGCCGCTCGGAACTCCGGCCGCTCTACTGCAGCCAGCAGCCCGGCCAGGCCAGCCGCACCGGACTCTCCGCTGACCACGGCTGGCCCGGCATCGCCCGACGCGAGAAGCCGCATTGCCACTACCGCCGCGTCGTCCTCGACCGCCATGAAGGCGTCGGCGCCGTGCGCCAGAATCTGCCATGCGAGCAACGACGGCTCCCCGCAGGCGAGGCCGGCCATGATCGTATCGAGCGCACCTTCGACCGCCACGATGCGGCCGGCCCGGGCGCTGGCAATCAGGCACGCAGCCCGATCGGGCTCGACCACGACCAGGAGTGGACGCTCCACGCCGAACCTCTCCCAGAACACCGAGGCCACCGCCGCCGCCACGCCGCCCACACCACCCTGGATGAAGACATGGGTTGGCGCCTCCGCCGCCGTCGCGACGAACTGGTCGATGGCCTCGTTGACCATCACCGTGTAGCCCTGCATCACGTTTCGGGGAATGTCGGTATAGCCGGGATAGGACGTGTCGGAGACCACGATCCAGCCCCGCCGCTCCGATTCCGCTGCGGCGGCCCGAACGGCATCGTCATAGTTCCCCGGATTGCGGACGACGGTGGCGCCATAGGCCTCGATCGCCTCGACCCGCGCGATCGACACGGTTTCATGGACGTAGATAACGCAGGCGCAACCGAGGAGCCGCGCGCCCCATGCGACCGAGCGGCCATGATTGCCGTCGGTGGCGCAGCACACGGTGGCACCGCGCATCAGGTCGGCGAACGCGCCGCCGAGCATGGCCTCCGGAGCCGGGCGTTCGCCGGTCTTCGCCGCGATTGCGTCGGCGAAGAAGCAATAGACGGCGTAGGCGCCCCCGAGCGCCTTGAAGCTGCCGAGCCCTAAACGGCCGCTCTCGTCCTTCAGGCAGAGTCCGGCGATGCCGATCCGCGTGGCGAGGGAAGCGAGGTCGACGAGCGGCGTCACGGCATAGCCGGGCCAGTGCGAGATGACCGCGGATGCCTCGCGGCTGCGCGCTTGCGACAGAATGGCTCTCTCGGCCGGTCCGTAGATGTCGGTGCGAAGCTGCGGATTGAGATGGAGTTCGGCAGATGCAAGGATCGAAGGCGCGAGCATTTTGGAGTGCATTCCGACAGGCCCTCAGGGCCGACGCCGACAACATTTCACTTCGACCATGGCCGGCGTCAATCGAAAAGTGAAAAATCTCTTCCATCATCGTATATGCGTGAAAGTCGTTTGAATCGAGGTTGGGACACGATGAGCTCCGGCGACGAACCGCACTTTCCCCCCATCGACGGCAGGATTCTCGACATCTTCGATGAGCTGACCGAGAGCGAGAAGCGGCTGGCGGAAGTCGTGCTGGAGTCGCAGGGGAACCTCTCCGCCTTCACCGCCGGCGAGCTGGCCTCGCGGGCCGGCGTGTCGAACGCGACTGCGGCGCGGTTCTTTCAGCGGCTCGGCTATCGCACCTATGGCGAAGCGCGGCGCGCGGCGCGGAGCGCCGAGGCCTGGGGCTCGCCTCTCTACGAACTCGCGGGGGCGCGGAGCCGCGCCCAGAGCGGCAGCCTCGCCCTTCACATCGCCCAGGACCTCCGCAATCTGTCGCGTACCGCAGAGACCCTCTCTGCACCCCTGCTCGACAATGCGATCGAGATCCTGATTCGCGCCCGCACCGTCTGGACGTTGGGATTCCGCAATTCCTACGCTTTGGCCTCCTATGCCCGCGGCCTTCTCGTGCATGCCAAGCCGGACGTCCGCATGCTGCCGCTGGTCGGCAGTTCGATCGGGGAGGAACTCGTCGGAATCGGACCCGAGGATGCGTTCTTCGTCATGGGCTTCCGTCGCCGGCCGGCGGTGCTCCGTGAGATCCTCGCGGTCACGGCCGCGGCCGGTGCGAAGAGCGTATTGCTGTCCGATTTCACCGCCGCGGGCACGGCCCAGGTCGCCACCGTGACCCTTCGCTGCCACAACCGGGGCGCCAGCCAGCTCGATTCCTATGCAGCGCCGATGAGCGTCATCAACTACATCTGCTCCGCCGTCGGCCTTGGCATGGGACAGGCAGGAATCGACCGGCTCAACGAGATCGAGCAGTTGCACCGGAGGCTCGATCTTTTTGCTGCGCCGCGGCCGGGCAAGCCGCGCAAAGTTTGAGCATCGCTTGCTCAGAATGAAATCAATATTCCATATTGCCAACTGACAGAAAAAGACTTTTCATAGAGGTGGTCGTTTCCCGCCGTGCGATCGGGGCGCCATGGCGCCCTTCGACAACTGATGGAGATTGCGATGTCCATTCTCAACCGCCGCCACTTCCTGCAAGGCACCGCGGCGGCAACGCTGCTGGCGACCATGACACCGATCCAGCGAGCCCGCGCTGCGAGCACGCTGCGTGGATGACGTGGGAGAACCTCGCGACGGACGAGTACCTGAATCCGTTCATTGAAGAGACCGGCATCACGATCGACAAGAACTTCATCGGCACCGACGACGAGCAGTTCGCCAAGCTGAGGGCCGGCGGCACGTCGTCGGTCGACCTGATCACGCCAGGGCTCGACAAGGTCGAGCTCTATGTCGGTGCCGACCTCCTCCAGCCCATCGACCTCGCGAGGGTGCCGAACGCGGCCTACCTCTACGACACGTTCACGCAGACACAGCTCGGCAAGAAGGACGGGCAGACCTACGGCATCCCGTTCTACTGGGGCATAAACCCGATCGTCTATCGCGCCGACCTGATGGACGAGACGCCTGATTGGTCCGTGTTCTTCACCGGCGAGAAGTACAAGGGCAAGCTCGCCATGCGCGATTACGCGCTGGAAGGCATCATGATCGCGGCGATGTATCTCGGCATCCCCGAGGACCAAATGTTCGTCATGGACGACGCCCAACTGGGCGAGGTGAAGAAGGCCCTGATCGCCCAGAAGCAGCTCCTCCGGACCTACTGGAACTCGATCTCTGACCTCACCAACCTTTTCGCCACCGGCGAGGTGGTCTGCGCCTTCTCGTGGGTGCCGCCCTACTACGATCTCCGCGCGCGCGGGTTGGACATGGGAATGGCGAAGCCGAAGGAGGGCGTCATCGGGTGGTGCGACACGCTCGCGATCCCGGTCGGGGTGGAAGGCGAGAAGCTGACCGACACCCTCAAGCTGATCGATTATCTACTCGGGCCCGTCTATGGTGAGAAGCTCGCCTTCGGCGGTCCATACGCCCAAAGCACCTCGGCCGTCCGCGACAAGCTTCCGCCGGAGCAGCAGGAGAAGATCTTCATCAAGGATCTCGCCGTGATGGGTTCCTTCGTGTGGAAGCAGAATCCGCCGCGCTATGCGGACTGGGTGCGCCTGTGGAACGAAGTGAAGGCGAGTTGACGCCGGCCGGCAGGAGCGCCCGTGACGGGTCGTGAGGCGCTCCCGGGCACGCTGCTTGAAGCCCGCAGCCTGCACAAGTCATATGGCCAGGTCCACGCCGTTCGCGGCGTGGACTTCGTATTGGCGCGGGACAGCTATGTCACGCTTCTCGGCCCGTCCGGTTGTGGTAAGACCACCATCCTCCGCCTGATCGGAGGCTTTGAGACGCCGTCGTCGGGCCACCTCAACCTCGACGGGACGTCTCTCGACGGCGTGCCCGCGTCGCGACGGCCGGTCAACACGGTCTTTCAGAGTTACGCGCTCTTTCCCCATCTCGACGTCGAGGCGAATGTCGGCTTCGGCCTGTCGGTCGCCGGGGTGTCGCGTGACGAGGCCTCAGGTCGGGTGGCCGAGGCGCTCCGCATGGTCCGACTGGAGAACATGGCGCGACGCGCGACGCAGCAGCTTTCCGGCGGACAGCAGCAGCGCGTCGCGCTCGCCCGCGCCATCGTCAATCGGCCGAGGCTTCTGCTTCTCGACGAGCCGCTGAGTGCCCTCGACCGCAAGATGCGGAAGGACATGCAGATCGAACTGAGGGAGCTTCAACGGCGCCTGGGATTGACCTTCCTTCACGTCACCCACGATCAGGAGGAAGCGTTCGCCCTCTCGGACCGGGTCATCGTGATGAACCACGGACGGATCGAGCAGAACGACGAGCCGCAGACGATCTATCGCAAACCCGAAACCGCCTATGTCGCCGACTTCATCGGCGGCTCCAATATCCTGCCAGCGGCCGTCGTCTCCCGAGCCGCAGACCGGGCGACGGTCGCCTCGGCTTTCGGCACGTTCGAATCGCCCGCGGCGCCGAGCGTGAAGGTCGGCGCGCCCGCCTCGCTCTGCCTCCGGCCGGAACTGATCGCGTTGTCCGACGCGTCGCCATCGCTGCCGGCGAAGGTTGCCCATGTCGTCTTCCAGGGCGCTGACTGGCTGGTGCAGGTGGCCGCGGGCAAGCAGATCCTGTTCGTTCGCCTCGCCGGCGCGGAATCGCCACCCGAGCCCGGAAACGACGTCAGTATTCGCTTCAATCCGGATCAAGCCTGGGTCGCGGCCGGCAGCCTCGCGGGCGGACCATGAACGGGGTGTGGCGCACCGGAGTCCGGCGTGGCTGAGCGGCAGGCCGGCATCGTCGCGGTGCTCGTGGCTCCGGTGATGCTGGCCGTCACCTGCCTGTGTCTCATCCCGCTTGCGGTCCTCTTCGCGTACAGCTTCTTCCAGGTCGACTTCGTGACCGTGGTGAAGGATCCAACGCTCGCCAATTATGAACGGGTCGCGGCGAGTGCCACCTATCGCGGCCTGATTATCAAGGCCCTGGGCCACGGCGTGATCGTCGCGGCGATCACCGCCATCATCGCTTATCCGATCGCCTACTACATCGCCAAGCGTGTACGGCTCCTCAAGGCGGCGCTCCTCACCGCGCTGCTGATTCCGCTCTACACCGGCGACATCATCCGCATCTTCGCCTGGCGGGTCGTTCTCGGCGCGGAGGGCGCCCTCAACACGGGTCTCCAGTGGCTCGGGCTGATCGACGAGCCGATCCGCGCCCTCCTTTTCAGCACCACGGCAACGATGATCGTGCTCACCTACAACTACCTGCCTTTCATGGTGCTCGCGCTCTGGCTGTCATTCGAAAGCCTCGACGACCGCTACCTCGAAGCGGCGGCCGATCTCGGCGCCGGCAGTGCCGCGACCTTCCGGCGCGTGATCCTGCCGCTGACCCTGCCCGGTATGCTGGCCGGTGGGCTCATGGTCTTCGCTCTCGTCATCGGCGACTACCTCACGCCGCAGCTCATCGGCGGGCCCTCAGGCGTGACTGTGATCAGCGCGATCAACGACCTGTTCGGGACCGCGTTCGACTGGCCGCTGGGCTCCGCCATTGCCTGGACGCTGCTGGCCGTCCTCTTCGTGGTGCTGACCGCGACTTTTCTCGCCCTCCGGCGTCACCCCGCCACCCGCGCTTTGTTCGGGGGGACGTGACCTTGGAGAGATTGCTGCGGGTCTGGGTCGTGCTGGTCTACGCCTTCATGTACATGCCGGTGGCGGTCATCGCCGTCTTTTCGTTCAACGATTCGGACATGATCGCCTTTCCCCTCCAGGGCTTCACCTGGACCTGGTACGCGGATGTCCTCACCGACAGGCGATTCCTCGGCGGCTTCTGGACGACGCTGACAATCGCCTTCCCGACGGCGCTGATCGCCACCGCCCTGGGCGGCCTGGCTGCGCTGGCGATCGCCCGCTACCAATTCCGTTGGAAGCTGGTGTTCATCGTCCTTCTGCTCGTTCCCTTCCTGATCCCGCGGATCATATTTGCGGTCGCGCAGCTCCTGCTCCTGTCCGAACTCAATATCGAGCGATCCGTTGCGACCATCATTGCGGCGCAAGTCCTGATCATCCTGCCGTTTACCGCGCTCATCATCACCTCGGTGCTCATCCGACTCGACAGCCGCCTCGAAGAAGCCGCAGCAGATCTGGTCGCCTCCGCATGGCAAACATTCCGTCGCGTCCAGCTACCGTTGATGTGGAACGGCCTGATCGCCGCAGCCTTCATCGCGATGGTCCTGTCGTCAGGCGAGTACGTGGTGACTGCCTTCCTCAGCGGACGGGTACAGCCATTGTCGGTGATGGTCGCATCCGACTTCCGCTTCAGCCTCTCGCCCAGCCTCAATGCACTGGCCAGTCTGGTGGTGCTGGCGAACTGCCTTGTGATCGTTGTAAGCGAATCAATCCGCTGGCGGGCCCGACGCGCCGCGACCAACGCCGGCCACTAAACTCTGCAAAACCCGTCGGGCGGCAGCGAGGCCTTGCGACCGACTCGTGCTCGACCAGAGTGACGGGGAGGCTGAGACGCCGCGAGCGTCGGCGTGGATTCTGCAATCGCTCGATGATGAACTGGACTGTTGCTGGTCCCGTCTCGGCGAACGGCAGCCGCATGGTGGCCAACGCCGACGTGACGATCGGAGTGCAGGCGGCGGAATCTGGGACCGGAAGCCAGAACTACCGGTGGAACCATCTCCACCCCTGCGCATTATGTCGGGGGTTCGACCTCTTCACAAAGAAGGCCCTGGTGGCTCGCTGCGGATTGGCGCGGCGAGATGACCCCTTTTGGAAGGGAGCGGAGTCTCTGAACGCCGAGCTGCTCATAACCGGTTTCACACGGCGCGGCGACGCACGGCTCTGGAGGAACAACGACCCGATCCGCTCGGAGCAGTTCGGGCCCGACCGCCTTGAGCAGCATGCTTCATCGTTAGCGGAAGCTCAGTCCTATGGCGGACCGAGGTCTGGCGGGCAGGCCCTTGCAAGACGCCTTCGCGACAATGAGACCGTCCTCCTCAATTGTTATCGCGCGATCGCGCGATCGGTCGAAAGCGGCGACACGATAACGCCGTCAGCCGAGTGGATTCTCGATAACTATCACATCGTCGAAGAACAGATATTCCAGATCAAGGGTGATCTGCCCCCAGGCTACTACCGTCAGCTTCCGCGCATCGCTCAGGGCCACTTCGCCGGCCTCCCGCGTGTCTTCGGGATCGCTTGGGCCTACGTCGCCCACATGGACAGCCGGTTCGACGTCGACACGCTGTGCCGGATGCTGGCGGCATATCAACGGGTCCAGCCCCTGACCATCGGCGAGCTCTGGGCCGTCGCCATCACGCTTCGCATCGTGCTGGTCGAAAACCTTCGTCGCGGGGCACAGCGCATCGTAAGGAGTCACAGGCTTCGGCGTCGCGCTGACGCCGTCGCCGACCGCGTATTGGGTTTGACCGCCGCACCGCCGATCCCAATTTCCGAGGCCTTACAGGATCTCGGCCCGACTTTCCCCCCCACCCTCCTGGTTCAGCTCGCACATCGTCTGCGCGACCCTGGGCCCCTGGTCACGTCCTCGGTCCAGTGGCTCGACGAGCAGGCCATCCGACAGGGCGGGACCATGGACGATTTCGTCGGCCGCGAACACCAGCGCCAGGCCGCGATGAACGTCACCGTCCGCAACATCATCACCAGCATGCGGCAGATATCCGCCATCGACTGGAGCGACATCTTCGAGCGCGTGAGCCTCGTCGACGATGTCCTGCGCAGGGGTTCGCGGTTCGCGGAGTTCGACTTCCAGACGCGTGATGCGTATCGCCGCGAGATCGAGAACGTCGCGCGCCATTCGACCGCAAGCGAGACCAAGGTGGCCAGAGAGGCTCTCGACCTGGCCCGTTCGGCCGAGGACCAGTCCGGCGAAGAAGCGGAGCCCGGCTACTACCTGGTCGGTGAGGGCGCGCCTCTCCTCCGCCGATCCACCGGGTACGCGGCCGGTCCGCTCGAACGGATCGGAGCGGGCCTCGGTCGGATAGGAGTACCGGGCTACGTCGCCCTGATCGGGGTGGCAACCGCAGCGGTCCTCGGCCTTGCGCTGGGCGCGGCGGTCGATCCGAACACACCTTGGTTCCTGGTTCTGGCGCTCGCAATCCTCGGCATCGTGCCAGCCTCGGAGCTGGCGATGGGGATCATGAACCGCATCATCGCCACGGCCTTCGTCCCCAAGGCGCTTCCTTCCCTCGATTTCCAGGGCGGCGTTCCGGATGAGGCCCGGACCCTCGTCGTGGTGCCGGCTCTTCTCACCAATGCCACAACCGTGGGCGAACTGCTTGCATCGCTCGAGGTCCACTATCTCGGCAACACCGGCCCGAACATCTACTTCGCGCTCCTGACCGATTGGCCGGATTCGCCGACGGAATCGTCCGAGGAGGACGAGCGGCTGCTGACGCTGGCCATCGAGGGGATAGCGGAGCTCAATCGCCGCCACGTCCCGCGGAGCGGGTCGCGGTTCCACCTTCTCCATCGGCGGAGACAGTGGAACGAGGCCCAGGGGACGTGGATGGGCTGGGAGCGGAAACGGGGAAAGCTCCAGGAGCTCAACCGCTTGCTTCGCGGAGCATCGGGCACCTCGTTCCTGCCCCTGAACGGGCTCGAGCCGGCGCTGCCGCAGGGCATTCGGTACGTCATCACGCTCGATGCCGACACCCGCATGCCGCGCGACACGGTCGCCAAGCTGGCCGGGCGAATGGCCCATCCGCTTAATCGACCCGTGCTCGACGGCAAGGACCAGCGCGTCGTTCGCGGCTACGGCATCATCCAGCCGCGTGTCACCATGGCTTTGCCGATGCGGGCCGGCGGCTCATGGTTTCAGCGGATATTCTCCGGCTCCCCGGGGATGGACCCTTACGCGGCCCCTATCTCCGACCTCTACCAGGACATGTTCGGCGAGGGGACGTTCATCGGCAAAGGCATCTACGACGTGGATGCCGTTGAGGCGGCAATGGCGGGCCGCGCTCCCGACAACGCGATCCTCAGCCACGACCTTTACGAGGGCAACTTCGCGCGCTCTGGCCTGGCGAGCGATGTCGAACTCATGGAGGAATTCCCCCGCCGCTATGATGTCGCCATTTCCAGAATGCACCGCTGGGTCCGTGGTGATTGGCAGCTTCTGCCGTGGATCTCGGGCCGCAAGCAGGAGCCGGCAGCGGCGCCGCTCCTTGGCCGCTGGAAGATGCTCGACAACCTGCGGCGCTCGCTCTTTGCGCCGATGGCCGTGGCGGCGCTACTCGCCGGCTGGCTCCTGCCTGGGCCGGGCGCCCTGGCCTGGACCGTCTTCGTAATCGCCGCGATCGCGCTGCCCTCGCTCGTGTCGAGCCTCATCGGGTTCAACTGGCGCTCCACCACGCTATCGCTGAGGCAGAGGCTCGACGAACTCGGCGCCGATGTCTGGCGTGCGCTCATGCAGTCCGGCTTTCTCGTGGTGACCCTCGTCCATCAGGCCGGGCTGATGCTCGATGCGATTGCGCGCACGCTTTGGCGACTCGCCGTATCGCGCCGCCGGCTTCTCGACTGGGTCACCGCCGAACAGGCGAGCCGCGCGCCGGAGCTGAGCATCGCCGCCTACTACCGCTGGATGGCGCCGGGCGTCGTCGTCGCCGGACTGGCTCTCCTGGTCGCCTTCACCGCAGGTCCGCTCACCGGGCTCGTCGCGCTGCCCTTCGCTATCGCCTGGGCGGCGTCGCCGGCGCTCGTCTTCTACGCCAGCCGTTCCATCTCCCACACCCGCGCGGCCTCGCTCGGCGAGGAAGACGCTCTCGGCCTGCGGCTGATCGCTCGGCGCACCTGGCTGTTCTTCGAGCGATTCGTGACGCCGGAAGAGAACTGGCTGCCGCCCGACAACTACCAGGAGCCGCCGCAGGCGGCGATCGCGCACCGGACATCGCCGACCAATATCGGCCTCTACCTCCTCTCCGTCGCGTCGGCTCGCGATTTCGGATGGATCGGTCTCAGCGACATGGTCGGGAGGCTCGAGGCGACGCTTGGCACGATGAGCCGGATGCATAGGTTCAGGGGCCATTTCTACAACTGGTACGACACCGTCAACCTCAGGCCGCTCGATCCGCAATACGTCTCCACGGTCGACAGCGGCAACCTCGCAGGGCATTTGATTGCCCTCGCCAACGCCTGCGAGGAGGAGATCGGAAAGTTGCCTTCCCGTCAGCGTATCGTGGCCGGGCTGGCAGACCATCTGCGCCTGATCCTTGCGATTCCGGCCGAAGTCGTCGGCGCCGACTGGCTCGGCGCCCGTGACGCTTTGTCGGAGGCAATTGCAAACCAGGCGCAATCGCCCGACACAGGAAGCCTCCTCGCGACGCTGCGGCCGCTTGCCGAGACGCTTGTCG
The DNA here is from genome assembly GCA_022841545.1 of Bauldia sp. Taxonomy (GTDB): domain Bacteria; phylum Pseudomonadota; class Alphaproteobacteria; order Rhizobiales; family Kaistiaceae; genus Bauldia. Next base: position 8,580 of record JALHRF010000043.1, on the reverse strand, counting down.
CCCACGTCCCCACACCCAAAGGCGGGGCGGGGGAAGCCGAGGCCTCCGTTTGGTCGAGGGCCATCGCCGCGGCGATCGCCAGCCATCGGTTGGATCTCGAGTCGGACGGCGCGGCCACGCTCGCGCAGCATCTCGCGGTCGTTGCCTCAATCGCTCGCGATCTTGCGATGTCGATGGACTACCGCTTCCTGTTCGATACCGATCGGCAGCTGCTGTCGATCGGCTATCTGCCGAGCGACAGCCAGCGGGACCCGAACTGCTACGACCTGCTCGCCTCCGAAGCGCGGCTCGCCAGTTTCTTCGCGATCGCCAAGGGCGATGTCCCCACCAAGCATTGGTTCCGGATGGGACGGGTGACGACCGAAGTCGCGGGCGGTGCGGCGCTCGTCTCCTGGTCGGGATCGATGTTCGAGTACCTCATGCCGTCGCTGGTCATGCGGGCGCCCGACCGCAGCCTGCTCGCCGAGACGAACCGTCTCGTCGTCGCCCGTCAGATCGAGTACGGCGAAAGCAAGGGCATTCCCTGGGGCATTTCCGAATCGGCCTACAACGCGCGCAACTTCGAGTTCACCTACCAGTACTCCAACTTCGGCGTTCCCGGGCTGGGGCTGAAGCGCGGATTGAGCGCCAACACAGTGATCGCCCCCTACGCCACAGGGCTCGCCACCATGGTCGATCCCACCGCGGCCGCGGAGAACTACCGCGCGCTCGCGGCGATCGGTGCGCTGGGGTCCTACGGCTACTGCGAGGCCATCGACTTTACCCCGGGGCGCGTGCCGGTGGGCGAGACCTTCGCCATCGTCCGGAACTACATGGCCCACCACCAGGGCATGACCATCGTGGCGATCGCCGATGCGCTCCTCGGCGGCGAGATGCGCCGCCGCTTTCACCGCGAGTCGATCATCGCCGCCGTCGAGCTCCTCCTCCAGGAGCGGCATCCCCGCGAGGCGACCGCGATCCAGATTCGCGCCGAGGAGGTCAAGGCGGCAACCGAGGTTCGCATCGTCGCGCCACAGACCCCGCGCCGGACCGACACCCCGCACACCGCGGCCCCGCAGATTCAGATCCTCTCCAACGGCCGATACTCGGTCATGCTCACCAATGCCGGCTCCGGCTACAGCCGCTGGAACGAGCTCAGCGTCACCCGCTGGCGGGAGGACCGGACGCTCGACGACTGGGGCTCCTACATCTATCTTCGCGACACCCAAGCGAACCGCATCTGGTCCGCGGCCTACCAGCCGACGCGGGTCGAGCCGGACGCCTACGCCGCCAATTTCTCCGAGGACCGTGTCGAGTTCGTCCGCCGGGACCGAACCATCGCGACCACGACCGAGATCCTCGTGTCGGCCGAGAGCGACGCCGAAGTTCGCCGCGTCTCCCTTGCCAACATGGGCGGCATGCGGCGCGACGTCGAGGTCACGTCCTATGCCGAGATCGTGCTTGGTCCCGGCGCCGCCGACCAGGCCCATCCTGCGTTCTCGAAGCTCTTCGTACAGACCGAGTACGTTCCACAGTTCGACGCCATTCTCGCCCATCGCCGGAAGCGCGCTCCCGGCGACCCCGATCTCTGGGCAGCCCATTTCGCCGTGGTCGAGGGGGTGACGGTCGGGACGACCCAGTTCGAGACCGATCGCGCCCGTTTCATCGGCGTTGGCCGCGACCTCTCCGCACCGGAGGCGTTGGAGCGGCCGCTGACCGACACCGTCGGGACCGTTCTCGATCCGGTGTTTAGCCTCCGGTGCACGGTGCGGGTCTCGCCCGGAAAGACGACGCGGATCGCGTTCTGGACCCTGGTCGGGTCGAGCCGCGAGGCGGTCCTCGAGCGGCTCCTCGACTGCAACGATACGCTTGCCTACGAGCGCGCACGAACCCTGGCCTGGACCCACGCGCAGATCCAGCTTCGCCACATGGACCTGATGCCGGACGATGCCGGCCTGTTCCAGTCGCTTGCCGAAACGGTCCTCTTCTCGGAGCCGGGTCTCCGACCGACGGACCTGCCGACGGCCGTTCAGACCGCGCTTTGGGCGCAGGGGATTTCGGGCGACCTGCCGATGGTTCTCGTCCGCATCGACGATATCGCCGACATCGGACTGGCTCGCCAGCTGATCCTCGCCCACGAGTACTTCCGCCTGAAGCGGCTTGCCGTCGATGTCGTGATCCTCAACGAGCGGGCCAGTTCCTACATCCAGGATCTTCAGGAAGCGCTGATGACGTCCGCCAGGGCGAGTCAGAGCCGGACGCAGGTGCTCGAGCACGGCGGTCCGGGACGGGTGTTCGTGCTGCGCGGCGACCTTGTCAGCGACGACACACGGAACGCGTTGCTCGGGGCCGCCCGGGCGGTGCTGATCGGCCGCCGCGGAGGCCTCGCGGAGCAGCTCAAGCGGCTCGCCACCGTGCGGATCGCGACGTCTTCCCCCCTCCGCGTCAAGCGGCCCACGCACTTTGGGCCTGCTCCGGACACGTCGGGGCTCGCCTTCTTCAACGGCTATGGCGGCTTTGATGTCGCCGCCCGCGAATACGTCGTGGTGCTGCGCGACGGCGCAAGGACCCCGGCGCCCTGGATCAACGTCGTCGCCAATCCCGAATTCGGCTTCCACGCATCGGCCGACGGCTCCGGTTACACCTGGTCGAACAACAGCCGCGAGAACCAGATCACTCCATGGTCGAACGACCCTGTCGCCAACCGCTCCGGCGAGATGATCTTCATCAGCGATGCCGAGAGCGGCGAACTGTGGGGTCCGACGGCGCACGTCCACCAGTCGCCGGATGGAGCGTATGTCGCGCGGCACGGGTTCGGTTACTCGGTCTTCGAGCACACTGCGGCCGGGATCGAGAGCAGGTTCGCGCAGTTCGTTCCCGTCGACGACCCGGTGAAGGTGTCGGTCCTCACGTTGAGGAATACCGGATCGACGCCGCGACGCCTCGGCGTGACGACATATTGCGAGTGGGTCCTCGGTCCGTCGCGAAGCGCAGGCATTCCCTTCATCCGGACGGAACTCTCCGCCGGCACCGGGGCGCTTCTCGCCCGGAACGCCTGGAACCGCGACTACGGTTCGCGCGTCGCCTTTCTCGACCTGGGTGGCCGGCAACAGTCGTGGACGGGCGACCGGAGCGAATTCGTCGGGCGGCTGGGGAGAGTGGACGAGCCTGCGGCGCTGCTCGACGGGCGTCCGCTCTCCGGTCGCGTCGGTGCCTCGCTCGACCCTTGCGGCGCGATGCAGACCGTCGTGACGCTCGCACCGGGGCAGAGCACGACGATCGTCATCCTCCTCGGCCAGGCGTCGTCGCGGGAGGAGGCCGACCGCCTTGTCGAACACTACCGGAGCGTCGACCCTGACGATGCCCTTGAGGCTGCCAGGGAGCGCTGGCGGGAGATCCTCGGTGTGGTGCAGGTGGAGACCCCCGATCCTGCCCTCGACCTCATGCTGAACGGCTGGCTCCTCTATCAGGCCATGGCCTGCAGGATCTGGGCGCGGTCCGGCTTCTATCAGGCGAGCGGCGCATACGGTTTCCGCGACCAGCTTCAGGACTCCATGGCGGTCCTCATGGCCCGGCCGTCCATGGCGCGGGAGCACATCCTCAAGGCGGCGTCCCGCCAGTTCGAGGAGGGCGACGTCCAGCATTGGTGGCTCCCCGCCACCGGACAGGGCGTACGGACGCATATTTCCGACGATACGGCATGGCTCGGCTACGTCACCGCTACCTATGTGGCCACCACCGGAGACGCCTCGATTCTTGACGAGCCGGTGCCGTTTCTCGAAGGCCCCCTCCTCGCGCAGGAGGAGCATGACGCGTTCTTTCAGCCCCGCAGCGTCGAACGGACGGAGCCGCTCTTTGAGCACTGTGTGCTCGGCATCGAGCGCAACCTGTTGAATGGCGCGCACGGCCTTCCGTTGATGGGCACCGGCGACTGGAATGACGGCATGAACCTCGTAGGCGCCGGAGGGAAGGGCGAAAGCGTCTGGCTCGGCTGGTTCCTGTGCGCGACCCTTGCACGCCTGATGCCTCTCGCCGAGCAGCGCGGACGCCCCGACCTCGCGGCCCGCTGGCGCGCTCATGTCGTGGCGCTTCAGTCTTCGCTGGAAGAGCACGGCTGGGATGGCGCGTGGTATCGCCGCGCCTATTTCGACGACGGCACGCCGCTGGGCACGGCGGACGGCAGCGCCTGCCGGATCGACTCGATCGCCCAGTCCTGGGCCGCGCTGTCGGGCGGCGCCGACGCCAGTCGCGCGGCGTCCGCGATCGCTTCGGCCGAACGCGAGCTGGTGCGGCCCGATCACAAGATCGCGCTACTCTTCACGCCGCCCTTCGATACCGACACGCCGCTCGAACCTGGGTACATCAAGGGCTATCCGCCGGGACTTCGCGAGAACGGCGGGCAATACACCCATGGCGCCATCTGGCTCGCCTGGGCCCTGGCCGAACAGGGCGAGGGCGCGAAGGCCATGCGGCTATTCTCGATGCTCAACCCGATCTCGCATGCGGCAACCAAGGCAGACGCCGATCACTACAAGGCGGAGCCCTACGTGGTCGCCGCCGACGTCTATTCCGCTCCGGGCCATGTCGGCCGGGGCGGCTGGACCTGGTATACCGGGTCGGCCGGCTGGCTCTACCGCTGCGGGATCGAGGCGCTCCTCGGCCTCCGAAAGCTCGGGGACACGCTCGAACTGAATCCGTCCATTCCACCCGAGTGGCGCGGCTTCCGAATTCGGTATCGCTTCGGCGGCGCCGTCTTCGCCATCGAGGTGCAGAACCCGCATGGCGTAGCGCGGGGAGTCGAGAGCCTTGACGTCGACGGCCAGCTCTTGCCGATCAACCCCGCGACAGTCAGGCTGGTCGATGATGGCAAAGAGCACTTGGTGACGCTCAAGCTGGCAGCTGACCGAACCTAGCCAGGACCGGCCCGGTCAGGACGCGCAACGTCGCCTTCGCAGGCGTGCTGCGTCGGCTCCTCCTGATCGGCACGGCGCAGAGGCTATCCTGCGAAGCGGGGCTCCGGCAGCCCTTTGACGCCGAGGCCGTAAACGGCGAACAGGCCGCCGGCCTCCGCCTCGGTCTGGCGTACGCCCTTGATTGGTCGGCCCATGCTGGTGACGTAGAGGACGTCGAGGTTCTTCCCCCCGAACATGACGCTGGTCAGGTTCCTGACCGGGAACTCGATCATCCGGTCGAGCGTGCCGTCGGGCGCGTAGCGGGCGAGCCGGCCGCCGAAGACGTGGGCGTTCCAGAGATACCCCTCGGCATCGATCGTCGAGCCGTCGAACGTCCAGGGGTAGTCGTGCGCGGTCAGGAAGGTACGGCGGTTGGACAGCGTGCCGGTCTCGATGTCGTAATCGTAGGCGTGCATCACCTGGTCGTAGGAATCGACGAAGTAGAAGGTCTTGTTATCCGGGCTCCAGCACGGGCCGTTCGAGCACTTGATCCCCCGCTCGACCTGGTGGACCGAAAGGTCGGGGTCGAGCCGGTAGAGGGCCGAGTTGCGCACGGGGCGCTGGCCGCGATCCGCATCCTCGCGGTCGTGGTCGTAGGACATGTAGCCGGCGAAGAAGCGTCCGCGGCGGTCGACCTTGCCGTCGTTGAACCGGTTCTCCGGCTCGTCGGCTTCCGGATCCTTGATATGGGTGAGCTTCTGAGTCGCGAAGTCGTAGAGGCTGAAACCGTTGGCGAGCGCCACGACCGCGCCGCCGCCCTTGCGGATCGCCATCGAGCCGATGTGAAGCGGCACAAACCAGCGCTTCACCTTCGATCCATCCTCGCGGCAGCTCCAGATCTCGGCGGCGCTGCTGTCAATCCAGTAGAGGAGTTCGTCCTCGACGTCCCAGAGCGGGCCTTCACCAAGGTGGTTCTTGCAGTCCACGAGGTGGCGAATTTCAACCATTGGTCCGATCCTCCCCTGGTCGGTGTGTTTTGACGATGAGGCCCCAAGCCGCGCGGCCTGTCAATTGTGATCACAGATCATAGATTTCCGGGAGCGCGAATGGCCCAGCTCGGCTGCTCCACGGTGCATCCTTGGCTACCGCGTCTTTCCGATCGGACCATCGGCGCGGCCGCCATTCCCGTCCGACGCGTCGCTGCGATAGTGGCGGTGGCGGAACCAGGCCGCCGCGGCGCGGATGTCGAGGGCAAGCGCAAACCGGGCTTCCGCCGCATCGCGGCGCTCGATGGCGCTGGTGATACGCTCGTGAACGTGCACGCCCCGGGCGAACATGGCGATCGAACCCGGCACATTCCGCTCGGAGGCGACGATGGGCCCCGAACGCAGCCACAAAGTCTCGATGATCTTGAGGAGTTCGCCGGCGTCAGCCGCATGGTAGACGGCGAAATGGAAGCGTTGGTTGCCCTCGAGGATGGCGGCCGAGTCCTCCGTCTCGATCGCCCGCCGGAACTCGTCGTTGATCGCGCGAAGCTGCCGGCAAAGCGCGGCAGAACCGCGGCGCGCCGCGCGTTCGGCCGCATAGCCTTCGACCTCCATGCGGATCCGGACCAGTTCGGTCAGGATGTCGGGGGTCAGTGCCGGGACCCGGATGGTACGGTTCGGCAACTGGACGAGCGCCTGTTCGGCGACGAGGCGCTGCATCGCCTCGCGAACCGGCATGGGGCTGGTGCCGAGCGCCCGGGCGAGGGAGCGGATGGTCAACTGGTCGCCGGGCAGGAAGCGACCCTGGTAGAGCGCGTTCCTGAGCTCCTGATACACCCGATCCTGAAGGGTGCTTACGTCGACCTGCCTCACCCTCTCGTCCATTTCACCATCTCTTCGCACGGGCGAAAAGCGCAGCGCGGTTTCGGCCGACGGCAGTGACGCTTTCCAATCGTCCGTCGCGGGGCGGCCCGGTTCAGACATGTCAAATCCCCCACTACACTAGCCGAGAAGCCGCCGGGCCGCACGGATGACCTCTGCTGTTCTTAGTGGATGGGCGGGGCTTAGGCCACCCGCGATCTGTGATCACAGATGAATTATTTTCCATATTGACGATGGCGACGGTTGATGGGACTTAGAGGCGTTGGAGGCCGCTGCGCGACCGTGAAGACGGATGTCGGGGTGCCGGTTCGAGGAGGAGCCGCGCCAGCCCCGCCGGGTCCCGGTGCGCGGGGAGAATGGAGCCGGCACAAGTCCCGGCAATTGGGAGGAATGAATGAGCATCCGATTGAAGCATGCGATCACCGGCGCGCTCGCCGTGGCCGCCGCAGCGACAAGCCTTGCCGGCATCACGGTGCCAGCCGCCGCCGCCGACAAGTTCAAGACCTTTCTCAGCATGAGCTATATCGGCAATGACTGGCAGGCCGAGGCCGCCAACATGCTGAACGCGATGGCCGCCAGCGGCCCCTATCGCGACAAGGTCGACCTGCAGGCGCAGGTCGCCGGCCCCAATGCGCAGCGCCAGATCCAGCAGATCAACGCCATGGTCCAGCAAGGCGCCGATGCGATCATCGTCTACCCGATCTCGCCGACCGCGCTCAACCAGGTGGTGAAGAGCGCCTGCGACAAGGGCGTCGTCGTCATCGCCTACGATTCGATCATCGAGGAGCCCTGCGCCTACAACGTCCATATCGACCAGAAGGCCTGGGGCACGCAGTCGGCCGAGTGGCTGGTCGACAAGCTCGGCGGCAAGGGCAATGTCGTCATGGTCACCGGCGTGCCGGGCACCACGGTCGACGATCTCCGCAATGCCGGCGCCAAGGAAGTCTTCGCCAAGCACCCCGACATCAACGTCGTCGCCGAGGTGAACGGCATGTGGAGCCAGGCGGTCGCCCGCACCGAGCTCTCGAAGGTGCTCGCCACCCGGAGCTGGGACGAGATCGACGGCCTGTGGATGCAGGCCGGCTGCTACACCGCCAACTCGATGCAGAGCGAGGCGGGAATCGCCGACGCGGACCTCCGGCCCTGCGCCGGCGAGGCGTCGAACGGCGGGCGCATCCAGATGCTGCCGGTCGGGACCGAGGTCGAGGGCGCCAACGGCACCTACCGCCCGATGGGCGCGCAGCGCTGGTCGTCCGGCTCGCAGAACTTCACCGGCGCCCTGGCGCTCAAGCTCGCCGTCAAGAAGCTCGAGGGCGGCGACATCCCGACGCTCACCGACGTCGCGCAGAACATCGTCACCAACGAGAACGTCAAGTACTGCGTCGAAGGGACGTGGCAGGAGATGAAGGACGGCTGCAACGTCTTCCCGCCGGCGCTCGTCCCCAACCCCGGCTGGTTCGCCTCGATCTTCTCCGAGGAGACGCCGGAAGTCGGCCTGAACGCGGCCCTGGTCGGCCAGCCGGAATTCTGATCGGCCCGCTGCCTGCCGGCGCATGACGCGGCGGGGTGGCCCATGCGGCCGCCCCGCGGTATGCATTCCCGCCGCGCCGGCGTTGAATCCCGCAGCCTTCAGACCGACCCGGAGGAAGAGGACATGGCCGAGCCGACCGGCGCTCCGGCTGCCGTCGCGGTGGAAGGCTTGCGGAAGGCCTTCGGCGCCACCGTCGCCGTCGACGACGTCAGCTTCCGCATCGCGCCCGCCACCGTGCACGCGCCCCTCGGCGAGAACGGCGCCGGCAAGTCGACCATCGTCAAGCTCCTCTCCGGCCTGATCGAGCCGG
>JALHRF010000042.1 GCA_022841545.1 Bauldia sp. | reverse complement strand
CCGCGGCTGGGTCATGATCGGAACCGCCGGCCGCCTCGTCGGCCACTTCTTCATCCACAACGGCGACGACTCGGGCTTCGTCGCCGAGCGCGACTGAGTTCTTCAACAGCCTGCTAGGCGACGCCCTGATCATGCGCCGCGAGCAGGAAGCGGCAGGCATATTGAAGGAGTTGGTAGAACGCGACCGCGTGAAGCCAGCCGCGATAAAGCCGACAGATCGATTCTCCAGCGTGTCGCTTAGCCGGCACTTTCGGGTCCCGCCCGACCAAATCCGCGCGCGGGCGCTTCCAATCCGGGAGGAGATGGTCACGGTCATCAAAGCGATCGGCGTCGATCGCATCGCTCCGGATTTCGTTGAGTCACTTTGGAGCACCATATTTTCTGAGCGTTGGGGTGAGATGCGTCAGCAAACGCGAGTCGCTCCCGCTCCGCCCTTGGCGAGTTCCGCAGACAACGCGATTCGGTCGGGGGGCGGACCTCGTCCCCGAAGTGCAAACAATGATGGCGCCAAATTGTGGCCGACGCGGTCTCGCAGGGGGCTCCTCGAAACGTGGCCAGTCGCGTTCGGGGCGATCGGCGTGGCTGTCGTATTCTTCGCCGTGACCGCAAGTGCAGGCACTTTCGGCGAGTTCTCTCCGTCTCTGTTCGCGGCAGGGACCGCGACCGTCCTGATACTTGTCGCCCTCGGCATCCTTCATGACGCGCTCAAGCGTCGATTGGATGCCTATGGTGATGAGGTCTCGGCGTCGACCAGGGCGTTCGACGCCTTTAAGGCGCGTATGGAACGTAGCAAAAGAGTCCTCAGGCAAGATTTGATACGAGCCAAGAAAACAGCGGCAACCGAGAATGCCGCCATCCGGAAAGCCATAGGAACGGTTCGAACCGAAGTGGCCTCATTGACGGGCGCGCTCGACCGCCGTGTGACGCGGGTCGAGAATGCACCGGTGCCGGATCGGGGTACGACTAGCGCGGCATTGGTGGCGGTTGAAGCAGAGTTGCAGGCCGCCGGGAAGGCCATTGAAGAGGCGATCAAGCGAAACGACGATCTCATGGTGAACAGCGCTGAGCTGCGTCAGGCTGTCGAGAACCTCAGGGCTCAGATGGGTGAGGAAAAAGCCCGCTCCGATGACGCGATAACGACGTTGAGGGCGGAGTTGCGTGGTGCGACCGAACAGATGGCCACCCTTCGACAGCAAGCCAGCGATCGCTCCACCAGAACAGCGAGCAACGCACTTGGCCGGATTCCGTTCAAGGTGGCCTTCCCCGGAGTCGTTGGACCAAACGCCCAAGGCCTTTTTGTCGACAAGGGCAGGCTGGCTTTCTCACCACGCCACGGCGATACCGACAAGAAGGTTGTGGTCAACACGATTCCCAAGTCGGGAACGTATCTCATGGCGTTGTTGCTTGAACGCCTTGGTGTCATCGATACAAAAATTCACTTGTTCGATACGCATTTTCACGACTTCAGGAACAGATCCCTTAAGGAAATAGTAAGTATGCCTAGTGAGTTCAACGTATTTGTTCCAATCGACCAATCATCAAGATTGATCCATGAAGGGCAGTTTGCCGTTGCTCATATCGGCTATTTGAAGGAAAACGCATCCGTTCTAAGCGATTTCGTCCAGCTTCACTGCGTCAGAAACCTTCGAGACGTTCTGGTCTCCCACATGCGATTTACTTTGGACTCCCGCCTCAAGACAGGTCCATCAGGCGATTGGTGGCGGGGTCGTGAAGGTTATCAGCTTCTTACGGCTTATCTCGGTGGCCCAGCCAAGGATTATATAGTAACTCGAATCCTTCCCATGGCCGCCTGGTTCCAGAAGAGGGACGTCCTGACGCTGAGGTTCGAGGAACTGATCGGTGACGACGGCGAAATCGCCCAACGCAATTGCGTGGAGAAGATCTGTGACAAGCTTGAGCTACCGGTACCGACCGACATCCTGACCATCTTGCAACGGGACGTTATCGGCAAGGAAACGAGAACTTACACTGGAAGCAGGTCGGATCACCGGAATTACTGGAATGACGAGGTAGAGGAAATCTTCCGTGATCTCGGGCTGGATCGGGTCAACGCTGCCTTGGGCTATGGAAAGGGTTGATTCATCCCGCTTGTGATCCATGATCTCCCGGTCTCCGCGGCGCCCGGGCTCATTGGAGCTGTCGCAACACAAGGCGCGAGCAGGCAATCGGCCAAGGGCGTCTGGAAAGGGTCGTTTCGACAAACGCGAACGGCGCCGGCCAAACCCAGCGCCAGTATCGCAGAAATCCTTGGCTTTTTCAATCTTCGCCGCACTTCGGCGAACAGGTAGATGGTGCCCAGGAAAGGACTCGAACCTTCACGCCTCGCGGCACACGGACCTGAACCGTGCGCGTCTACCAATTCCGCCACCTGGGCAGGCGCGCGATACGTATTGAGGGGGGCGAGGCTTGTCAACGGCGCCGATCATCGACAATCCCGGTCGCGGGCAACCGTCGCCAAAGAATTGTCGCGTTCTTAAGGACGCCCGGCTATGAAGGCGCTTTAAATCCTGCCGCAAACGGTGACGATGACCATACGCTATCACAAGGGCGACCTGCCCGACCTCCTGCTTTATGGCGAACGGGTCGCGATCGACACCGAGACGCTCGGCCTCAATCTCGCCCGCGACAGACTCTGCGTGGTCCAGCTCTCGCCGGGCGACGGCAGCGCCGATATCGTGCAGATCGCCCCCGGGCAGCGCGCTGCGCCGAACCTCACCGCGCTTCTCTCGGATGCCCGGCGGGTCAAGATCTTCCACTACGCCCGATTCGATGTCGCCTTTCTTTTCAAGTCCTTCGGCGTGATGACCAACCGGGTCTACTGCACCAAGATCGCCTCCAAGCTGACCCGCACCTATACCGACCGGCACGGTCTCAAGGATCTCTGCAAGGACCTGCTCGACATCGACCTCAACAAGCAGCAGCAAAGCACCGACTGGGCGGCCGAGACGCTCAGCGACGCGCAACTCGCCTATGCCGCTTCGGATGTGATCTACCTCCACGCGCTCAAGGCAGAGCTCGACCGCCGCCTCTTGCGCGAGCGCCGCTCGGAGCTGGCGGACGCCTGTTTCGGCTTCCTGCCGGCGCGATCGCTCCTCGACCTTGCCGGGTGGGAGGAGGACGACATCTTCGCCCACTGAGGGTGGAGCGCTCTGAGCCGGGGATGCAAAGGGTACGGAATGTCGGAGTTGGACCACTAGAGCGTATTGGCCAGGTTGCCCGTGTGGCCACCATAAGTCCACAATAGGCGGTCAGACTCCCGCCCGCGAAGGCGGACCGAGGTGATGACGGACTACTTCTACCAGTCCAGGGCGCGCAAAGACCTGCCCGAAGCGGAGGGCGAGGGGGCCTTTGCCGACGCCGCACGCCGTAATCCCTATCCGCCGGAGGACGAAGCCTATTGGGCCGAGGCCGGTGCAGCGTCCGAGGCGGAGGAGGAGCCGCTCTGGTACGAGGATCGCGTGGGCCCGGCGGACGTCGATCATCTCAAGCCGCTCCCAGCCGAGCCGCCTCCAGCCAACCCTGTCCAGCGCGGCCGCTGGCGGTTGCTTCGCCGGGGAACGGACGAGCCCGACACCTTGGCTTCGGCCACCGCGCCAACGGACGAGGCCTGGACCGAGCAGCCTGAACCGGAAACCGTAACGGATCAGGCGCCTCCGGAGCAGCCAACGTCACGGGGTTGGCGCCTCTTTCGCGCGAAGCGGGCCAAGCCCGACGTTCCGGAGGCAGACCCTGCAGCAGCCACGGCCGAGGAACCCTGGACGGAGCAGCCGGAAGCCGAAGCCGGGGCGGCGCCTTTCGCGTCGAGCCCGCGACGAAACTGGAGGTTGTTTCGCTCAAAGCGCGCCGACCCCGAGACTCCGGCCGCGGTCTCTGCGGTTGGGGATGAGGAGTCAGCCCCCATCTGGGCCGAGGCAGACGCCCCGCCTGAGGCGGCGGAAGAGCCCCTTTGGTACGAGGATCGCGTCCGCGGAGTGGACGGAACCCTCCTTGAGCCGCTGGCGCCCGCGCCGCGCCGCGCCGCGCCACCACGAGCGATGGAGCCGGAGGCTCGCCTTCCCGCCGGCGAGGCCGAGTATGCCGAAGACGATGAATACGCACGGCAATATTGGACCCAACCGGCGGACGATGAACCCAGGGCGGAGCCTTGGCCGGATGAGCCGGCCTATCCGGCCTACGATGATCGGCCCGTCTACGGTCGGGAGGCCGCGGCCGCCGGCTGGACGGCCGGACTCGCGGCCGAAGTGGAGGGCGACCTGCCGGAAGCGCGGGCCTATACGCCCGGCGCTTCCGCCGCGATCGCCCGCGCTGCCGCCGAGGCAGGCGAGCGCAACATCCGGTTCGACCCGACCAAGGAACGCGGCCCGGCCTATCACGACCGCGCCGCCCGCCATAGCCGGCACGTGCGCGTGCTCCGGGTCCTGCTCCCGACGATCGCGGTGCTCTCCGTCATCGGCTTCTTCGCGGTCATGTCCTGGGAAGCCGACGACGACGGCTTGCCGCCCCTGAGTCTTTCGGGGATCAATTTCGAGGATCGCGAGATCACCATGGACAAGCCGCATATCTCCGGTTTTGAAGGCACCAAACGCGCCTACGAGATCCACGCGGCGAAGGCGACGCAGGCGCTCGGCGACGCCAAGGTGGTCACGCTCGAGACGATCGAGGCCAAGTTCGCCCTCGGCGACAATGTCCGGGCCAATCTCGACGCCGTTTCCGGCGTGTATGACAGCGACACCCAGAAGCTCAAGCTCATGGGTGGCATCGAACTCGCCACCAGCAATGGCTACAAGGCCGAGCTCAAGGAAGCCGACGTCGATGTCGACGCCGGCACGGTCGCCTCCGACACCGGCGTCAGGATCCACGGCAAGGAGGGCGCGATCACCGCCGACAGCATCGAGGTGCTCGACCGAGGCAAGCACGTGTTCTTCCGGGGGAACGTGAAGGTCGTCTACCACCCATCCGAGGCGCCTGAAAAGAAGGGAGACGCGGGCGGCACGGCCGAGGCATCGCCCTCCGCGGCGGTGCCGGCGCCAGTCGTTATCGAAGCAACCCCCGATGGTTCAACATGACAGCAATCCGTACCTTCATCCTCGCCACTCTGGCGGCATTCTTGTTGCCGTCGATCCCGGCGCTCGCCCAGTCCACCGACCTGTTCTCGGGCTTCGGCGCCAAAGGCAAGGGGCCGATCGAGGTCGACGCCCAGACTCTCGAAATCCTGGAGGAAGGGGAAATGCGCATCTCGACTTTCTCCGGCGGAGTCACGGTGACCCGCGGCAACACCACGATGAAGGCGGCCCAGATCAAGCTCTTTTCCAGCAAGGATTCCGAGGCGAGCGACCAGAACGGCTTCACCCGCATGGAGGCGACGGGGACCGTCTATGTGAACTCAGGCAAGCAAACCATCACCGGCCAGCAGGCGGTGGTCGACAACAAGGCGCAAACCATCACGCTCTCCGGGGACGTCGTCCTCAGCCAGGGCAAGGATGTGCTTGCTGCGGACCAGTTGGTGATCGACATGGCGACCGGCCGGGCGGTGGTCCAGCAGGTGCCCGGCAAGTCGATCCGCATGGTCATCACGCCCGGCAAGATGAAGAAAGACGGCGAGGGCGGGGGCAACGCGGACGAACCGGCCACGAACTGAACTCGACAGATCGCGTGCGAACGCCTATGCCCGGCGCGTGGTGAGGAGCCCGCGCTTGAGCCTGACCAGCTTCTTCAGCCGGAAGCCATCGCAAAAGACGGCGAACGGCGATGCCCGGACGGCGAGCCGCGAGCTGGCGCCGCCGTCGCGTCTGGTGCCCGACGCCGGCGGCCGGGGCTGGCTCGTCGCCAACGGTCTCTACAAATCCTACCGCGGCCGCGAGGTGGTGCACGGTGCGAGCATCGCGGTGGCGCGTGGCGAGGCCGTCGGCCTCCTCGGCTCGAACGGCGCCGGCAAGACCACCATTTTCTATATGATCACCGGGCTGGTGAAGGCCGACAGGGGAAGCGTCGAACTCGACGGCCATGACGTGACGAAGTTGCCGATGTACCGGCGGGCGCGGCTCGGCATCGGCTACCTGCCGCAGGAGAACTCGATCTTCCGCGGCCTCAGCGTCGAGCAGAACATCCGCGCCGTGCTCGAGGTGGTGGAGCCGGACAAGAAGAACCGCGAGGAGCAGCTCGATGCGCTGCTCGACGAGTTCCACATCGGCCATCTCCGCAAGAACGCCGCGATCTCGCTCTCCGGCGGCGAGCGGCGGCGCTGCGAGATCGCCCGGGCGCTGGCGAGCCGGCCGGCCTTCATGCTGCTCGACGAGCCGTTCACCGGCGTCGACCCGATTGCGGTCGGCGACATCCAGGCGCTGGTCCGCCACCTGACCAGCCTCGGCATCGGTGTACTGATCACCGACCACAATGTGCGCGAGACGCTGGGCCTGATCGACCGCGCCTACATCATCCACTCGGGCAACGTGCTGTTCGAGGGCCAGCCCGACGAAGTGGTGGAGAGCGCGGACGTGCGGCGTCTTTACCTCGGCGAGCAATTTACCCTTTAATCGGCCACCCGCTTCGGCTACCAACGAGTCCGGACAAGCAAGTAACGGACCAGTCAGAATGCGGTCTCCCCGGGCGTCATGGCGCTTTCTCCGCGTATAGAGCTCCGCCAGAGCCAGCTTCTGGTGATGACGCCGCAGCTGATGCAGGCCATCAAGCTGCTGCAGCTCTCCAATCTCGATCTTGTCGCCTATGTCGAGGCCGAGCTGGAGCGGAACCCGCTGCTTGAGCGGGCTGAGGGCGAAGACGATGGCGGCGAGGGGCCCGACGCCCCTTCCGGCGAGGAGCGGGGCGCTACGCCGGACAATGGTAGCGATGCCCCGGAATGGCTCGAGACGAGCCTTGAAGGCGGCGAGGCGATCGAGGCCAAGCTCGATACCGACCTCGGCAACATCTACCAGGACGACCATGGCCGTGCCGCGGCCGAGACGGCGCCGGCGATGCCGGCGGAATCCTGGTCCGCGGCCCCCAGCCGCGCCACCGTCAGTTCCGACGATTACAATCTGGAGGCCTTCGTCGCGGGGGAGAAGTCGCTGTCGGATCACCTTTCCGACCAGCTCGGCATGGCTACGGTCGACTCCGCGCTCCGCCTCCTCGGCCAGGCGATCATCAGCGAACTCGACGAGGCGGGATATCTGCGCGCCGACATCGCCGAGATCGCGGAGCGGCTGGGCGCCCCGCGGGAGACCGCCGAACGGTCCCTCGCCCTCGTCCAGAGCTTCGAACCGGCGGGCGTAGGCGCCCGCGACCTCGCCGAATGCCTCGCCATCCAGCTCCGCGAACTGGACCGCTATGACCCGGCGATGGCGGCGCTCGTCGCCAATCTCGATCTCGTGGCGAAGCGCGACCACGCGGCGCTGATGAAGCTATGCCGGGTCGACGGCGAGGATCTGGCCGAGATGCTCGCCGAGATCCGCGCCCTCAACCCCAAGCCAGGCAATGCCTTCGGCGAGGCGATGGTGCAGCCGGTGATACCCGATGTCCTGGTCCGGCCCGCCTCCGATGGCGGCTGGCATGTCGAACTCAACACCGGCACACTGCCGCGTGTACTGGTCAACCAGGTCTATTACGCCAAGGTGTCGAAGGGCAGGAAGAACGGCGGAGACGCGGCCTATCTCACCGACTGCCTGCAGACGGCAAAGTGGCTGGTCAAGAGCCTCGACCAGCGGGCCCGTACCATCCTCAAGGTCGCCACCGAGATCGTCCGCCAGCAGGACGGCTTCCTCGCCGAGGGCGTACAATATCTCCGCCCGCTCAACCTCAAGACCGTCGCCGAGGCGATCGGCATGCACGAATCGACCGTGTCGCGTGTGACCTCGAACAAGTACATGGCGACCAACCGCGGCACCTTCGAGATGAAATATTTCTTCACAGCGTCGATCCCGTCGGCCGGCGGCGGCGACGCGCATTCGGCCGAGGCGGTCCGCCACCGCATCAAGCGGCTGATCGACGAGGAAACCGCCGATTCCGTGCTCTCGGACGACACCATCGTCAAGGTGCTCCGCGACTCCGGCATCGACATCGCGCGCCGCACCGTCGCCAAGTATCGCGAGGCGCTCCACATTCCCTCCTCGGTCCAGCGCCGGCGCGACAAGCTCGCCTTCGGCGACGCGAAGGATCGGCGGGGCGCGGGCGCCGCGTGATGGTCACGAACCTCCCGCGAGGATTTGCGATGCGGAACGCTCGGTTGACTTGTCGGGCCACCGCCCATAGAACCTCCGCCCATCGACGAGCCGGGGTGGCGGTGTGCTTCCTGCGTGAAGCGACAGTCGCGTTCCGCGCCTCGACGGCGCCGACCATGGCGTGGGCTCCGTAGCGGGCTCCGGGCGCGCGACAGAACCGAACGACGGAGAAGGTTCGAGGTCCCATGGCATTGCGCATTTCCGGCAAGAATCTCGACGTAGGCGAGGCCTACCGCACCCATGTGGAGACGCGGCTGGGCGAGGCCCTTCGCAAATACTTCGATGGCGGGTTCACCGGCCATGTCGTCCTCGAACGCGAGGGCTCCTGGTTCCGGACCGATTGCACCCTTCATCTCGATACCGGCATCGCGCTCCAGGCCACCGGCCGCGCCCAGGAGGCGCACCAGAGCCTCGACATCGCCGCCGACCGCATCGAGAAGCGGCTTCGCCGCTATCACCGCCGCCTCAAGGAGCACCGTGCGCCGAACCGGGCCGAGACCGAGCCGGCGGCGAGCTATGTCATCGCCGCGCTCGACGAGGAGGCGGATGTCGCCGCCGACTACGCACCGGCCATTATCGCCGAGGAGACGACGCATCTGGAGACGATGACCGTCGGCAAAGCGGTGCTGGGACTGGACCTCTCCGACCTGCCGCTGGTTATCTTCCGCAATGCGGGCCATGGCGGCATCAACGTCGTCTACCGCCGGAGCGACGGCCATATCGGCTGGATCGACCCGTCGCTCGATCAGAAAAGCGGTCCGAAGGGTCGTTGAAAAATCGGCGCGCGGGACCAGATGCCCGACGCGAGGGGACATGATTTGGACTGTGGATGATGGACCTAAGCGACCTTATCAAGCCTGAGGCCGTGATCGGCTCGCTCAAGGCCAACTCGAAGAAGCAGGCGATCCAGGCGATCGCCGAGAAGGCGGCCGAGCTGACCGGCCTGCCGGAACGCGAGATCTTCGATACGCTGCTCCAGCGCGAAAAGCTCGGCTCGACCGGCGTCGGCGGCGGCATCGCCATCCCGCACGGCAAGCTCGCGAGTCTCGACCGCATCTTCGGCCTGTTCGCGAGGATCCCGAAACCGATCGATTTCGAGGCGCTCGACGACCAGCCGGTCGACCTCGTCTTCCTCCTGCTCGCGCCCGAGGGCGCCGGCGCCGACCACCTCAAGGCCCTCGCCCGCATCGCCCGGCATCTCCGGGAACCCGGCGTGGCAGGGAAACTCCGCGCCTCGGCCGACAAGGCGGCGCTTTATGCCGTCATGACTGAAGGCGCCCAGCCCAACGCGGCGTGAGGGGGGTCCCGGCCGAGGGACAGTCTTTGCTGTCTATACTTGACGACTGCCTGTGAATACAATTTGCTACGCCTCCCTGCGGCCCTGCGGAGCGCGCAAAATGGGACAGTTTCTTGTCTACTATGCATTTGTGATCGCGATCGTGCTTCTCGCGCTTTCAGTAATTGTCTGGCTATGGATTGACCGATCGAAAATACCCGAGAAGGCGGCCGGAGTACTTGCCACGTTCGCGGCGTCATTTTTGGGAAGCAGCTTTGGATTCCTTCTGCAAAACTACAAGGAAACTGTAGCGCTAAGTGATAATATTTCGAACTATGACGATTTCTTTATATCACATAACGTTGATTTTTCGATGAACGAATTCTCTAATTTTGCCGAGAGCGTAAAACGTAGCCTCCGGGGAGTTGAACGAAGTGACAACATCAATGGCGGTGTTTATCTCCATTTTTCGCAAATGACACTACCAGAATTACAGAAAATAGATAGTATCGTTGACGTAGAGCCCTTTAGAGAAATCAGTCTTAAAAATCCGTCATTCAGATTCTATCTGTATTCTGACGAAACTTATATGAATAGTGCAGCAAGGCGATTCAATAGTATTTTACTTCCAACAATCTCTCAAACGGACTTGGTCTTAAATCCTCAAAATATTTCCGAGGCAGCGAGACAAGCATATAGCCAAAAGAAGGCCGCTTGGTATGAATTCATGGAGTACTCAGAGAATCTGTATTATCGCTTATGCACATTGAGGAAGTACGCGGCGGGAGGTGCCGGCGCTCTTGCCGATGGACTGAGTAGGTATTTTCGTGGTGTGCTGGACGCCTCTGGAACGATCGTTTTTAACACCGACATAGTTGAGTGCCGAACAATACCCGATCTTCGGGACAGTAATTGATCTGCCAGATTTCGCCGAACTCATGGGACGCTTGATCGGTGGCCCTGAATTCGTGCTCTACCCCCCTTGTCCAGGTTAAGCACCGCCTCGAGCACGCGCTGTACCCGCACGCCGTCGGAAAAATCCGGTGACGCCGGGCGGCCCGAAAGGATCGCGTCGATGAAGGCCCGGACACCCGCCGACTGCTTGACGTAGGGGTCGAAGACCGCATCCGGGGCGACGCCGCCGGCGTAGTATTCGTCCGGGACGGTGAGGGTCGTAAAGCTCGGATCGCCCCGCCGCGCGCCCTTGAGGGTCACGCCCGCCTCGGCGCCGAGGAAGCGATGGTGGCCTTCGATCGTGCCCAGGTCGCCGTGGAGTTCGACCGTGACGAGGCAGTCGCGGTCGGCCATGTACGTCACCGAGCTCACGTCGACCAGCACCTGCGGGCCGTCCCGCATCGTCATCGCGATCAATGCCGAATCGTTGACCGGTAGCGGCGGCGGTTCCGCTTCGGCCGACTGGTCGACGAAGGTCCGGAGGTCGGCGCTGACGCTGGCGACGTCGCCGAAGAACCAGTGCGCCATGTCGATCATGTGCGAGCCGAGATCGCCGCCCGCGCCGCTCGCCCGCCTTCCGTCGAAGCGCCACTTGTAGCCCTTCCCCGGCGCGGTCGATTCGACGAAGGCAAAACGGGCCCGGTAGCAGCGGCCGATATAGCCGTCCTCGACGAGGCGCCGGACGTAGCGCCAGTGCGGCTGCCAGCGCCAGGTGAACAGAACCATGTTGGCGACGCCCGCGCTCGCCACCGCTCGCTCCATCGCGAGCGCCTCGGGCAGCGAATTGGCGAGCGGCTTCTCGCAGAGCACGTGCAGCCCCGCTCCGGCCGCCGCGGCAACGATGGCCGGATGAAGGTCGTCGGGAACGACGACGATCACCGCATCGAGCCCGCCTGCGGCGATCATCTCCCGCCAGTCGGCGAAGACGCGCGCCCCGCCGAGTTGCGCGGCGATCTTCCCGGCCGGCTCCGGATTCCGCCCACAGACGGCGACCACCTCGGCGCCCGGATGGCTCCGGAGGCTCGGCACATACATCTGCTCGACCCACCCGCTCGTGCCGATCAGGCCGACGCGCACTCTGTCCATGACTGCTTCCTCCTGCCCCCGTTCGAGTGGGGCGCCGTGATCGCCGGTTGGTCCAGGCGGAGGTAGCACGGGCATTTCAGCCAGCCCAAGTGCCGCCCGGAACCAATATGAAGGGTACAGTGCGCTTGCAGTCCCGGCGCAGGTCGTGCATGCCCGCGGCAGCCGGGGATGCCTTATCAGGATTTCGGTGGTCGAAGCCGGCCGAAGGATGGCTTGAGCGGCCGGCGCAGGATGCCATGAACGAGGACGTCTCCGAATCGGGCTACGCGTGGTTCCGGCTGGCGGTCTCGCTCCTGATCTCGACGATCGGCGGCGTCGGGCTGTGGTCGATCGCCGTGGTGATGCCGACCGTCGAAGCCGAGTTCGGGGTCGACCGCGCCGATGCCAGCCTGCCCTTCACGCTCCTGATGATCGGCTTCGCAGCCGGTGGTGTCTTGATGGGCAAGCTCACCGACCGCTTCGGCCTGGCCATACCCTTGTGGATCGGCGCGGCGGCGCTCGGCGCCGGCTACGCACTCGCGGCCTGGTCGGCGACGCTGTGGCAGTTCGCCCTCGTCCACCTCGTGCTCGTCGGCTTCCTCGGCAGCTCCGCCACCTTCGGGCCGGTGATCGCCGACGTCTCGCGCTGGTTCTTCCGCCACCGCGGCATCGCCGTCGGCGTCGCCTCCTGCGGCAGCTACCTCGCCGGCACGATCTGGCCGCCGGTGATCCAGCACTTCGTCGAGACGGCGGGCTGGCGCGCCACCCACCTCGGCATCGGCATCTTCTGTCTCCTCACCATTCCGCCGCTCGCCTTCCTCGTCCGCCGGAAGGCGCCGGCCACTGCCCCGGGCGGCGCGGCGCGCGCCTGGCGCCCGGCCGATCTCAACGGCCTGACGCCGGGTCTCCTGCAGGCGCTCCTGGTCATCGCGGGGCTGACCTGCTGCATCGCCATGGCGATGCCCCAGGTGCACATCGTCTCGCTCTGCACCGACCTTGGTTACGGCACGGCGCGCGGCGCCGAGATGCTGTCGGTGATGCTCGCGGCCGGCGTCGTGAGCCGCCTCGGCTTCGGCTGGCTGGTCGACCGGATCGGGCCGCTGCCGACCTTCCTGATCAGTTCGGCGCTCCAGGCGCTGTCGCTGCTCCTGTTCCTGCCGTCCGACTCGCTCCCATCGCTGTTCATGGTGTCGGCGCTGTTCGGGCTGGCCCAGGGCGGCATCGTGCCGACCTATGCCTCGATCATCCGGCGCTACTATCCCGCCAGCGAGGCGGGGACGCGGATCGGCACCGTGCTCGGCGCGACGCTGGTCGGCATGGCGCTGGGCGGCTGGATGTCCGGCGCGATCTTCGACCTCACGCTGTCCTACGACCTCGCCTTCCTCAACGGCTTCTTCTGGAACCTGATCAACCTCGGCATCGCCGTGTTCCTGCTCCTGCAGCTCGGCCGCCGGACACCGCTCGTGCTTCGCACCGCGCGCTGATCTGCGCAGTCAGGAGAGCGCCTTCAGCGCCCGTCCGCCGACGATGCGGATCCGCCCCATGATCGCTCGAATCTCGGCGATCAGTGCGTCGCGTTCGCCGGTGTCGTCGGGCTCGGTCCACCGGTTGAGGACCTTCGCCTTCTCATAGAACTGCCAGAGGAGCGAGTGGTACTCGACCACGTCGCTCGCCGCCTCCTCCGGCAGGAGGCCGATCCGCACCTGGTTGGCCTTGAAGAATTCCCAGGGGAAGCAGTTGCCGGCAATGAAGTGGAGGTTCTGCTCCGGGGTGCGGTGGATGCGCTCCTCGGGATCGACGTTCTGCAGCCCGACCCGGATTTCCGCCGCCAGCCCGACGCGAAGGTCGCGCTTCTCGGCCGTGCGCTGCCAGCCGCGATTGAACAGGTCGAACACGCCGGTGAGCAGCGCACCGGCCGCGGCGCCGCTCAGGAGACCGACAATGAAGGTGGTGGCGTCCAAGGTGTGGCGTCCGGTTGCAGGATCCGCGAGGACTGTAAAGGAAGGATCGGGTGCGCGGGAGCCCGCCCCGGCACCGGAATCCGCGACGCGACCGAATTGTCTGCGCTATGGTCGCCATGATCCTTCGGGAAGGGAAGCCCGCCGATGCGCATACTCGTCGCAGCCACCATCGCTACGCTTGCCAGTGCCGGGATGGCGCTGGCCGCCGCACCAGACCTTGCCGCCTATGCCGGCAAGTATCCCTACGACAAGGTCCGCGGCGTGACCTTCCTCAAGCACCCGGCGGTGGTCGCGGGCGTCGAGCAGGCCGTCAGCGATGGCGAGGCGAGGAAGTGGGTGCTTTCGCCGGACAGCGTCCAGACGCCGATCTTCGACAGCGGAGGGGTGCTCCTCTCCCAGGCCTGCGAACCGCACAATTGCGGCGACCATGCATGGACGATCCTGATCCACATCGAGACCGGCGCGACCGACGTCTGCTATCACGACGCCGCCGAAATGGGCCCCGACCGGTCGCGCTGGTACATGGCACAAGGCACGAACGAGATGCGGGACGGCGGCTGCCCTTCGGGATAACGCCGGCTCGCCCGGGACCATTCGCGGCCGGATGTCGCGCGATTCCGCCCTTGTATCAGGCCATTGGCATCGCTATAACCCCGCCTTCCGAGCCGCCCGGCTGATCAACGGGCATGCCGTGGCGGCTCCGAAGCTTCAACCAGATCAGGCCGGTACCGGCGGTTTTCCGCCCCCGGCCGCACGGAGAGCAAAATGCCCAAGATGAAGACCAAGAGCGGCGCCAAGAAGCGATTCAAGGTGACCGCGACCGGCAAGGTGCTGCATGCGCAGCGCGGCAAGCGCCACGGCATGATCAAGCGCACCAACAAGCAGATCCGCAACCTTCGCGGGACCCGGGTGATGTTCAAGTCGGACGGCGACAACGTCGTCAAGTACTGGCTGCCGAACTCCGGCCGCTGATCCAACCCGCTGTTTCTGAAGGAGATTTGCAATGTCACGCGTCAAGCGCGGCGTCGCCGGACACGCCAAGCACAAGAAAGTCCTGCAGCGCGCCAAGGGCTTCTATGGCCGCCGCAAGAACACCATCCGCGCCGCCAAGGCGGCGGTCGACCACGCGCTGGTCTATTCCTACCGCGACCGGAAGAACCGGAAGCGCACCTTCCGCGCGCTCTGGATCCAGCGGATCAACGCCGCCACCCGGGAGCATGGTCTGACCTACGGCCGATTTATCGACGGCCTCGGCAAGGCCGGGGTCGAAGTCGATCGGAAGGTGCTGGCCGACCTCGCGGTGCGCGAGCCGGCGACCTTCCAGGCGCTCGTCGCTAAGGCCCAGAGCGCGCTCCAGTAGGAACGCGCCTGCAGCCTTCCGGCGAACGCCGCCCGAAACGGACGGCGTGCTCGCGGGATAGACAACAGTGCAGGGCCTGAAGGCGGAGCTGCTCCGCGGTCTGTGGTACGTGGCGATGCCGGGGTCGGATGTCCGCCCCGGCAGGCTTTCGTACGCCACCATGCTCGGCGAGCCGGTGGTGATCGGCCGGGCGAAGGACAGCAAGGTCTTCGCGCTCCGCGACATCTGCCCGCACCGCGGCATCCCGCTCCATTACGGCAAGTTCGACGGCGAGACGATCGAATGCGCCTATCACGGCTGGCGCTTCGGCCGCGACGGCGGCTGCGTCGCGATTCCCTCGCTCCGCGAAGGACAGCAGGCGGACCTCTCCAAGATCCGCACGCGGTCCTTTCCCTGCGTCGAGCGCCAGGGGCTGGTCTGGATCTACTTCGCCAAGGCCGACGAGGCGCCGCGCGGCAGCGAGGCCGAGCCGCCGCGGCTCCCGGTCTTCGCCGACGATGTCGGCCCGAGCCTCGCGATCAAGATGCACTTCGCCTGCTCGACCGACCATGCCGCCTTCGGCCTGATGGACCCGACCCACGCGGCCTATGTCCACACCTCGTGGTGGTTCAAGCAGCAGGCGCGAAAACTCCGGCCGAAGGAGAAGGCGTTCGAGCCGTCCGAGCTCGGCTGGAAGATGGTGCGCCACGACCTGCCGCCGCAGAACCTCGTCTACAAGCTCCTCGGCAAGAACGTCTCGACCGAGATCACGTACCGGCTGCCGGGGCTCAGGATCGAGGAGGTGCGCGGCGACAAGCACGCCGTGGTCGGGCTCACCGCGATCACCCCGATTACCGACGAGGCGACCGAGGTCCACCACATGTTCTGGACGACGCCCGCCTGGGTCAAGCCGCTCGCGCCGCTCGGCCGGCGCCTGATGCGGACCTTCCTCGACCAGGACCGCGTCGTCGTCATCCGCCAGCGCGAGGGGCTGATGACGGCGCCCAAGGTGATGCTGATCAACGACGCCGACACCCAGGCGCGGTGGTGGATGCATGTGAAGGACGAGTGGGCCAGCGCGTCGAAGGAAGGCCGCCCCTTCCAGAACCCGCTCAAGCCGAAGACGCTGCGGTGGATGAGTTGATGACGATCATGGTTTCGCATGCCGCCAGCCAAGCCCGTGTCCGTCATCCCGGCGAAAGCTGGAATCCATCGCCGACGTTGCATTCTGACGTGTCTTTGCGCCCTGCATCGACGTTCGCGATGAACCCCGGCTTTCGCCGGGGTGACGGAGAAGTCGACTCCCTCCTTTTGCCCTTTCCCCACCGGCGCCCCGGACGCCTGATCGCATGAACACCATGGCCATGACCGACATCGCTGCGCTGGAACAGGACCTCACGGCCCGCATCATGGCGGCCGCCGACGAGGCGGGGCTCGAGGCGGAGCGGGTCGCAGCCCTCGGCAAGAAGGGCGCCGTCTCCGATCTCCTCAAGGGCCTCGGCGCGATGACGCCGGAGGAGCGGCAGGTGATGGGGCCGGCGCTGAACGGCCTCCGCGACCGCGTCACCCAGGCGATTGCCGCCCGTCGCGCCGTGCTCAAGGAAGCCGAGCTCGCGACCCGGCTCGAAGCCGAGCGGGTCGACGTGACGCTGCCGCTCCGGCCCTCGCCGCTCGAGACCGGCCGCATCCACCCGGTCTCCCAGGTGATCGACGAGATCACCGCGATCTTTGCCGACATGGGCTTCAAGGTTGCCGAGGGGCCGGACATCGAGACCGATTATTACAACTTCACCGCCCTCAACTTCCCCGTCGGCCACCCGGCGCGGGAGATGCACGACACGTTCTTCTTCAACCCGCGGCCGGACGGCGAGCGGATGTTGCTGCGCACCCACACCTCGCCCGTGCAGATCCGGACGATGGAGACCGACAAGCCGCCGATCCGCGTTGTCATCCCCGGCCGCACCTACCGCATGGACTCCGACCAGACCCACACGCCGATGTTCCACCAGGTCGAGGGCCTCGTCATCGACGAGGAGTCGACGGTGGGCACGATGCGCTGGGTGCTCGAGGAATTCTGCAAGGCCTTTTTCGAGGTCGACCGCGTGCAGATGCGATTCCGCCCGTCGTTCTTCCCCTTCACCGAACCGTCGATGGAGGTCGACATCCGCTGCAGGCGGGTCGGCAATGAGGTGCGCTTCGGCGAGGGCGACGACTGGCTGGAGATTCTCGGCTGCGGCATGGTGCATCCCAATGTCATCCGCTCCGGCGGGCTCGATCCGGACCGCTACCAGGGCTTCGCCTGGGGCATGGGGATCGACCGCATCGCCATGTTGAAATACGGCATGCCGGACCTCCGCGCCTTCTTCGATGCCGATGTCCGCTGGCTCAACCACTACGGCTTCCGCCCGCTCGACCTGCCGACCCTGGTCGGCGGGGTGTCGTCGTGAGCGGGGGATTGCCCATCGCGTGGACCGCGCTGGTGCCGTTTTCGGCCGGGCAGGCGGTAGCGTTGGAAATCCGCCGATTTGTCTTCACGATCAGGGGCGACGGTCGCGTGACGGAACTTAGCGACGAAACTGTAGGACTTCATATGCATGTGCCGCCGCAGCTCGGCATCGAGGAGACGGCGCTCGACCTCGTGCTGACGGCGCGCGGGGCCGAGACCGGCAACGGCCTCCGCCTTGACACGACGCGCAAGGGCCTGACGCGCACGACCGAGCATGACGACATGCGCATGACCGTACTGCCCTCGGCCAAGGTCAGGGTCGAGCGCGCCGCGTCCGGCGCCGACGACAAGGCGATGGCCTTCACCATCGCCCGCAGTGGCACGCTGCTCGTGATCGGCGACCTTGGTGGCTTCGGCCAGCTCGACGGCGCCACCATCACGCTCCGGGCGGGTGAGCGATGACCCTGACGGGCGCACTCACCTTCGTCGTCACCGACGTCGAACTCGACGGTCCGAGCCCGCTCCGGAACTCGATGCTGAGCTTCGCCTCGGTCGCCATCGACGGGGAGGGCTCGGTGCTGGGCGAATTCGAGGCGGTGCTTCAGCCGCTGGCCGACCGTAGTCCCGACCCGGCGACCATCGCCTGGTGGGCGACGGAGCCGGAGGCGCTGGCCGAGGCGACCCGCAATCCCGAGCCGGCCGAAACGGTGATGCCGCGCTACCTGGGCTGGCTCGAAGCCCTGCCCTGGCCGCGGGTTTTCGCCGCCCGTCCGCTGATGCTCGACGGCCCCTGGATGGACCACTATCTCGACGCCTTCGCCGGGGTCCGGGTTCTTTCCTTGCCGCGCACGGAGCGGGTGCCGTTTGCCGGAGTCGGGCTCGACATCGCCTCCTTCGCCGCCGCCCTCGACGGGCTCGATCATGTCGCACGCCTCGGCAAGCCGTTCTCCGATGAATGGTTGGGCCACGTGCCCCACACCCACCGTGCGATCGACGACGCGCGCGGCTATGCCAATGTCCTTTCCCGCCTGCTCGCCCTCGCGGCAGGCCGCACCACCGGAAGCGCGCCGCCATGAAGTTCACCCTGTCCTGGCTCAAGGAACATCTCGACACGATCGCGACCGCCGACGGCATCGCCGATCGGCTGACCATGATCGGCCTCGAGGTCGAATCGGTCGAGGACCCGTCGAAGGCCTTCGCGCCGTTCCGGATCGCGCGCGTCGTCTCCGCCGAGCAGCACCCCAATGCCGACCGGCTCCGCGTCTGCATGGTCGACACCGGCGACGGCGCGCCGGTCCAGGTGGTCTGCGGCGCGCCGAATGCGCGGTCCGGCCTCCTTGGCGTGTTCGCCCCCGCGGGCACGCATATTCCCGGCACGGGGGCCAAGCTCGAGAAGGGCGTGATTCGCGGCGTCGAGTCGAACGGGATGCTGCTCTCGGAGCGGGAACTCGGCCTTTCCGATGCCCATGAGGGCATCGTCGACCTTCCCGCCGATGCGCCGGTGGGCGGCGCTTATGCCGATTACGCCGGCCTCACCGACCCGGTCATCGACGTGGCGGTCACGGCGAACCGCGGCGATGCCCTCAGCGTCGCCGGTATCGCCCGCGACCTCGCGGCCGCCGGCGAGGGCAGGCTGATCGATCATGTGGTCGACCCGGTGAACGGCGACGGACCGTGCCCGGTGAAGGTGACGCTCGACTTCGGCGACACGTCGCCGCTTTGCCCGGCCTTCGGTCTCTGCCTCGTCCGCGGCGTGAAGAACGGCCCGTCGCCGGAGTGGATGCAGCGCCGGCTCCGCGCCATCGGGCTCCGACCGATCAATGCGCTGGTCGACATCACCAACTTCATCACCCATGACCGCGGCCGCCCGCTGCACGTCTTCGACGCAGCCAAGGTGAAGGGCGACCTCGTCGTCCGCCGCGCGCGCGACGGCGAGACGGTGACGGCGCTCGACGGAAAGACCTACACGCTCGACCCGGACGTCTGCGTCATCGCCGACGAGAGCGGTGTCGAGTCCATCGCCGGCATCATGGGCGGCGAGGCCTCGGGCTGCGACGAGAGCACCACCGACGTGCTGATCGAATCCGCGCTCTGGGAGCCGCTCAACGTCGCCGCCACCGGCCGGAAGCTGGGTATCCATTCCGACGCGCGGCACCGCTTCGAGCGCGGCGTCGATCCGGCGATGATGCTGCCGGGGCTGGAGCTCGCGACCCGCATGGTGCTCGAGCTCTGCGGCGGTACACCGTCGGACATCGTCGTTGCCGGCGAGGTGCCGGAGCCGCGGATGGTGGTCGACTTCCCGGTCGCCGAGATCCGGCGGCTCGCCGGCATCGACCCTTCGGTCAGCGACGTGACGGGAATCCTCGAGGCGCTCGGCTTCGCCTGCAAGCCGCACCGGCTCGACGGAACCATCACCGTGTCGGTGCCGACCTGGCGCCCCGACGTGACGATGAAGGCCGATCTCGTCGAGGAGGTGGTGCGGATCATCGGCGTCGACCGCGTGCCGGTGACGCCGCTGCCGCGCCTCCCCGGTGTGCTCAAGCCGGTGCTGACCCCGATCCAGCTCCGCACGCGCCGCGCCAAGCGCGCGCTCGCCGCTCGCGGGCTGGTCGAGGCGGTGACGTGGTCCTTCATCTCGCATGAATCGGCGGAGACCTTCGGCGGCGGCAAGCCGGAGTTGGTCCTCGCCAACCCGATCGCCGCCGACATGAGCGACATGCGGCCGAGCCTGCTGCCCGGCCTGCTCGCGGCGGCGCAGCGGAATGCCGACCGGGGCGTCGACGACCTCGCCCTGTTTGAGGTCGGGCAGGTCTATCGCGGCGACCGGCCCGAGGATCAGGTAATCGCCGCGACCGGTGTCCGCCGCGGCTCGGCGAGCGTCAACGGCGCCGGCCGCCACTGGTCGGCCAAGGCGGCGCCGGCCGGCGTATTCGACGCGAAGGCGGATGCGCTTGCGACGCTGGATGCGCTGGGGCTTGCGGCCGAAAAGGTGCAGGTCGTCGCGGAAGCGCCGCCGTGGTTCCACCCCGGCCGCTCCGGCACCATCCGGCAGGGGCCGAAGACGATCATCGGCTGGTTCGGCGAGTTCCACCCGAAGACGCTCGAGGCGCTCGACATCGAGGGGCCGCTCGCCGGATTCGAGCTGATTCTCGATGCGATCCCGCTGCCGCGGGTGAAGGCGACCAAGACCAAGCCGCCATTGGAGCTTTCGGACCTTCAGCCGGTCCGACGCGACTTCGCCTTCGTCCTTGACCGCACGATCGAGGCGGCACGCGTGATCCGCGCCGCCGAGGCCGCCGACAAGAAGCTCGTCACCGGCGCCACTGTGTTCGATGTCTTCGAGAGCGACGCGTTCGGACCGGACAAGAAGTCGCTGGCGATCCAGGTGACGCTCCAGCCGCGCGACAAGACCCTCACCGACGACGAGATCGACGCGGTAGGCAAGAGGGTCGTGGCCGAGGTAACCAAGGCAACGGGCGGGACGCTGCGCGGATAGTGTCTCCGGAGGCCTGCACCCAACAGCGGCCCCTGCCGTGCAGTCCGCTTTGGCAGCCCTACCGTTCGGTCCAAGTCATGAGCTTTGGAGAACACGCGGCCAAACAGAGAACAACGGGCAGAGAGTGACGCCCCGAGGCCAAGAGGTCTGATTTGGATTTGCTGTCCTGGCTACCAGCGTGGCAAAGCCCCTTTGCCGCGTGAAATCACCTATCCTTTGACCGCGCCTCCCAGCATCGAGCGGCCGATATAGGGATAAGCGAACAAGCCAAGAATGAGCGGTGGGATCACTCCAAGCGTCATGGCGGCGGCGGTCGCCCCCCATTTCACGCCGTAGGATGTCACGAAGAAAGTAGCGCCCACCGTGACCGGGACAGCGTTCTTCGTCGTCAGGATCAGGCCGAACACGAACTCGTTCCACGACGCGATGAACGACAGGATCGCGACGGCGAAAAGGATCGGCCTCGAGAGCGGCAGGACGACGTGCCAGATCACGCCCCACGTACTCGCACCATCGATCCGCGCGGCCGAGTCGAGCTCTTGTGGAAGGTCCTGAATGGCGCCGACGAAAAGCACCAGAACGACCGGCACGTTGACCAGCGCCGAGATGAGGATGAGTCCGGTGCGCGTATCGAGCAGCCCGACAAACTGGAACATCAGGTAGATCGGGATCGTGTAGATGATCAGCGGCAAGGCGCGGATATTGGTGATCACCGGCAGGAGCCAGGTTCTGCCGACATCCTGCCGGACGATCGCATAGGCCGCGGGAAAGGCGAGCAGGATCGCCAGCAACGTTCCGCCCGAGGCGATGACGATACTGTTCATGATGAAGTGCGGGAAATCGGTGTTCCCCGTGATCAGCACCTCGCGATAGTTCTCGAGCGTCGGCGCGAAGAACCAGACCGGTGGGTTGGTGTTGATCTGCGCCGTTGTCTTGAATGAGGTGAGAACCGTCACCAGGATCGGCACGTTGAGCACGAAGGCGACGACCACATAGACGAGCCACCGCGCGGCGTGGACCAGCCGGCTGCCCGCGGTCTTCCGTTCGACGATCACTTCGCGTTGCTCCTGACAACGAGGCGCAGTCCGGCCTGGAGCAGCACCAGGCTCGCGAGAAGGAGCACGACCGAGAGCGCTACCGCCTCGCCAAGTTCGCTCTGCTTGAAGAACAGCTTGTAGATATAGATGCTGATCGACGTCGTCTCGTTGCCCGGGCCGCCGCCGGTCAATACGAAGATGTGGTCGAAGACCCGGAACCCGTCGATGAAGCGGATGAAGGCCACGATACCGATCGTCGGCAGCAGCATCGGCAGGATCACGAAAAGGTTGAGCTTCGTCCCGGTCGCGCCGTCGACCACCGCCGCCTCCTCGACCTCAGGCAGGATCGATTGCCGCGCCGTCAGCAGCACCAGGAAGGCGAACGGCGTCCATTGCAGCACTTCCATGCCGACCAGCGTTGCATAGACGTGCTCCCGCCCGAGGAAGTTCACGTAGAGCCCGAGCATGTCGAGATAGGCCGGGATCGGCCCGATGAATTCGTTGAGGATGAGCCGGTACATCATGCCCATCATCGCTGGCGACACCATCATTGGCAGCATCAGGAACGCGATCAGCCAGGGGCGGACGAGCAGGATGGGGTGAAGGACGAAGACCAGGAGTACCGCCGCCACGACCTGAAGCACGGTGGAGAGGATGGCGAAGCGGAGCGAGAAGCCCAGTGCATCCCACATGCCCGGATCGGAGAGCGCCGCGGAATAGTTCTCGAGCCCGACGAAGCCGCTGCCGGAGAGATCCTGGAAGGAGACGTCCGAGAAGCTGTACCAGAGGTTCGCGACCGTCGGGAAACCGAGCATGATCGCGAGAAAAATGCAGAGGGCCGAGAGGAGGATCCGGCCGTCGGCTCGCTGCTGCTCCTGCCAGCTCCGCCTTCTCATCATGCTGGATCTTCCCGCCGCCACGAAATAGAACGGCCGCCGGAGGCCCTGCCGACCGGCGACCGCATTAGTCTAGGCCAGACAGACGCCTACTTGGCGAAGTCCTCTTTCATCGATGCCGTCACGTTGGCGAGCGCCGCGTCGATGTCGATGGTGCCGCTCCAGTAGCCGGTGAAGTTCTCGGCCATGACATTGTAGACGGCGAGCGCCTTGGAGCTGGTGGCCCCGTTCATCACCACACCGTACTCGCCCGCATACTCGCCCATCTTCAGGACGTCCGGGCGGCCGTCGGCGTAGGCCTCGGTCAGCGCCGGGGTGAGCGGCGGCTTGCCACCTTCCCGGCCATATTGGGTGATGACCGGTTCGGTAGCGAGGTAGGCGAGGAACTTCCGCGCTTCGTCCTGTTTCTCGGAGGCCTTGTTGACGCCGAGGCCGAGCGCATGGAAGTGCGTCTTCACGCCCGCAGTTCCTGCCGCCGGGTGCGTGATGTCGAACTTGCCCTCGATCTCGGGATACTGCGCCGGGTCGATCAGTTCGGAATAGGCCGCCGACCACTGCAGCATGAAGGCGACCTGACCGGTGCCGAAGGCGCCATTCGCTTCCGAGTACTCGTAGTTGCCGCTGCCGCCGGGAGTGGCCTCCTTGTCGGCGATCGTCTTGTAGACATTGAGCGCGTTCCGATAGGCCTCGGAATCGACCGTGATGTTGCCCTCGGCGTCCATCCAGTTGCCGCCGTAACCGGCCGCCGAGCTCTGCCAGATCATCACGCTGAAGATGATGTTCTTCATCTGGAGCGCCGCGCCGTAACGGGTGGGGCTGTCGGCATTGATCGACTTGGTGAAGAACAGCGCCGAGGCGACGAAATCATCCCAGGTCCAGTCGGCCGGCATCTTGGGCTCGAGGTCCTTGCCGAGTTCCGCCTTGGCGATCTCGCGATACTTCGTCTTCCACGCCTCGTCCGACATCAACTGCTCGAAGAGGTCGGTGCGGTAATAGATGAAGTTGACCGAAAGGTCGGTCGGAATGCCGTAGAGGTGGCCTTCGAAGCTCTGTGAGTCGAGCGCCGACTGCGGGAAGGTCGCCTTGACCTCGTCGGTAACCAGGTCGTCGATCGGGGTCATGAACGGCGCATACTGTCCCACGCTATACGTCGTGGTCAGCATGACGTCGAACTCCTTCGACCCCGCGGCGGCATCGGAGAGCATCTTGTCGAAGAAGTTGTCACGGCTGAAGAAGAGGAGGCTCGCCTTGCTGGTGTTGCCCTCGACGGCGTTGTAGTTGTCGACGATCTTCCTCAAGGCCGTCTCCTCCGGGCCTCCCGGCCAGGCGAGGATTGTGATGTCGGCAAGCGCCGCCGACGCCGACATGACGGTCGCCGCAAGCGCGGCGCCGATGACGGCAATCCGTGATCTCGTCACCATTATTCGTTCTCCTCTTTATTGTTCGGGCCCGACCGGGTTTCCCATCACGCTGGAAAGAACGGAAGCTCTAGGACGCGCCAACTCCTGAGCGGCGCCAGGTCCGCGACTAGTCCACAGATATGGAATTGCTTGCAGACCTAGGGAAGCGTATCACCATCGCCCTTGCGGTCAAGCCCGCTCGGCGCCGTGGCCGTGGTCACGGGGTCCACGCGCATTGATCGTCGGCAGCCTCCCCGCCTAGCGCATGCCGCCGAAGATCATCGCGCTCAGTCCGCCGTCAACGGTGATGGTCGACCCGGTCATGTAGCCCGCGCCGTCCTCGGCAAGGAACACCGCCGCCGCGGCGATGTCTTCCGGGTTCCCGGCGCGTTCAAGCGCCACTTCGTCCCGCACTTCGCCGGCGAGCTTGGGCTCCTCGTAGATGCCCTTGGCGTTGGGCACGTCGATCGGACCGGGGGCGATCATGTTGCAGAGGATGCCCTGCCGGCCGAGATCGACCGCCATGGCGCGCGTCAGCATGGCCACGCCGCCCTTCGCAGCGACATAGGCCGCGGCATTCGGCTCGGACATGAAGCTGTTGACCGAGCCGATGGTGATGATGCGGCCGCCGTTGCCTTGAGCGGCCATCGCCCGGGCTGCTGCACGGCAGGTCAGGAAAGTGCCCGTCAGGTTGACGCCGATATACCGGTCCCAGTCGTGATCGGTGAGATCGAGGAAACTCCCTGTGCCCCACTTCAGGGCTCCGCAGGCGACGAACGCGTCGAGCCCGCCGAGCAATGCGACGGCCTCGCCCATGGCTCGCTCGATCATCCCGCGATCGGCGAGGTCACAGGGCAATGCGGTCACACGATCGCCGGGCCAGGTCGCCCTGGCGAGCGGCTCGGCAAGGTCCATCGCCACAACCCGCGCGCCCTCGCGCGCGTAGGCCTCGACGATGGCACGCCCGATCCCGCCCGCCGCGCCGGTCACGACGCAGCGCTTGTCCTCGAGCCTCCCCACGGCGCTGCTCAATGGACCCTCTGGCCGCTCACGGCGTCGAACACATGCGCCTTGGCCGGATCGACTAAAAAGCGCACCGTCTGTCCGGGGCGGAACACGTCGCGCCCGCGCAGGACGGAGACGACCTCGGTCCCCTCGACGTCGACGATGAGCTGCTGCTCCGGTCCGGTCGGCTCCACGACACGGATCGTCGCGACCAGCGCGCCCTCACCGTCGCCTTCCGCCAGCGGCAGGTCCTCCGGCCTCAACCCGAGAACGACCGGGCCGTTGTGACCGGTCGGCAGCACAAGCGAGAAGCCGCCTGTCGTGCGGAACACGCCTTCGCCGAGCATGCCTTCGATGAAGTTCATCGCCGGCGAGCCGATGAAGCCGGCGACGAACAGGTTCCGGGGCTTGTCGTAGAGTTCGAGCGGGCCGCCCATCTGCTCGATGATGCCGTCGCGCATGACAACGATCTTGTCGGCCATGGTCATCGCCTCGATCTGGTCGTGCGTGACGTAGATGGTGGTCGTCTTCAGGCGCTGGTGCAGTTCCTTGATCTCGGTGCGCATCTTTACCCGCAGCTTCGCATCGAGATTGGACAGTGGCTCATCGAACAGGAAGACCTTCGGATCCCGCACAATCGCGCGCCCCATGGCGACGCGCTGGCGCTGACCGCCGGAGAGCTGTTTCGGCTGGCGTTGCAGCAGCGGATCGAGCCCGAGGATGCCGGCCGCGCGCCCCACCCGCTCGCGGATCTTGTCCTTTGCCGTCCGCGCGAGACGGAGCGCGAAGCCCATGTTTCCCGAGACCGTCATGTGCGGATAGAGCGCGTAGCTCTGGAACACCATGGCGATGTTGCGGTCCTTGGGCGGCACGTCGTTGACCACTTCGTCGGCGATCCGGATTTCGCCGCCCGAGACATCCTCGAGACCGGCGACCATGCGCAGAAGGGTCGACTTGCCGCAGCCCGACGGACCGACCAGCGTGACGAATTCGCCATCCTCGATGGTGAAGGAGACGCCGTGCAGAACCTCCGTCGGTCCATAGCGCTTCCGGAGATCCTGGATCGAAACGCTCGCCATTCCGTTCTCCTCTGTGCGGCCGCGTCAGCGGCTCCGCCAGCCCAGCCGGCCCTCGACAGCCTCCGTCGCGGTGCGGGCGGCGCGCACGTAGAAGTCGCGATTGGATAACGCCTTCTGTTCGGGGAGAACGATGGCGAGTGTCGCCACGCATGCGCCGTCGGCGTCGCGGATCGGCGAGGCGATGGTGGCAACACGGAAATCGTTCTGTCCGACATCGATCGACATGCGCGCCTCGAGGGCGTGCGGCGCCAGATCGGACAGCGCCTTCACCGCCATCGCGCGATCGACCAGCGGCCCGACCCCTGCGCTCCGGTTCAGAACGGCCAGACGGTCCCCCTCCGGGAGGTGACCGATCAGAAGCGGACCGGAAGCGCTCAGCGCGATCGGTACGCGGGTTCCCGCATCCGACTTGACGCGATAGTGGCCCGGCCCGTCCGCCATGGCGAGGACGACGACCTGGTCATGGTCGCGACCGCAGACCTGGACGGTCTCCCCCACTTCGCGACAGAGATCGTTCATGGCGCGGCGCGCCTCGCCGAGAAAGTCGAGGGAGCGCGAATAGGCGAGACCGTAGTGGTAGAGGCGCGGACCGAGCCAGACGGTGCCGTCTGCGCGACGGGTCAGGAGATCCTGGCCCACCAGTTCGTCGACCACCAGATAGGCGGTCGAAAGCGGCAGGCCAGTCGCTTTGGCGATTGCATAACCACCCGCCGGCTCATTCGTCTCGTAGAGATGGTCGAGGATCTGCAGCGCGCGGTCCATGCGCCCGACACGTGGGCGGCGCGGCGAAACAGCCGGCGAATCGGGTCCGATCCGACCGGCCGTGGGCTTCTCCGCGGCTACCGACTTCTTCACGGTTTCGTCTCCCCGTCGCGACCGCGGCCCGGAATAGTGAGCCGCGCCAATCGCGTCAACCGGCGGTCGGTTGGGACCGCCGGTGCGGTTCCTCTCGCCGATCGCATTTCCTTATTCCACAGAACAGAAACGACGTACACAGTTATGGTAGGCTGTGTTATCTCGGGATAGGATCCCATTCTTCGCGAAACCAGGAGCGAGGGAAGAACGACCATGGAAGCGGCACACCCGAAACTGGACGAGTTCAAGGGCCATCCGGGCGCCGACCGGAACGCCACCCAGCTGAAGGACATCAAGAAGAAGCTACCGCTTCGCGTCCTGTCGCCGGCCGATTGGCAGCACTGGATTACCAATGGCTATGTGATCGTGAAGCAAGCGGTGCCGCGCGAGAATGTGGATCGGCTGGTCGACCTGCTCTGGCGCTTCGAGGAGAAGGACCCGGACGACCCATCGACCTGGTACACCGGTGACCGGCGACCGCACGGCAGGCCGGAACTCAACAACACTGGCATGGTGGAGATCTACAACCACCAGTACCTTTGGGACAATCGTCAGGAGCAGCGGCTCTACGACGCCTATGTTGACGTCTGGGACCGCGAGGACCTTTGGGTCGGCATCGACCGCGCCAACCTCAACCCGCCGAAGAAGGTCCCGGGCAATCCGAACGGCTTCATCCATTGGGACGTCGACACCACTCTCGACCCGCCGCCGGTGAGCGTTCAGGGCGTGCTCAGCCTGGTGAAGCAGGATGAAGCCATCGGCGGTTTCCAGTGCGCCCCCGAACTCTTCTACAACTTCAAGGAATGGGTGAAGACCCAGCCCGCCGACCGCAACCCGATGATGCCGGACATCACCGGAGTAAAGATCGTCAACGTCGAGATGGACCCAGGCGACCTCCTGATCTTCAACAGCCTCCTAGCGCACGGCGTCCGGCCGAACCACTCCGGGAACCGCGTTCGGATGGCGCAGTACATCGCCATGTACCCCGCTGACGAGGCCAACGAGGATGTGCGGCAGGAGCGCATCCGGCTGTGGCGCGAACGCGACCATCCGAGGGGTGGCTGGCCGGGCGATCCCCGCGACTGGGAGAAGAAGAATGCCGCGGTGGCGAAACTGACGCCGCTCGGCGAGCGGCTCCTCGGCTTGCGTCGTTGGCACGATGGGTAGGACCGGGGAGCGATCCGCTCCCACCGAGCTATCCTTCGGTGACGGTCCGCAGCAGGATCTCCGCCGCTAGAACCACTTGGTCGATCTCGACATGCTCGTCCGGTGCATGGGCCTGATCGATGCTGCCCGGCCCGAATACGACGGTCGGGGTTCCGGTCCGGGTCAATTTTGTCGCGTCTGAGCCGAACGGCGCTCCGAGCGGAGTGGGATCCACTCCCGCCGAACGCAGCTCCGGCTGAAGCCGGGCGACGACCGCCGAGGCAGGATCGACCTCCATGGAGATCGAGTCGATGAATGGCGGCCGCATGTCGATCGACGCGCCCGAGGGACGCGGGAACCTGGCGACCACGGCGGCAATCTCTTCCCAGGCCTCCTGTCCGGTCTGGTCCGGCAGCGTGCGCATGTCGAAGGTCAGCCGGGCGAGCGCCGGCACGCTGTTCGGCCCCTCTCCCGCCTGGAGCAGCGTGCAGGTCAGCGTACGGCGGCCAAGCATCGGGTGATTCCGCCGGTCCGCCGCCATGTACACGCGAAGGTGGGCGAGCAGTTCCATGGCGATGCCGATCGCGTCGATGCCCTCCTCTGGCCGCGACGCGTGCGCGTTTCGACCGTGGACCTCGATCACCCAGCGGAGGCAGCCCTTGCAGGCGGTGACGATGCGAAGATCGGTGGGTTCGCCGGCGATTCCCATATCATAGGGGCCGTTCCGAGCAATGTGATGCGCAACGCCCTTGTAGGTGACCTCCTCGTCAATCGCCGCGACAAAGGTGACGTCGGTGTTGCGCACCCGCGGCCGCGCCGCCCGAAGGGCGAGCATGAACATGGCGAGACTTGCCTTGTCGTCAACGGCGCCACGCCCGTAGAGGCGACCGTCGCGGACGAACGGCGTGAATGGCGCGGTCATGCCGTCGACCTGCACCGTATCGAGATGGCCCTCCCAGACGACGCGAGGCGACCCCGATGGTCCCGGAAGATGTGCCACGACGTTGGGGCGGCCTGGCTCCACCATGTCAAGCCGGGCGGAAATGCCGTTGCCGACCAGCCAGTCGACGACGAATCGGGCCATCGCGCCTTCGCCGGCCCATTCCGCCGGATCGGTCATCCGAGCCAGCGCCGGGTTGACGCTCGGAATCGCGACCATTGCCGCGAGAAGCGTCGTGACGTCCTCGCGCGTCACGCCTTCGGTATCCGTCATACGGCATTCGATCCCTGAGCCTCAGGCGAAAGCGACCGGGCGCGCAACGCACCCTCCCGCCGCATCGACGGGCCGCTCGACCGAATTGCCTTCACCGGCACCGACAACGTGATGCGCGCCGTCATCGCAAGCAGAGCGGCGCGGGCGCCACGATCATCGCCTCCGACCCCGGAACACGGCAACCAGTCGTCGAGCAATGAGCGAACCTCGTTGACCGTAACGGACTCAGCGCCGGTCGACCGGGCGAGATCGTCCGCGGCGTCGACGGAGCGGGTGTAGACCGCGATCGAGGGGCCGAGCGGGCCCGCCCGGGCCAGATCGTTGAACTCACTCTCGTTCCTGAAACCGAGAACGGGAATGACGGGCCCCTGCGATCCCTCCCGGTTCAGGAGAGACCGCCCATCGACGGCGGTCATGACGCCGGCGGCGACATGCAACCCTGTCTCGCTCTCGATCCGGGCACCGCCGGTCACAAACCGCCCGCCGCGTCGCTGCGCGTCAGCGATCTGACGTTCGAGGAGGGCCAGAGCCGAACGGTTGTTCACCGGGCCCAGGGTGGTGGCCGGATCGAAACCGTCGCCGAGGCGTCGGTCCGCGGCAGCGGCCGCCAGGGCCTCCACCAGACGCGTTTGAATCGAGGCATGGACCAGGACGCGAGTCCCGAAGGTGCCGATCTGACCGGCATTGTCGAACCCGCGACGAGCGATTGCCTCGGCCGCCGCCTGGATGTCGGCGTCAAACATTACGACGGCAAGGCTGGTACCGCTGTCGCCGCCGCGGATCGTCCTGCCGTCCGCCAGTCGGGCGAGCGCATGCGCCGATGCGCGGTTGTCGAATTGACTCACGCCGGCGATGCCCGGATGACGCACGAAGGCCGGCGCAAGGTCGGCCTGATCTCCGACCACGAGATTGACGACACCCGGGGGAAGTCCCGCCGAGAGCATGCACTCCAAGAGTGCCGCCGAAACCAGCGGCGTGGTCGCAGCGGGAACCCAGACGACGGTGTTGCCGGTCGCCAGCGCAGGCCCCAGGCACATCGTCGAAGGTACCCCGAGCGGATAGTTGGCGGCGGTGAGCAGACCCGCAACGCCCCTGGGACGACGGCGCGACAGCCTGACGCGCGCGCTATCACGGCAGAGGACGTCGTCGGCGCAGGTGGAAGCCACCTCGTCGGCCGCGGCGCCAAAGCCGTTTGCCGTCGCCTGCACCTCGCTCCTTGCCTCCAGAAGCGGCTTACCCTGCTCGATCGATAGGAGTCGCGCCAGCGCTTCGGACCGAAGCAGGATCGATCCTGCGATCTTCCGACAGAGATCTGCGCGCTCCTGCAGCGCGAGCGCAACGAAGCCGGGTTGCGCCGCCCGCGCGGCCCGGACCGCCGCGTCGATATCCGCGGCTGTCGACAGGGTCGCTGACCCGGCGATGACACCCGATGACGGGCTCGTCACCCGGAGCCACGATCCCGACGAACCGGCACGCCATCGGCCGTCGATATGGTTGAGGGCAACCGGGAGGCCAGCCACTTCGGACCGGACGATCGTGAGACCGTCGATCTGGCCGACGCGCTCGCTGCGCCGGAGCGCCGTCATCGCCGGAACCTCGGGAGCGCCAAACCGGCCGAGAGGACAATCAACCTGAGCGGAATCGCACTCCGAGCCAACCAAGCCTCCTTCGGCGGGCTGCCGAGAACGCATTCCCGCCCTGGCGAAACTTGGCGATGTTTCATATATGATGTCAATCTCATTTATGAACTTCACCGGGGCACCTGCATGGCGGAACCCAAATCCTACTCCGCGCCCGCCCTTGAGAAGGGGCTCGACATCCTCGAGTTGCTCTCCGGCCGCGAGCGCAGGCGCACGCTGACCTCGATAGCGGAGGAGTTGGGTCGTTCGAAGAGCGAGATCTTCCGAATGGTCGCGGTGTTGATGCAGCGCGGTTACCTTGAGCGCGATGCCGACACGGACGAGTTCGCGCTGACCAACCGCCTGTTTGAGCTCGGGCTCCACACGCCGCGTGCCTACGATCTTCTCAGCGAAGCGGTTCCGGCAATGACGCAGCTCGCACAGGACACCGGCCACTCGCCGCATCTAGTCGTCCTCCAAGGTGGAGAGACGGTTGTTGTCGCCGCTGTGTCGGGGCGTTCGGACATGTCCTTCACGCTTCGGCTGGGATATCGTCGACCTTCCATCGAAGCGACCTCCGGCCAGGTGATCATCGCCTTCCAAACCCACGACGAACGGAAGCGCCTGATCAAGGAGGGTCTAGCCCGAACCAATCTCAAGGCTGTCCCGCGCGGCCTGACTCCAACCCTCGACAGGATCAGGGAGCGTGGTTACGAATTGCACGAGAGTCGAGATTTCGTCGGAATCACCGACATTTGCTGCCCGATCCTTGGGGCTGACGGATCGGCTGTCGCAAGCATTATCGTCGCGTGCGTGAAGCGTCATGGGCGCGATATACGAACCGCCGCGGCCGCAGGAGCCCTGCGTGAGATCTGTGCAAGGATTGGCAGGTCGAGGTTGTCTCCCCGTCCGGCTCAAGTCCTATAGAGAAAGCGGCTGACAGAACTGAACCGCACCGGGTTTCCCGGAGGCTCCAACCTGTGAGAAGGAGGAGCTGCTATGGGAACACACAGGACACGTTATCCGGCGGAGGTTCGCGAGCGGGCGGTCCGTCTGGTTTTCGATCATTCGGGCGAGTACGGCTCGCAGTGGGAAGCGATCAGTTCGATTGCCGGCAA
>JALHRF010000041.1 GCA_022841545.1 Bauldia sp. | reverse complement strand
CCCTTCGACGCCCATTCGTCGGAGAGTTCCGCCATTGGCGAGGAGGGCGTGATCGGGAAGATCGCGCAGACCTCGTTGAGCCGGTAGGCGACATGCGCCACCGCGGTGCCGCCGTCCATCGTGTCGGTCGTATCGGCCATCGACGGCTGGTCCTTGCTCACGGGCGCAGCTTGAAGCGATGCGGGGCCATCGCCTCGCCGAGGCTGCCGATCCGGCCCCCGGCGGAATCCCATTCGGGGACCATCTCGATCGCGTGGCAGGGGCATTGGTCGAAGCAGACGGCGCAGCCGGTGCAGAGGTCGAGGTCGACGGTGTATTTCCGCCCCTTGCCGAGCTTGACGATGGCCTGCTCGGGGCAGGCGGCGAAGCAGTTGTCGCACTCGAAGCAGTTGCCGCAGGAGAGGCAGCGGTCCGCCTCGTAGCGCGCTTCCCTGGCGCTGATCCCCGCGACCACCTCGGCAAAGCCCCGCCGTGCGGGAAGCGGCAGTTCGCTCGCTGTCGTCCGTCCGGCGTCCAGATAGAGCGGCAGGTTCAGCGCCTCGAACCCGATCGGAGGCGATTTCTCCGCCGCCTCGGTCGCCTCGCCGCGGAGCCAGGCGTCGATGGCGCGTGCCGCTTTCTTGCCGTGGCCGGTCGCCGCGGTCATGGTGCGGAGGCCGCCGATCACGTCGCCGCCGGCGAAGATCCCGGGCCGTCCCGTCATCAGCCTCTGGTCGACCACGATCGTGTCGTCGCGGCCGATTCCGATGTCCGTCTCCTTGCGGAGGAAGCGGAGGTCGGCATGCTGGCCGAGCGCCAGCACGAGCGTGTCGACGGGGAGAATCTCGAACTCCCCGGTCGGCAGCAGCGACCCGTCCTCGCCAAGGGCGATGCGTTCGATCGTCACCCCTTCCTTGCCGAAGCGGGTCGGGTTCCGGAGCCATTTCGCCGTCACGCCTTCGAGGAAGGCCTCGTCGGCTTCCTGCGGCTCGGCGCGCATATGGGCGCGGTCGCGCCGGTAGACCAGGATCGCCTCCTCGACGTCGAGGCGCTTGGCGACCCGGGCCGCGTCCATCGCGGTGTTGCCGCCACCGACCACCGCGACCACCCGGCCGAGCTGTGGCGCCATGCCCCGCTCGACCTGCTCGAGGAGCGAGATCGCATCGATCATCTGCCGGCCGTCGGCGGCAGGGATGTCGAGGTGGTTGCCCTCGTGGGTTCCGATCGCGATGAAGCAGGCGTCGAAGCCACCTTCCGCGATCGCCTCGCTCACGTCCTCGACGCGCGTGCCCATGGTGAAGCGGACGCCCATGGCTTCGACGCGGCCGATCTCGCGCAGGAGTTCGGCCCGCGGCAGGCGGTAGGCGGGGATGCCGTAGTGGAGCATGCCGCCCGGTTCCGCCATCGCGTCGCGGATCTCGACCGCGTGCCCGAAGCGGCGGAGGTGCCAGGCGCAGGCGAGACCCGCGGGGCCCGCCCCGACGATCAGCACCTTCCTGCCGGTCGGCGGGCCGGCTGGCACGGTCCAGCCTCTCTCCAGCGCCATGTCGCCCAGAAATCGCTCGACCGCGTGGATCGAGACGGCCTCGTCAAGGTCCTTGCGATTGCAGCTGGTCTCGCACGGATGGTAGCAGGCGCGGCCGTGGACGCCGGGGAATGGATTGTCGGCCACAAGCGTCCGCCACGCCTGTTCGAAGTCTCCGGTGCGGGCTTGCGCCAGCCAGCCCTGGATGTTCTCGCCGGCCGGGCAGGCGTGGTTGCAGGGCGGCAGGTGGTCGATCCACGCCGGATGCTGCCAGCGCTGCGGACCGGCGCCTCTCCGGATCGTCGCGCGGAGCACCGGAGTCAGGTCTTCGAGGACGAAGCTCATCAGGATGGCACAACTCTTCGCCGGTGTGGTGCCGGGCGTCGCGAAAACTCGGGTAGCCTGTCACGCAGCCGCCACGGCGCACATTGATATTGCTCAAAACAGATGCGTGGAAACGTGGCAGTCTGTTCGCGAACGCCGGGTCGGCGCGGCCGCGCCGGGCGGGAATCGGTTCGGATCGCGCCGGGAAGTGTGGGATCATGCGGATCGAGCTGTGAACGGGGATAGGGCATGTCCTCCGATAAGGTGGTTCTGACGCGCGACGGGCTTGATGCGCTCATCGCCGCGCTCGCCGCGGACGGCTATCGCGTCTGCGGGCCGACGCTCCGTGACGGCGCCATCGTCTATGACGACATCGCCGGCGTCGCCGATCTCCCCGCCGGCTGGACCGACGAGCAGGAAGCCGCGACCTACCGGCTCAAGCGCCGCGACGACGACGCCCTGTTCGGCTACGTCGTCGGCCCGCACTCCTGGAAGAAGTACCTTCACCCGCCGCGCCGGGCCCTGTGGCGGGTCGACCGCGATGCGAACGGGATGGCGTTTGCGGGGGATGACGAACCGCCGCCGCGCTTTGCCTTCATCGGCGTCCGCGCCTGCGAACTCGCTGC
The DNA here is from genome assembly GCA_022841545.1 of Bauldia sp. Classification (GTDB taxonomy): domain Bacteria; phylum Pseudomonadota; class Alphaproteobacteria; order Rhizobiales; family Kaistiaceae; genus Bauldia. Next base: position 29,847 of record JALHRF010000041.1, on the reverse strand, counting down.
GATGGCGATCCAGGACCGGGTTTTCATCGAGGGCCAGTACACCAACCCCGATTATCGGGCCCGCCGCGAGAACGCATTCATCGTCGCGGTCAATTGCGGCGAGGCGGGCGGAACCTGCTTCTGCGTCTCGATGGAGACCGGCCCGCGGGCGAAGTCCGGCTTCGACCTGTCGCTGACCGAGATCGTCTTGGACGGCGAGCGGGTCTACCTGGCCGAGACCGGCAGCGACGACGGCCGCGCCGTGCTCGCCGCGATCCCGTCCCGTTCGGCCGGGCCCGGCGATCTCGCGGCCGCCGATGCAGCGGTCGCCAACGCCGCTGCCGGCATGGGCCGGACGCTGAATACCAATGGCATCCGCGACCTTCTCCTTGCCAATCTCGAACACCCACGCTGGGACGATGTCGCCGCGCGTTGCCTCTCCTGCGCCAACTGCACCATGGTTTGCCCGACCTGCTTCTGCACCACCACCGAGGACAGCAGCGATTTCAGCGGCGCAAGCGCGGAGCGGTCCGAGCGCTGGGACTCCTGCTTCACCATGGATTTCTCCTACATCCATGGCGGCAGCGTCCGCGCCTCGCCGAAGTCGCGTTACCGCCAGTGGATGACCCACAAGCTCGCGACCTGGTGGGATCAGTTCGACACGTCCGGCTGTGTCGGCTGCGGACGCTGCATCACCTGGTGTCCGGTCGGCATCGATATCACCGAAGAGGCGCGGGCCATCCGTTCGGAGCCGGCGCGGGAGGCGACATGATCGAAGGCATGGAGCGCATTGTCGGGGAGCACCGGTTCTTCGCCGGCCTCGACGAAGAGACCGTCCGGTTCATCGCCGGCTGCACCCGGAACGTCCGCTTCGACGCCGGCCAGTACCTGTTCCGCGCCGGCGACCCGGCCGACGAGTTCTACCTTCTCCGCCACGGCCGCGTGGTGCTGGAACTGCCGGTGCCGGGAAAGGACGTCGTCGCCTTCCAGACGGCCGGGGAGGGTGATGTCGTCGGCGTCTCCTGGCTGGTGCCGCCCCACCGCTGGCTGCACGATGCCCGCGCCGTCGATCTCGTCCGCGCGATCGGCGTCGATGCGCGGTGCCTCCGCAAGAAGTGCGACGACGATCACGATGTCGGCTATGCCATGATGCAGCGTTTCGTGCCGGTCCTCGTCGACCGGCTCCAGGCAACCCGGCTTCAGATGCTCGATGTCTATGGCACGTCTCGCTGAGCCGCTTCTGAGAGACGGGGCGCCGGACCCGATGCTGCCGGCGGCGCGCCGCGTCCTGCGCGCCCGCCGCGAGCTGTCCGATGTGTGGACCATCGAGATCGAGGCGGGTGACGGCGGCTTCGAATTCCTCCCTGGCCAGTTCAACATGCTCTACGCCTTCGGCGTCGGCGAGGCCGCGATCAGCATCAGCGGCGATCCGGCGCGGCCCGAGCGCCTCGTCCACACCATCCGTTCGGTCGGCAAGGTCTCCGCCGCGCTCGCCCGGCTTGGTGCCGGCGACATGCTCGGCGTCCGCGGCCCGTTCGGCAAAGGCTGGCCGGTCGAGGAAGCGGCCGGATCAGACGTGGTGGTGATCGCGGGGGGCCTTGGCCTCGCGCCGCTCCGGCCCGCGCTCTACCGGCTCTTCGCGGAACGGAAGCGCTATGGCCGGATCGCGCTCCTGTGCGGCGCGCGCGGCCCGGACGACATCCTGTTCCGTACCGAGGTCGAGCACTGGCGGCGCCAGCTCGACCTCGAGGTCGAGGTGACGGTCGACCATGCCGGCACCGACTGGCGCGGCAATGTCGGCGTCGTCACCACGCTCATCGCCCGCGCCGCCTTCGATCCCGCCCGAACGCTCGCGCTGGTCTGCGGGCCGGAGGTGATGATGCGGTTCGCCGCGATCGAGCTGTTGAAGCGTGGCGTTCCGCCCGAGGCGATCCATATCTCGATGGAACGCAACATGAAGTGCGCCATCGGCCATTGCGGCCATTGCCAGTTCGGCGGCGATTTCGTCTGCAAGGACGGTCCGGTCGCCACCTGGGCGCGGCTCGGCCGGCGCATCGCCATGCGGGAGATCTGAGGTGGCGGCGTCACGGAAGCCCAAGCTTGCGGTCTGGAAGTTCGCCTCATGCGACGGCTGCCAGCTCACGCTCCTCGATTGCGAGGACGACCTGCTCGCCGTCGCCGGCGCGGTCGAGATCGCCAACTTCGCCGAGGCGACCAGCACGGTGATCGAAGGCCCCTACGACCTGTCGCTGGTCGAGGGGTCGGTCACGACCGCGCACGATGCCGAACGCATCCGCGAGATCCGCCGCCAGTCGAAGGCGCTCGTCACCATCGGCGCCTGCGCCACTGCCGGGGGCATCCAGGCGCTCCGGAACTTCGCCGATGTCGCGGCCTTCACGTCCATCGTCTACGCCCATCCCGAGTACATCTCGACGCTGGCCACATCGACGCCGATCGCCGCCCATGTCCCGGTTGATTTCGAGCTCCGTGGTTGCCCGATCGACAAGCGCCAACTCGTCGAGGTGCTGTCCGCCTTCCTCGCCGGCCGGAAGCCGGTGACCCCCGCCCACAGCGTCTGCATCGAGTGCAAGTTGAAAGGCAATGTCTGCGTTACCGTCGCCCACGGCACGCCCTGCCTCGGACCGGTCACCCATGCCGGCTGCGGCGCCATCTGCCCCGGCTACGATCGCGGCTGCTACGGATGTTTCGGCCCGATGGAGACGCCGAATGTCGCCGCGCTGTCGCGCGAACTCGCCCGCCTCGGCATGAACGAGGGCGCGATCCACCGCGTCTACCGCACCTTCAACGCCGCCGCCGCGCCGTTCCGCGAGGAGGCCGACCGCCATGGCCCTTAAGACGATCAAGGTCGACTACCTCGCCCGGGTGGAAGGCGAGGGCGCGCTGACCGTCGTCATCCGGGACGGGGCGGTCACCGAGGCGCAGCTTCGCATCTTCGAGCCGCCCCGCTTCTTCGAGGCTTTCCTCCGCGGCCGGGCCTATACCGAGGCGCCGGACATCACAGCCCGCATCTGCGGCATCTGCCCGGTCGCCTACCAGATGAGCGCGGTCCACGCGATGGAGGACGCGCTCGGCATCACCGTCGGCGGCCAGCTTCGCGCGCTCCGCCGGCTGCTCTATTGCGGCGAGTGGATCGAGAGCCACACCCTCCACGTCTACATGCTCCACGCGCCGGATTTCCTCGGCTATCCCGGCGCCATCGAGCTTGCCCGCGACCATGCCGATATCGTCAGGCGCGGGCTGGCGCTGAAAAAGACCGGCAATGCATTGATGACGCTGGTCGGCGGCCGCGAGATCCACCCGGTCAATGTCCGCGTCGGCGGCTTCTACAAGGCGCCGCGGAAGCGCGACTTCGCGGAGATCACGGAGGAACTGAAGCGGGCGCGCGACCTTGCGCTCGAGACGGTGCGCTGGGTGTCGACCTTCGACTTCCCCGATCGGAGCCGTGACTACGAGCTGGTCTCGCTCAGCCACGCGCACGAATACCCGATCAACGAGGGCCGCATCGTCTCCAATCGCGGCCTCGACATCACCGCGCAGGAATACGACGCGCATTTCGAGGAGATCCACGTCCCGCATTCGAATGCGCTCCAGGCCAGGCTCCGTGCCCGCGGCCACTATCTCGTCGGCCCGCTCGCCCGCTTCGGGCTGAATTTCGACAAGCTGCCGCCGGTCTGCCGCGAGGCGGCGCATGAGGCCGGCATCGCGCCCATCTGCAGCAATCCCTACAAGAGCATCATCGTCCGCGCCGTCGAGGTGCTCTATGCCTGCGAGGAGGCGCTCCGCATCATCGACGCCTACGAGCAGCCGGACCGGCCGTTCGTCGCCGCCGAGCCCCGCGCCGGCACCGGCTATGCCGCCACCGAGGCGCCGCGCGGCATGCTCTGGCACCGCTACCGGCTCGCCGACGACGGCACGATCGAGGATGCGGTCATCGTCCCGCCCACCTCGCAGAACCAGGCGAGCGTCGAGGACGACCTCAAGCTCCTCATCGGCGGCTGGCTCGACCTGCCCGACGACGAGCTCCGCCATCGCTGCGAGCAGACGGTGCGGAACTACGATCCCTGCATCTCCTGCGCCACCCACTTTCTCGATCTCCGCATCGATCGCGGGTGAGGGGAGGGCGATGGCTCCGACCCTGATCATCGGCATCGGCCATCCCGATCGGGGCGACGATGCCGCCGGACGCATCGTCGCGGCGCGTCTCGGCGAACGTGCCCCGGCGGATGTCGAGGTCGTCGAGACCGATGGCGAGGCGGCGAAGCTCCTCGACCTGATGGAGGGACGCGATCGCGTCATCGTCGTCGATGCCTGCCTGTCCGGCGCGACCCCGGGCATGATCCACAGCCTCGACGCCAATGCCGGGCCACTGCCGCGGCCGATGTTCGCCATGTCCTCGCATGCGATCGGCCTCGTCGAATCGGTCGAGCTCGCCCGCATCCTCGGCATATTGCCCCGGCACTGTCAGGTCCTCGCCATCGAGGCCGCGCGTTTCGATCTCGGCGCGGGGCTGTCTTCTCCCGTCGCCGCCGCGGTGGACGAGGCGGTGGACCGCCTCCTCGCCCTTCTGGCGCTGGAGAAGGCGTGAACGGCCATGCATGAGCACGCCCTGATGGCCGACCTGATGCGCGCGGTGCTAAACGCGGCGGAGCGCGAGAACGCGCGTGCCGTGGTCGGCGTCTCCGTCTGGCTCGGCGCCCTCAGCCACATGACCCCGGCCCATTTCGCCGAGCATTTCGAAGACGCCGCGGCCGGCACCATCGCCGCGGGCGCGGCGATCGAGACGATCGTCTCCGACGACATCCACGATCCGCGCGCCGCGTCGGTGCTGCTCACCGGTATCGACGTCGAGGCGCCGACGTGAACGCCGGCGTCCCCCCGCGGACGGGCATGGTTCGCGAGAGGGTGAGGATCGATGTGCGCGGCGCCGTCCAGGGCGTCGGCTTCCGCCCCTTCGCCTGGCGCGAGGCAACGGCGCGCGGCCTCGCCGGCTTCGTCGTCAACACGCCGGCGGGCGTCACCATCGAGGCCGAGGGCGCGCCTGCGGCGATCGCCGGGCTGATCGCGGCGATCGAGACCGCGCCGCCGTCAAATGCCTCCATCCTCGATCTCGCCGTGGAGGCGATCTGGCCCCGCGGCGATGTCGGCTTCGCCATCCGCAACAGCGTCGTCGAAGGAGCGGCCACCGCCACCGTCCTGCCGGACCTCGCCGTCTGCGACGACTGCCTCGCCGAGATGCGCGACCCGGCGGACCGGCGCTACCGCTATCCCTTCGTCAACTGCACCCAGTGCGGCCCGCGCTTCTCCATCGTCGAAGCTCTGCCCTACGACCGCGCCGGCACGTCGATGCGCCACTTCCCGATGTGCACGGCCTGCCGTGCCGAGTATCGCGATCCCGCCGACCGCCGCTTCCATGCCGAACCGATCGCCTGCCCGGCCTGCGGCCCGCAGCTCGCGCTGTGGGACGGGGCAGGGGAGACCCGCGCCACCCGGCACGACGCTCTCCTCGCCGCGGCGGCCGCGCTTCGCGACGGCGCCATCGTCGCGGTCAAAGGGATCGGCGGTTTCCACCTCATGGTCGACGCGCGCGACGAAGCTGCCGTCCGCCGCCTGCGCCGCCGCAAGGGGAGGCCGGACAAGCCCCTCGCCGTCATGTTCGCGTCGCTCGCCGACCTCGCCCGCGAAGCTGAGACAAGCGAAGCCGAGGCAATGCTCCTCGCGTCGCCCGCCCGGCCGATCGTCCTGGTCCGGAAATGCGGCGGAGCGCTTGCCGAGGCCGTGGCGCCACGCAACCCCTATCTCGGCGCCATGCTCGCCTACGCGCCGCTCCACCATCTTCTCCTCGGGCAATGCAGCTTCCCGCTGGTCGCGACCAGCGGCAACCGCACCAGCGAGGCGATCGTCATCGATGAGCACGAGGCCCTCGCCCGCCTCGCCGGCATCGCCGACCTCTTCCTCGTCCACGATCGGCCGATCGTCCGTCCGCTCGACGATTCGGTCGCCCGCATCGTCGCCGGGCGGCCGCAGCTCATCCGCCGCGCCCGCGGCTACGCGCCGGCGACGATCCCTGCCGGCATCGAGCCCGGCATCCTCGCCCTCGGCGGCCACCTCAAGGCCGCGGTCGCGCTCTCGACCGGCGCCGGCGTCATCCTCGGCCAGCACCTCGGCGACCTCGACACGCCGGAGGCCCGCGACGCCTACGATGTCGCGACTCGTGACATCACCGGACTCCACCGCACGCCGCCGCGCCTCGTCGTCTGCGATCTCCACCCCGATTATCATTCGACCCGCACGGCGGAACGGTTCGGCGTTCCGGTCGTCGCCGTTCAGCACCACGTCGCCCATATTGCCGCCTGCATGGCCGAGCATGGTCTCGCGTCGCCGGTCCTCGGCGTCGCCTGGGACGGCACCGGCTACGGCCCCGACGGCACGGTCTGGGGCGGCGAGTTCCTCCGGATCGATGCCGCGGGCTGGCACCGCGTCGCCTGCCTCCGGCCGTTCCGGATTCCCGGCGGCGAGGCTGCAATCCGCGAGCCGCGACGTTCGGCGCTCGGCCTGCTCTTCGCCGCCTTCGGCCGTGATGCGCTGGTAATGTCCGATCTCCCGGCCGTCGCCGCCTTCACGCCGGCCGAGCGGATTACCCTCGCCACCATGCTCGAACGCGGCGTCAATGCCCCGGTCACCACCAGCGCCGGACGCCTGTTCGATGCCGTCGCGGCCCTCGTCGATCTTCGCCAGTGCACGACCTATGAGGGGCAGGCGGCGGCCGAACTGGAATGGGCGGCGGCCTCTCCTGATCCCGGCGCCGCTTACGATTTCCCGATCCGCGACGGGGATGGCGGGGCGCCGCTCCAGGTCGACTGGGAGCCCGCCCTCCACGCGATCCTTGCCGATCTCCGGTCAGGTGTCGCCGCAGGCGTGATCTCTGGCGCCTTCCATCGGGGCCTTGCCCTTGCCATCGCCGCGGTTGCTGCCAGATTCGGCGAGGCGACCGTCGTCCTCAGCGGCGGGTGCTTCCACAACGGGCGCCTGACCGAAGCCGCGGTCGCGGAGCTTCGCGCCGCCGGCCTGACGCCCTGGTGGCACGAGCGGGTGCCGGCCAACGACGGCGGCCTCGCCCTCGGCCAGGCCTGGTGGGCGGCGCGCATGGAAGGAGCGGCCTGATGTGCCTCGCCATTCCCGGCCTGATCCTGTCCCTTTCCGGCGACGATCCGCTCCTGCGCACCGCACGGGTCGATTTCGGCGGCGTCGTCAAGGAGATCAACCTCGCCTTCACCCCTGAGGCAGGGCTCGGCGACTACGTCCTCGTCCATGTCGGCTTCGCCATCACCGTCATTGACGCCGCCGAAGCGGAAAAGGTCTTCGCGCATCTCGAACGCATCGGCGAGATCGAGGCGGAACTCGCGGCGGGCCGGTTGCCATGAAGTACCGCGACGAGTACCGCGATCCCGTCGCCGCCGCGCGCTTTGCCGATGCCATCGCGGCGACCGTCACCCGGCCGTGGAAGATCATGGAGGTGTGCGGCGGCCAGACCCACGCCATCGTCCGCTACGGTATCGACCAGCTCCTCCCGCCCGAGGTCACGCTGATCCACGGACCCGGCTGCCCGGTCTGCGTCACGCCCGTCGACTACATCGACAAGGCCATCGAGATCGCGGGCCGGCCGGAGACGATTCTCTGCTCCTTCGGCGACATGCTCCGCGTGCCGGGCACCGAATCCGACCTGCTCCGGGCACGGGCCCGCGGCGGCGATGTCCGCGTCGTCTATTCGCCGCTTGACGCGCTCGCCATCGCGCGGGCGAATCCCGGGCGGGAGGTGGTCTTCTTCGCTGTCGGATTCGAGACCACGGCTCCCGCCAACGCCATGGTGGCCTTCCGCGCGAAGCGGGAGGGAATCGCCAATTTCTCGCTCCTCGTCTCCCACGTCCTCGTGCCGCCGGCGATGACCGCGATCCTCGACGGCCCGGGCAATCGCATCCAGGGCTTCCTTGCCGCCGGCCACGTCTGCACCGTCATGGGCTTCGAGGAATACGAGCCGATCGCGCGCCGCAACCGGGTGCCGATCGTCGTCACCGGCTTCGAGCCGCTCGACATCCTCGAGGGCGTCTGGCTCTGCGTCCGGCAGTTGGAAGAGGGCAGGGCCGAAGTCGAGAATCAATACGCCCGCTCGGTACGGCAGGGCGGCAATCCCGCGGCCCGCGAGATGATGGCTGAGGTGTTCCAGGTGGTGCACCGGCGCTGGCGCGGCATCGGCGAGATCGCCGGCAGCGGCCTGGGCCTCGCCCCGGCCTATCGCGCCTTCGACGCCGAGGAGCGCTTCGGGCCGGTTGCCGCCCGGGACGACGGCGACAGCGAATGCATTGCCGGCCTGGTCCTTCGCGGCGAGCGGAAGCCGACGGCGTGTCCGGCCTTCGGCACGCGCTGCACGCCGGAGCACCCGCTCGGCGTCACGATGGTGTCATCGGAAGGCGCCTGCGCCGCCTACTACCGCTATCGCGGCGTCACCGCGGTTGCCGCGGAGTAGCGCGGTGGACGATTTCGCCCTGTCCTGCCCGGTGCCGCTGCCCGGCGACGAGACCATCAGGACTGCCCATGGCGGCGGCGGTCGGGCCACCGAGCGGCTGCTCGACACCATCTTCCGTCCTGCCTTCGACGGTCCGGAGCTCGCCCGCCGCCACGACGGCGCGCGGCTCGATCTCGCCGGTCCGGTCGCCATGACCACGGATTCCTATGTCGTCCGCCCGCTCGTCTTTCCCGGCGGCGACATCGGCAGCCTCGCCGTCAACGGCACGGTCAACGACCTTGCGATGTGCGGGGCGCGGCCGGCTTTCCTCAGCGCCGCCTTCATTCTCGAGGAGGGCCTTGAGACCGCGCTGCTCGGCCGCATCGTCCAGTCCATGGCCGTTGCTGCCCGCGCCGCGGGCGTGCGCGTCGTTACCGGCGACCTCAAGGTCGTCGAGCGGGGCAAGGCCGACGGCGTGTTCATCACCACCTCCGGCGTCGGCTCCATCGTCGCGACCCCGGCCATCGAGCCGCAGGCCGTCAGGCCGGGCGACGTCGTCATTCTCTCCGGCGATGTCGGCCGCCACGGCATCGCCGTCATGGCGGCGCGCGAGGGCCTCGGTTTCGAGCCGGCGATCGTGAGCGATTGCGCCTCCGTGGCGGCGCCGGTCCTGGCGCTCCTCGACGCAGGCGTCGACGTGCATTGCCTCCGGGACCTGACCCGGGGTGGCCTCGCCGGCGGCCTCGTGGAGATTGCCGAGACGGCCGGGCTCGCCATGGCGATCGACGAGCGCGAGGTCGCGGTCAGCGTGCCCGTCGCCGCCGCCTGCGAGATCCTCGGGCTCGATCCGTTCCACGTCGCCAATGAGGGTCGCTTCGTCGCCTTCGTCGGGGCTGGCGATGCCGAGCGCGCCATCGCCATCCTCCGCGGCCACGCCGTGTCGGAAGGCGCAGTGGCGATCGGCGTCGTCACGTCCGGCCCCGCCGGCCGCGTCTCGGCGCGGGGACTCATCGGCGGAACGCGGATTCTCGACATGCTGAGCGGCGAACAGCTGCCGCGGATCTGCTGAGGTTCGGCGGCGCCCAGAAAAGGCGGATCGGCTTGATCTGGCGCAAAGTGTCCACGGCTACTCCGCTGTTGCATCGAAGCTATCGGACTCGAACCGAATCCGGAGCGTGCGTGGGATTTGGCGACCAGGGCCAGCCACTTCGCGGCGAGGGTTCGGGATCAGCATCTGGGGGGCCTTCGGCATGGACGCTGCCTTCGACATCGCCGGCGAAGCCGCGCCGGGCGCCAGCCCGACGTCTCCGTTCCGCCCGGTGGTGCAGGCGCGGGGGCTGGTCAAGCGCTACGGCCGGGTCGTGGCGCTGGACCATGCCGATCTCGATCTCATGCCGGGCGAGATCCTCGGCCTGATCGGCGATAACGGCGCCGGCAAGTCGGTGCTCATCAAGTCGATCTCCGGCGCGGTGATCCCCGACGAGGGCGAGATCAGGCTCGACGGCGAGGTCGTGAAATTCCGCTCCCCCCTCGAAGCGCGCGTCGCCGGCATCGAGACGGTGTATCAGGACCTTGCGCTGTCGCCGTCGCTCTCGATCGTCGCCAACCTGTTCCTCGGCCGCGAACTCCGGAAAGCTGGCCTCGCCGGCAGGATACTCCGCACCCTCGACCGCGCCGAGATGCGCCGCGAGGCGCGCGAACAGCTTTCGGCCCTCGGGCTCATGACCATCCAGGACATCGACCAGACCATCGACACGCTGTCCGGCGGCCAGCGCCAGGGCGTGGCGGTGGCGCGCGCTGCCGCCTTCGGCACGAAGGTGCTCATCATGGACGAGCCGACCGCGGCGCTGGGGGTGAAGGAAGGCCGGCGGGTGCTGGAACTGATGCTCGACGTCAAGCGCCGGGGGTTGCCGATCATCCTGATCAGTCACAATATTCCGCATGTGTTCGAGGTCGCCGATCGCATCCACATCATGCGCCTTGGCCGGCGCATCGCGGTGATCGATCCCAGGCAGTACGCGATGTCGGATGCGGTCGCGATCATGACCGGGGCGGTGCCTCCGCCGCCGATCGAGAAGTGGGCGACGGGTCTTCCGGCGCCGCATGCCAGCGCGCATGGATAGGAGAAGGTTAGGATGCGGGTTCTGATCTGCTACGCCACGACCGAGGGCCAGACCCGGAAGGTCGCGGAGTTCGTCGCCGACCTGTTGAAGGAGGCCGGCCATGAGCCGGCTCTGTTCGATGCGACCGTGGCGGACGAGGTCGAGCCCGGCCGCTTTGAAGCGGCGATCCTCACCGGCTCGGTGCATATCGGCCGCTACCAGTCGGCGCTCGTGCATCGCATCCATCAGTGGCGCGACGCCCTCAACGCCATGCCTTCGGCCTTCATTTCGGTTTCCATGGCAGCGGCGAGCGATGACCCGCACGCGCGCGCCGAGGTCGACGAGCTCTGCCAGAAGATGCTGCAGGCGGCCGGCTGGACGCCGACGATGACGCTCCATGCCGCCGGCGCCATTCGCTTCAGCCAGTACGACTTCTTCAAGCGCCTGGCGATGCGCCTGATCGCCCGGCAGATGGGCCGCGACGACGACCCCCATGTCGACCACGAATACACCGACTGGGACTCCGTCCGCCGCTTTGTCGAATCCTTCCTCGCATCCCTCCGGGGCAGCCGGGCATCCGATTGAGCGGAACAAAGCATGGACGGCGGCCCTTAGCTCCGGCTAACGTTGGGCGGTGAGAGCTCCTGCCCGCACCCGCGCCGCCGCCAAGCCGCCTGCCTTGCCTGCCCCGTTCGCCGCGTGGTTCACAGCGCGCGGGTGGACGCCGCGGCCGCACCAGCTCGCGCTCTTGCAGAAGGCGCGGGCGGGGCGCTCGACGCTTCTGATCGCACCGACCGGGGCGGGGAAGACGCTGGCGGGGTTCCTGCCGACGCTGACCGCGCTTCACGAGCGGCCGGCGGTGAACCGGCCGGAGGGGCGCGGCATCCACACGCTCTACATCTCGCCGCTCAAGGCGCTCGCCGTCGACATCGCGCGGAACCTCGAGGCGCCGGTCGCCGAGATGGGGCTCGGCGTTTCGATCGAGACGCGGACCGGCGACACGCCCGTCCACAAGCGCCAGCGGCAGAAGCTGAGGCCGCCGGACATTCTCCTCACCACGCCGGAGCAGGTGGCGCTCTTACTCTCGGCCAAGGACGCGGCCCGGTTCTTCGGCGACCTCGACACGGTGATCCTCGACGAGCTGCACGCGCTGGTGACGAGCAAGCGCGGCGACCTGCTGGCGCTCGGGCTCGCGCGGCTCAGGGGGCTTGCGCCGCGGCTGAAGACGATCGGGCTGTCGGCGACCGTCGCCGACCCGGATGCGCTCCGCGGGTGGCTCGTGGGGCAGGACGGCGGAGCGGAGGGGGATTCGGCATCGCGCGCAATTAGCGGAAACAACTCGGCCGCTCATTCCCGCGCACGCGGGAATCCAGTTTCTGAAGGACTCGCCCTCGAAAAGCTGGATCCCCGCGTGCGCGGGGATGAGCGGCCTGGCGATAGGCAACTGCCCCCTCGCCTTCCCACGAAGGGTGAGGGGGTCGCAGCGGCTGACGTGGAGCTGCTCCCTCACCCCGTTTCGCTAAGCTCGCCTCCGGCTCGCCAAGCGAAACGGCCCTCTCCCACAGGGGGAGAGGGGGGCATCGCGGCCGTTGCAACGGGCACGCCGGTACTTGCCGACATCGTGGTGGTCGAAGGCGGGGCGAAGCCCGAGATCGCGATCCTCGACTCGGAAGAACGCATCCCGTGGTCGGGGCATTCCTCGAAATATGCGGTGCCAGACATCTACGAGATCGTGAAGCGGCACCGGATGGCGCTCCTTTTCGTCAATGTCCGCTCGCAGGCGGAGCTGATCTTCCAGGAGCTGTGGCGGATCAATGTCGACGGGCTGCCGATCGCGCTGCATCACGGCTCGCTCGATGCGGGGCAGCGGCGGAAGGTCGAGACGGCGATGGCGGCGGGGAAACTCCGCGCCGTGGTGTGCACCTCGACGCTCGATCTCGGCATCGACTGGGGCGATGTCGATCTCGTCATCAATGTCGGCGCGCCGAAGGGGGCGTCGCGGCTGGCGCAGCGGATCGGCCGCGCCAACCACCGCCTCGACGAGCCGTCGAAGGCGATCCTCGTTCCGGCCAACCGCTTCGAGGTGATCGAGTGCCGGGTGGCGCTCGACGCCAACTATCTCGGCGCGCAGGACACGCCGCCGATCCAGCCCGGCGCGCTCGACGTGCTCGCCCAGCACGTGCTCGGCATGGCCTGCTCGATGCCGTTCGACGCCGATGCGCTCTATGCCGAGGTCACGTCGGCCTACCCCTATCGCACGCTCTCGCGGGAGACCTTCGACCGCGTCGTCGATTTCGTCGCGACCGGGGGCTATGCGCTCCGCAGCTACGAGCGCTTCGCCAAAATCAGGAGAGGGGCGGACGGGCTCTGGCGGATCACCCATCCCCGGGTGGCGCAGCAGTACCGGCTCAATGCCGGGACGATCATCGAGGCGCCGCTCCTGGCCGTGCGGGTGGCGCGGACGGCGGCGATGGGGTTCGCCGGGCGGGCGGGGCGGTCGATCGGGAAGATCGAGGAAAGCTTCATCGAGGCGCTGTCGCCCGGCGACACGTTCCTCTTCGCCGGGCTGATCCTCCGCTACGAGGGGATGCGGGAGAACGAGGTGATCGCCATCCGGACCGCCGACGACACGCCGAAGATCCCGATCTATGCGGGGGGCAAGTTCCCCATCACCTCGTTCCTCGCCGACGGGGTGCGCACCATGCTCGCCGACCCGAAGTCGTGGAAGCGGCTGCCGCCGCAGGTGGCGGATTGGCTGAAGATCCAGAAGAAGCGCTCGCTCCTGCCGAAGCGCGACCAGCTCCTGGTCGAGACGTTTCCGCGCGGCAACCGGACCTATATGGTGGCCTATCCCTTCGAGGGGCGGCTCGCGCACCAGACGCTCGGCATGCTCTTGACGCGGCGGCTCGAACGGGCGCGGCTTCGGCCGGTCGGGTTCGTGGCGTCGGACTATGCGATCGCGATCTGGGCGCTGGGCGACCTCGGACGGGCGTTTTCCCGCGACGAGCCGAGCCTCGGTCAGCTCTTCGCCGAGGACATGCTCGGCGACGACCTCGAGGCGTGGATGGCGGAGAGCTATCTCCTCAAGCGCATGTTCCGGAACACGGCGCTGATCTCGGGGCTGATCGAGAAGCGCCATCCGGGCAAGGAGAAGTCCGGCCGGCAGGTGACGGTCTCGACCGACCTGATCTACGACGTGCTCCGCCGCCACGAACCCGACCACATTCTCCTCCAGGCGACGTGGGCGGACGCCGCGACCGGCCTGCTCGAGGTGGCGCGGGTCGGCGAGATGCTCTCGCGCGTGCGGGGCCGAATCGTGCATAAACGGCTCGACCGGATCTCGCCGCTCGCGGTGCCGGCGATGCTCCAGATCGGGCGCGAGTCGGTCGGCGGCGAGGCGAGCGAGGCGGTGCTCCGCGAGGCGGCCGAGGACCTGGTCAGGGAAGCGATGGGCGATGATGCGATCTGATTGCGTGCCGGGCGGGCCAACCTCCCCCTTGAGGGGAGGTCGAAGGTCGCGAAGCGAGCTTCGGGAGGGGGTAGCGACGTTGACGGTGGAGTACCCCCTCCCGAAATTCGCAAGCGCGAATTTCGACCTCCCCTCAAGGGGGAGGTTGTCGACCTCGATATTGGCCTGAGCAAGCCCACCAATGGCATCGACCTCGATCAAGGTCAGCACAGGACCGGAACCAGCCCCCGCCCTCGTCGGCGTTTCGGGCGTTGTGCTCGAGGCGTTTGCCGAGGGCGTGCTGTGGTGGGCCGACCGGCGGATGCTGGTGGTCGCCGACCTCCATCTCGAGAAGGGCTCGTCCTATGCCCGGCGGGGCCAGATGCTGCCCCCCTACGACACGACGGAAACGCTGACCCGGCTCGGGCGGCTCCTGGCGCGGCTCGACCCGTCCGTGGTGATCGCCCTCGGCGACAGCTTCCATGACGACGGCGGTTCGGCGCGGCTCGGCCCGCGCGACCGCGACGACCTCCGGGCGCTGCAGCGGGGCCGTGACTTCGTCTGGATCGCGGGGAACCACGACCCCGGCCGGCCGCAAGGGCTCGACGGCGACCATGCCGACGAAGTCTCGGTCGGGCCGGTCGTCTTCCGCCATGCGCCGCGGCCGGGGGCCACGGGTGAGATCGTGGGACATCTCCACCCGTGCGCGCGGGTCGCCGGACGCGGCCGGTCGGTGCGCCGGAAGTGCTTCGCCGGCGACGGGCATCGGCTCGTCCTCCCCGCCTTCGGCGCCTATGCCGGCGGGCTCAACGTGCTCGACCGCGCCTTTGCCGGGCTGTTCGCCGCGGCCACCTTCCGCGCCTTCATGCTCGGCGGCGAGCGGGTCTACCCGGTGGGACGGAAGGCGCTCCGGCCGGACTGAGCGGTGGACGGATTTCTGTCCGCCGATTCCTGACCGCTCTCCCGCCCCCATCTCGTCTTGCCGCCCAACCTGACCCCTCTGGCGGCAAGGGCGCTTGTTGCGATGTCGGATCTTCACCTGCTCTTGCGGACGCACGCATCAGCATCTGGAGGTCGCGATGGAGGCTCCCGCCTTCCAGACCGAACTGTTTTTTGGCCAGCCGCTTTGGGCCTGGGTCGCTCGCCGCGATCGTCGTGGCGCTGCGGGTCTTCGACCTCGGCATCCTTCACCGCAAGGAACGCGAGATCCCCGTCGGCGAGAGCCTGATCCTCTCGGCCGGCTACATCGCTGTCGCGGCGGTCTTCGGCGGCCGGGTGTGGTGGCAGTTCGGGCCGCAGTCGGGGATCGACATGGCGAAGAGCGGAATCCTCGGCTTCCTCCGCCGGCGGCTCCGGGTGACCGACGGCCTTCGCGGCAAGGCATTCGTGGTCCGGGAGACGGACGGCAGGCGATCAGTCGCGCCGGAAGATCACGCCGGCGAGCCAGCCGGTGAACAGGGCCAGGAGCACGCAGGCGAGGCCGTAGAGCAGCGCGTTGTTGTGCGAGGCCTCGAACATGAACTGCTCGAAGCCGACCTTGGTGACGTTCAGCGTCGCCTGCCGGTGGGCGAGGAAGACCTCGCCGGCGAAGAGGTAGACCTCGACCGTGTAGCGGCCGTCCGGCGCGTTGGACGGAATCCACGCCGCGGAGCGGAACACGGAGGCCGACGTGCCGATGAAGTCGACGCCGCCGGCGAATTCCGAGTAGAGCCCGGACTGCTTGCGGAGCCGGATGAAGGCGTCGCGGAAATCGGGGTCGGTGGCCCTCTCGGCAGGCTCGGCAACGTGGAGCGGGATGTTGTCGAAGCCGAGGCCGAAGCGCTGCAGCGTCTCGGGTGTCGCGATCTCGTCGAGCGGCCGGGTCGAACTGAGCGCGTAATAGGAGGGCGCGGCGGTGAAGATCTCCGACGACCGGTTGACCCAGAGGAAGAGGAGCGGCTCCTTCCGCCGCGCCACCACCGATTCGGTGGGTCCCCGGACCAGCACCGCGATGTCGTAGGGCATGATGCGCGAGACCGCCGCCGCGTCGCGCTCGATCACGCCGAAGATGGTGATGGCGTCGCCGCTGAAATCGGAATCGATCCGGATGTCGCTGGTCGAGAGCGCGATGGTGAGGGATTCCGCTGCCGCAGGGAAACTGAAGAAAGGCAGGGCAAGAAGCGCCGCGAGAAGCCGTCTCATAGCGGGCTCCCCGAGAACGTGGTGAGCGAGAACGGCTCCTCCGGCGGCGTCACCAGGCCGAACAGGAAGCGGATCGCGACCGCCAGCACCAGGAGGCCGAGGAGGGCGCGGAGATGGTCGCCGCGCATGTTCTGGCCGACGCGGGCGCCGAACTGGGCGCCGATCACGCCGCCGACCATCAGGATGATGGCAAGCACGATGTCGACCGAGAAGTTGGTCACCGCGTGCAGGATGGTGGCGACCGACATGGTCGCCACGATCTGGATCAGCGAGGTGCCGATGACGAGATTGGTCGGCACCCGCAGCAGGTAGATCAGCGCCGGCACGAGGATGAAGCCGCCGCCGATGCCGAGGAGGGCGCCGAGGAAGCCGATGCCGAGGCCGAGCGCCACCACCGGGATCGCGCTGACATAGAGCTTGGAGCGCTTGAAGCGCATCTTCAGCGGCAGCCCGTGAATCCAGTTGTGCTGGCCGGGCCTGCGGAGCGGCGCCGGCTTGCCCCGCCGCGCATTGAGGATGGCACGGACCGATTCGCTCAGCATCAGGCCGCCGATGGCGCCGAGGAAGGTGACGTAGGAGATGCCGATGATCAGGTCGAGCTGGCCGAGCGAGCGGAGGCCGTTGAAGACAACGACGCCGATCAGGGTTCCGACCATCCCGGACAGCATCAGGACCATGGCGAGCTTGAGGTCGATCATGCGGCGCCGCCAGTAGGACAGCGCCGCCGACGCCGAGGAGGCGACGATCTGGCTCGCCACGGTCGCCACCGACACCACCGGAGGAATGCCGGAGAAGATGAGGAGCGGCGTGAGCAGGAAGCCGCCGCCGACCCCGAACAGCCCCGACAGGAAGCCGACGGCTCCGCCCATGCCGAAAATGACGAACATGTTCACCGACAGTTCGGCAATGGGGAGGTAGATCAGCACGTCGGGACGCCGGGTTGAACGGGCTCGGGGACGCGCGGGCCGGTGCGCGATAGCTTCGGCCGATAAAGCGCGGGCCCGCTTCCGCTGTCAACGCGAACTCGCGGGGCTGACAGTGAGCGAGGTTGGAGTTCTCGGCGGGCCAGGGTCACGGGGCCGGGTCGACCGAAACCGGGATCGAACCATAGTCTCGCAGGATTTCACGCGGCTGCGCTCGGCTTCCCGATTTCCGCAGGCTCCCGACAGTGTGCCGGCGACGTGCGTTAGGCGAAAGGAGCGGTCCCTTCGCCTCCTAGGGAAGCAGTCTGACGGTCACGCTGTCGATCGTGCCGTTGAACGCAAAGGGTGTCTGATATTCGCCGCCGACCGGCGTACCGTCATCCCGGCCGACATCCGCTCCTTCGTCGAGAGAGAACACGCAGCACTGCGTCTCATCGATCCGCGCTTCGGCAACCTTCCCCCCGTTCACGAACAGTGACCCGAGGCCGCCTTTGCCCTGACCGTCGCCGTCGTAGGCGAAGTCGAAGCGGACCGTCGCCTTGCCCGGGGGCAGCACCGTATCCGAGGCCACCCGGAACTGCTTGAGCCCAAGCCAGTCGTAGGCATAAGCCGGCTTGCCGTCCTTCAGGTAGAGCGACCATCCTCCGAACCGGCCGCCCTGTGCCAGGAGGACGCCATTGGCATTGCCCTCCGGCACGACGATCTCCGCGGTGATGTCGTGAGACTGGTTCTTGATGTTGATGAAGGCGTTTTCGGAGAGCCCCACCATGCCCTCGTAGAGCGTCAGCGACGTCCGCCCGTCCATGAGGTCCGGGCGCCCGGCAATCGCCGGATTCATGCGCTCGGCGGCGCGGTCGTCGATCGGCAGCACGTGGTTCACCGAAGCGACCTGCATGAACAGGTCCTGCATCTCCTTGAGCTTCTCCGGCTCCTGCTCGGCGAGGTTGTTGACGAGGCTGAAGTCGTTCCTGGTGTCGTAGAGTTCCCAGACGTCGTCCGCGAGGCTGCGGCTGGCGGCCTGCTCCCACGGCGCGCGATGGACGGTGCCCGCGAGCCACCCCTTGTTGTAGATGGCGCGATTTCCGCCGATCTCGAAATACTGCGTCAGGCGACGATCCGCCGCCTTCGGGTCGTCGATCGCGTAGAGCATGCTCACGCCCTGGATCGGTTCCTGCGCGGTCCCGTTGACCACCTTCGGCTCCGGCAGTCCGGCGGCTTCGAGGATCGTCGGCGCGATGTCGATGACGTGGTGCCACTGTGGGCGGACCTCACCGTTGCCGTCGATCCGCTTCGGCCAGAACAGAACGGCGGGGTTCCTGGTGCCGCCGTAGCTCGACGCCACCTGCTTGGTCCAGGTGAACGGGGTATCGCCCGCTACCGCCCAGCCCGCGGCATAGTGATTGTAGGATTCCGGTCCGCCCAGGTCGTCGATGCGGCTCAGGACGTCCTCAAGGGTCTCTTCGACGCCGTTGAAATAGGTGTTCTCGTTGAACAGCCCGACCGCGCCGCCCTCGGCGCTCGCCCCGTTGTCGCCGACGATGTAGATGACCAGCGTGTTGTCGAGCTGGCCGATATCCGAAATGGCCCCGACGAGACGGCCGATCTCGGTATCGGCATATTCGCCGAAGCCGGCGAAGACCTCCATCTGGCGCGCAAACAGCCGCCTCTCGTCGGCGGAAAGCGTGTCCCAGTCCTTGATGAAGTCCGGCTTGGGCGCGAGCGGCGTGCCGGGCGGCACGACCCCGAGCGCGATCTGGCGGGCAAGCGTCTCCTCGCGCACCTTGTCCCAGCCCTGGTCGAACTGGCCGCGATACTTCTCGATCCATTCTTCCGGCACATGGTGCGGCGCATGCGTCGCGCCCGGCGCAAAATAGATGAAGAACGGCCGGTCCGGCGTCAGCGACTTCTGCGCCTTGACCCACTTGATGGCCTGGTCGGTCATGTCGGTCATGAAGTTGTAGTCCGGGTCGTGCGGCAGCTCGACCTGGCTGGTTCCGTCATAGACCAGCGGCGCCCACTGGTTCGTCTCGCCGCCCATGAATCCGTAGAACTTGTCGAAGCCCTGCCGGGTCGGCCAGCGGTCGGTCGGGCCGGACACGCTCACCTCCCACGCGGCGGTTTCGTGGTTCTTGCCGAATTGCGCCGTGCTGTAGCCGTTGAGGCGAAGCATCTCCGCGATCGAGGCGACGCTGTTCGGTCGCTGGCCGGTATTGCCCGGAAAGGCCGTGGCCACCTCCGTGATCCCGCCCATGTTGTTCATGTGGTGGTTCCGCCCGCTGAGGAGCGCGGTGCGTGTCGGCGAACAGAGCGCCGTGGTGTGGAACTGGTTGAAGCGAATGCCCTCGCTGGCGAGGGCCTCGACCGTGGGCATGTGCACGGGTCCGCCGAAGGCGCTGGACTGGCCGAAGCGCATGTCGTCGATGAGCACCAGGAGCACGTTCGGCGCGCCATCCGGCGCCTTCACCTGGAAGCGCGGCGGCGGCGTCGCGTTCCGGGCATCCAGTTCGGTGTAGAGCGGCGCCTTGGGCTCCTGGATGGGAAGGACGGTGCGGTCGAGCCCGTCCTCCGCGGCGAGGGACGATGCGGTCAGGAGGATCGCCAGTGGCAGGCCCACGGTCAGAAGCAGGGTTCGCATGGTGGTTGGGCTCCATCCCCGATGTTGTCGTCGAACTGCCTTGAGGCGCGTTCCCGATGCGCGGATAGCACATCTCTTGGGGAGGCACTGTCCGCCTGTTGACTTTCCGGGCCTCTGCCCGACGATGCCGCGATGGACAAGGCCAGGGCCGGAGAGGTGATGCGGACGTATGGCTGGCTGTCGCGCCGGCCCGAGCATTTCCGCGCGGAGGTTCTCAAGCGCTGCCACCTCCGACGCATTGGTCCCGGTGAGGCCCTATACGACGCCGGCGACCACAGCGCTGGCGTCTTCGGCCTGGTCGAGGGCACCATCGGCGTCGAGTTGCCCAACGGGCAGGTCGGGACCATCAAGTCGCCCGGCTACTGGATGGGCGAAGGCACCGCATTTCGTCCGGGCAGCCGCATGACGACGATGGTCGCCAGCGAGACCTCGCACGTCCTCTTCCTGCCACTCGCCGAATTCGAGCGCCTGATCGCCACCGCCGAGTATTGCCGCTACTTTGCCATCCTCACGCTGGAGCACCTTGAGGAAGCGATCTCGGTCATCGGCAACCTGATGGCGGCGGACCCTGTGGCCAGGGTGGCAGGGCGTCTCCTGACACTCATGCGAGCCCAGCCCGACGGCCGGGCGACCTTCCCGATCACGCAGGACGAACTGGCCTCGATGTGCGGGCTCACGCGGCAGACCGTCAACAAGGTCGTGCGTCGTTTCACGGACGAGGGTATTGTGGCTTCGAAATATGGCCAGCTGACAATCCTCGATGCGATGAAGCTCGACAACCGCGCGCGACAGGCCTGGTAGCCTGTTCCTGATCAGCGCACTTGGTCGCGGTTGGACAGCAGTCAGCGATTTGGGCTTGGCGACCGCTCAGCCGGTCGGACCGGCGAGCGCGGCGACCAGCGTCCGGTCGATCTCGCCCGTGCTGGCAAGGCCGGCCCTCGCCTGGAACGCGCGCACCGCGTCGCGGGTCTTCGGCCCCTCGACGCCGTCCGGGGGGCCGGGATCGTAGCCCTGCTCGGCGAGCAGCGTCTGGATCGTCCGGACCAGCGCCTTCTGGTTCTCGACGGTGACGACAGTCGCCTGACCGCCCCATCCTCCGGCGGGCGCATGCACGGAATTGGCGATGGCCGGCGGCGCCTTGGGCTGCCACGCCTTGACCGCGGCGCGGGCGAGGGCGAGCTGGTTCTGGTCGAGAAGCGCCGCGACCTCGTCGCGACGCGTCGCGGCATCCTTGTCGCCGCTGGCGGCGGCGACGGCGAACCACTTGTACGCTTCCTCGAGGTTCTTCGCGGCGCCGAGCCCGCGGGCATAGACGATTCCGAGATTGTACTGGCTGTCCTTGACACCGTAGCCGGCAGCGGTGTGGAACCACTTCACGGCCGCTCCCGGATCGGGCGCTCCGGCGGCGCCCTCGCTGGTGAGCACCGCGAAATTGTGCATTGCGCCGACATTGCCCAGTTCGGCCGCCTGCCGGTAGAGCGAGACCGCCTGGGCGGGGTCCCGGGCGACGCCCTGGCCGCGCTCATAGAGGCTGCCGAGACGATAGAGGGCCGGGGCGAGGCCGGCATCGGCGGCGCGCTTGTACCAGCTCGCAGCCTGCGCCAGGTCGCGCGCCGCGCCGCGGCCCTCGGCATAGCGGGTGCCGATCTCGTAGGCGGCGGCGGGATCGCCCGCCTCGGCGGCGCGAAGCAGCTCCGGTCCAATGCCCTGTGCGCCAGAGCCGGTCGCCGGCTGCGTGCCGCCGGTGACGATGGCGTCGGTCGCGGCCAGCGCCATCGCGCTCCGCGCATCGGTCGAGGGCTGGACGAGGGTGCCGTCGCCTGCCTCGGGAATGGCGAAGGGAGGCACCCAGGCGGCATCGGCGGTCTGCGGTTTGCCGGCGGCGGGACGATGAAGGACGACCGCCGCGGTATTGGACGGCGGCGGCGTCACGGACTCCGTCACCTCGACCGGCCGGTTCGCCATCTGCAACGCGCCGATGGCGAGGACGACCGCGGCGGCGGCAAGAAGCAGCGGCTTCCGCCGGGCGCGGATTGCCTGGCCGATGCGCGCGAAGGGGCTGTACCCGTCCTCGCCCGCCACCACGCGATCGCCAATGCCGAGGCCGGTCCCCGCATCCGCTTCGGCGACCGCGGCTTGGGCGGCTCGGCGCGCTGCGGCGATGAAATCGGCCCGGCGTCCTGCGGTCCTGGACGGAGGGGCATTCCCGGCGAGCTCGCGGATCGCCGCAAGGTCCTGCCGCGGCCGCGGCGCGGCGCGCGGGATGGCGGGCTCCGCGGGCGGCGCGGCATGGGGCCGCAATGCCGCCGCCATCGACGCCGCGGAATCGTTTTCGAGGTTGCCGATCCGCTCGACGACGGAGGCAAGCGTGTCCCTGACGGCATCCTCGTCGGTTTCGCCCGGACGCCCGGCAGCGCCGATCAGCTTGCGGATCTCGTCGAGATCGTTGCGGAGCGTGGCGACGAGGTCGCGGTCGCCGCCGGCGGCGCCGAGTTCGCGCACGGCATTGCGGGCGGCGGATCGAGCCGCCTCGATCGATTCCTGACGGCCTTCGACCAGGCTCGCCTGAAGTCGCAGGAGGTTTTCCTCGACCTGTTCCAGCGCGGCGGCGCGCGGCGTGGCGCGTACGAGCTCGAGTGCGAGCCCCTCGACCCGGGCTTCAAGCGCGGCGAGCTGGTCGGTGTCGGAGTCCGGCTTCGACGCCGCCGCGACCTCCTCGGCCAGCTCCCGGATCCGGCCTTCGAGGGCATCCATCCCCCGCGAGTCGCGTGCGGCGAGTTCGGCCCGGACCGCCCCGAGCTCGGCCCGGACCTGGTCGAGCGCCTTGGTCTCGGCAGGCTGGCGGATCACCGCATCAATGCGGCTCGCGAGCCCGTCGATATGGGCTTCGAGGTTGCGGATGAGCTGAGAGGGGTCGGCGCGCGCAATGTCCTCGATCCGGGTCTCGATCCGGCGGAGGCTCTCCGAATCCGCCCGGCCGGCCATCTCCAGCCCTTCGACCTTGCTGCGCAGCTCGGCGAGACCGGCCGCGAGGCCAGCGACTTCTCCGGTATCGGCCACGGCGGCGCGCTGGTCGGCCAGGTCGTCGAGGGCATCGCGAATATCGGACAGCGCCCCGGCGACCGCTGCGGCGGAGGCCTGTTCGGCCGCGGCGAGCCGATCGATCCGGCCCGTGAGGCCGTCGAACCCGCTCCGGTCTTCGTTGTTCCGGTCGATCAGCGCCGCGATGCGGTCGGAGAGCACCACCACTTCCGTGCGGAGCGCCGCGATTGCCCCGGGAGAGCCGGGGTCTCGTGGCGGCGATGCCGGCTGCGCTTGCGGCGGCCGTGCGGAGCGGGCCGACAGCGCACTTTGGCGACGGGCAATGTCGGCAATGGCGGCGGCGAGCGGGTCCGGCGCGTGCGGCTTGGCGGATGCGGGCGATTGAGGCTGGTCGGCCAGGTGATTGCTGATCTCGGCGAGGCGCGCCTTGATCCTGCTGATGCGGGCGTCCTCTTCCGCGGTCGCGGGGCGCGCCGTCGCCTCCGGGTGGCCGGTGCCGGCGAGCCGCGCCTCGAGCTCGCGGATGGTCCGCTCGAGGTCGGCCGCGGCGGGGCGCGGCGGCTCCGGGGCCGGGGCCCGGGCCAGGAGCGCCTCCATGCGGTCGCGGACATCGTCGTAGGCCTGATCGCGCCGGGCTCCCGCCTTGCTCCGTCCGGCGACGGCGGCGATCTGCGCCTCGAGGCCGAGGATCGCGTCTTCGAGGCTGGTGCGCTTTCCGGTCGCGGACCGGCCCAGTCCCTCGACGGTGGACCGGGCGGTCTCGTCGATATCCTTCATCTCGCGGGCAAGGCGCTCGACCATGGCTCCGGCGTCGAAGGCCGGGCCGCTGCTCGGGCGGGTGCGCACTTCCGCGGTCATGGCGCGCACTTGCTCGCCGAGCCGGGCGAGCGACGCCGCTATCGCCCCGGCATCCTCATCGTCGAGCCCGCGCGCGGCCGAGCCTGCGTCCGGCGCGAGGCCCTCTTCGCCGGCGCGCCGTTCGACCGCCTGGCGGAGCCACTCGTCCGGCGTCATGCCGGCCCGGCGCGCCGCGGCCGCCGCCATCTCGCGGGTGCGGTCGTCGACGTCCCTGATGCCCCACGACTTCCCAGATTTCATCGCCGTGACCCCACCGCCGCCGCCGACGACCGGCCGCCGGGGAACGGCATGCGCCCCATGAGGTCGTCGCGGGCCGGAACCGAGAGAATCGCTCGCGTCCGGCCCGGCTACACTTCGGTAAACATGGTAAACAGGGGGTTAAGCCTTACCGCAGGGACGCAGTTTCCCGGCGGAAGGGTTTGAATGACCAGCGAACCAGCGCTACATATGTGACCACAATTCTGGTCACGGAGTCAGGACATGGTCACAGTCAGCCTGGCACAGGCAAAGGCGCGGCTCAGCGAACTGCTCGACAAGGTCGAGGCGGGCGAGGAAATCGTCGTCACGCGTCATGGCAAGGCGGTTGCGCGAATTTCGCCGGCTGCCAAGACGAAGAAGCCCATCGATTACGATCGACTCGCCGCATTCCGAGCGACAATGCCGAGCCTCGGTGAGCCAAGCGTCGATCTGATCCGGGCGATGCGGGACGAAGGACGGTAAGGCGCGGGGATGATTTACTTCGACACCAGTTTTCTGGTGCCCGTCATTGTGCCGGAGGCGACAAGTCGACAGATCGTAACATTGATGCAGGGCCTGGATGCCGCAGACTTTGCCACAAGCCGCTGGGTTCAGGTCGAGTTCTCCTCGATGATCGCGCAGAGTGTGCGCACAGGGAGACTTGAACCGAAAGGCGCGCTGCATGCCAACTCGGAATTCGAGGAGTTGGTCGAGGACTCGTTCACGATTCTTCTGCCCACTCAGGCTGATTTCGAACTCGCAAGGCTCTTCCTCATGAGGTTCGAAACCAGATTGCGGGCAGGTGACGCGCTTCACCTAGCCATTGCAAGCAACCAGAAAGTCCGTGCGATCTACAGTCTGGATGAAACGATGATCAAGGCGGGAGCGAAACTGGGCCTCCCAACGGCCGGACTGCAAGTCAACTGACAGGGTCGGGACGGGCGAGGCCAATTTTTGCCCTGGCAAAGAGAAGCGACCAACATGCCCAGCTACCGCGCGCCGGTCGACCACGTCCTTTTCCTCCTCACAGACGTTCTCGGCTTCCATCGCCACGCCAACCTCCCCGGCTTCGCCGAGGCGACGCCGGAGACGGTCGAGGCGATCCTCCGCGAGGGCGGCCGGTTCGCCGAGGAACGGCTCGCCCCGCTCAACCGGATCGGCGACGTCGAGGGCTGCACGCGCCACGACGACGGGAGCGTGACGACGCCGGCGGGGTTCGGCGCGGCGTATCGCGATTATGCCGCGGGCGGGTGGATCGGGCTTGCCGGCGACCCCGAATATGGCGGCCAGGGCCTGCCCTATGTGCTCGCGGCGGCGATGAACGAGTTCGTGACCTCGGCCAACATGGCCTTCGGCATGTATCCCGGACTGACCCAGGGGGCGATCGCCGCGCTCACCCTCCATGGCAGCGACGACCAGAAACGCACCTACCTGCCGAAGCTGATGTCGGGGGAATGGGCCGGCACCATGAACCTGACCGAGCCGCAGGCGGGCACCGACGTCGGGCTGCTCCGCACGCGGGCGACGCCGAACGCTGACGGCAGCTTCGCGATCACCGGCAGCAAGATCTACATTTCCTCGGGCGAGCATGACCTGACGGAGAACATCGTCCACCTGGTGCTGGCGCGGATCGACGGTGCGCCCGAGGGGACGAAGGGCATCTCGCTGTTCGTCGTGCCGAAATTCATCCCCGCCGCGGACGGAACCGCGGGCGCGCGGAACGCAGTCGCCTGCGGCGCGATCGAGGCGAAGATGGGCATCCACGGCAACGCCACCTGCGTCATGAACTACGACGGCGCGACCGGGTGGCTGTTGGGGGAGCGCGACAAGGGGCTCCGCGCCATGTTCACGATGATGAACGAGGCGCGGCTCGGCGTCGGCATCCAGGGGCTGGCGATGTCCGAGGTCGCGGCGCAGAACGCCGCGGCCTATGCCCGCGAGCGCCGGCAGGGCCGCGCGCTCGGCGCGCCGGCGGACCCGTCAGCCGCCGCCGATCCGATCATCGTCCACCCCGACATCCGGCGCACGCTCGCCGCGATCAGGGGCTTCAACCTCGCGGCGCGGGCGCTGACCCTTTCGGTCGGGCTCGACGCCGACATCGCCTTCCGCTCGCCAGATGCGAGCGCGCGCGAACAGGCGGAGGACCGCCTGGGGCTGCTCACCCCGGTGATCAAGGGCATGCTCACCGACTGCGGCTTCGAAAACGCAGTCGCGGCGCAGCAGGTGTTCGGCGGTGCCGGCTACATCGCCGGCACCGGGGTCGAGCAGTTCGTCCGCGATGCGCGGATCACCATGATCTATGAGGGCGCCAACGGCATCCAGGGCCTCGACCTGGTCGGGCGCAAGCTGCCGCGCGACGGCGGCCGGGCGATCACCGCCTTCTTCGCCGAGGTCGGCGACTTCGTCTCCGAGCACGAGGGCGAGGCGGCGCTGGCGCCGTTCACCAGGCCCCTGAAGAAGGGCCTCGACGACCTTCAGGGCGCGACGGTCTGGTTCATGGCGAATGCGATGATGAAGCCGGTCAACGGCGCGGCCGGGGCGAGCGACTACCTGCACCTCCTCGGCCTCGTCGCGCTCGGCCATATGTGGGGGCGGATCGCGGCGGCGGTCCAAGCCAAGGGCGAGGCGGCGACGGAAACGGAGAAGGCGGACCTCCTCTTCGGCCGCGCCTTCATGGAGCGCACCATGCCGGAGACGGCGCTCCGCCTCGCCCGCATCACCGCCGGCGCCGACACGATCATGGCGATACCGGAGGGGGCGTTCTGATGCCCCAGCACACGGCGCCGCAGCCATGCTGGATTCGGCGGCGTGGAGTTGAAGGAGGCCATCCCCCTCCGCTTGTTCCCG
Source organism: Bauldia sp. (assembly GCA_022841545.1). Taxonomy (GTDB): domain Bacteria; phylum Pseudomonadota; class Alphaproteobacteria; order Rhizobiales; family Kaistiaceae; genus Bauldia. The sequence goes on along the minus strand of JALHRF010000041.1, from coordinate 3,074 downwards.
CGCAAGCGGGAATCCAGTTCTTCGCAGGCCTCGCTCGTCATAACCTGGTTCCCCGCTTGCGCGGGGATGAGCGGTGTTGAGGGTGGTGCGAGCCTTCCAACCGAGCCCCTGGAGGTCCTTGCGAGTCCGTCGAGATGGCTTCAGTGTGGCCAGGGAAGAAGGGGACACCCATGGCCGAATATGAGCTGACCTGCTTCGACAAGTCCGGCAACGCCTACAAGCCGGCGCTGATGCTTGAACTGACGGGCTGTGACTGGCAGCCGCGGCTGGTCGACTTCTTCCATGGCGAGACGCGCAGCGACGACTACCGCACCTTCAACGTGATGGGCGAGGCGCCGGTGCTGTTCCATGGCGACACGGTTCTGTCGCAGTCGGGCGTCATCCTCGACTACCTCGCCGAGACGACCGGCAAGTTCGGGCCCGAGACGCCGGCCGAGCGGCGCGAGATCTGGCGGTGGATCCTGTTCGACAACCACAAGTTCACCAGCTACACGGCGACCCTCCGCTTCATGCGCGGGATCGCGAAGACCGGCGAGACGCCGGTGACCGAGTTCCTCGACAAGCGGGTCCGCGGCGCGTGGGACGTGGCCAACCGGCATCTCGAAAGCCGCGACTTCATGCTCGGCGATCGACCCACCATCGCCGACATCTCGATGGCCGGCTACGTGTTCTTCGACGGCGAGATCGGCGTCGACATCGCCGACTACCCGGCGCTGGCCGCGTGGCGGGAGCGCGTCCGCGCGCTGCCGGGCTGGAAGCACCCCTATGATCTCCTGCCGGCGGCGCCGCTGCCGGAGAAATTCTGAGGGAAGCGGGACCACGGCATGGCCGAGGCGTTCATCTACGATCATGTGCGGACCCCGCGCGGCCGGGGCAAGAAGGACGGCGCGCTGCACAGCGTGAGCACCGTCAATCTCGCCGGGCAGACGCTTGGCGCGATCACGGAGCGGAACGGCCTCGACCCTGCGGCGGTCGGCGACGTGATCCTCGGCTGCGTCGACCCGATCGGCGAGGCAGGCGGCGACGTGGCGAAGAGCGCCGTGGTCGCGGCCGGTTTTCCCCACACCGTGCCGGGGATCTCGGTCAACCGCTACTGCGCCTCGGGGCTCGATGCGGTCAACTTCGCCTCGGCGGCAGTGAAGGCCGGCGACCATGACCTCGTCATCGCCGGCGGGGTCGAATCGATGAGCCGGGTCGGCATCGGCGCCTCGGGCGGCGCCTGGCCGGTCGACCCCATGGTGGCCATCCCCGCCTATTTCATGCCGCAGGGCGTCTCGGCCGACCTGATCGCGACCAAATACGGCTTCACGCGCACCGATGTCGATGCCTATGCGGTCGAGAGCCAGAAGCGCGCGGCGCGGGCCTGGGACAGCGGATGGTTCGACCGCTCCGTCATCCCCGTGCGCGACGTCAACGGCGTGCCGATGCTCGCCCGCGACGAGCACATGCGGCCCGACACCTCGATGCAGGGGCTCGGTGCGCTGAACGCCTCCTTCACGATGTTCGGCGAGCTCGGCGGCTTCGACGCGGTGGCGATCCAGGCGCACCCGGAGATCGAGGCGGTGGAGCATGTCCACACCGCCGGAAACTCCTCCGGCATCGTCGACGGCGCGGCCGCGGTGCTGGTCGGCTCGAAGCGGGCCGGACGGAAGGCCGGGCTGACGCCACGGGCGAGGATCAGGGCCTATGCCAATATCGGCTCCGAGCCGGCGCTGATGCTGACCGGCCCGGTCGACGTGACGCGGGCGCTGCTTCAGCGGACGAAGATGAGCCTCGCCGACATCGACCTGTTCGAGGTCAACGAGGCCTTCGCCGCGGTCGTGCTCCGCTACCTCCAGGCCTTCGACCTCGATCCCGAAAAGGTCAACGTCAATGGCGGCGCGATCGCCATGGGCCACCCGCTCGGCGCCACCGGGGCGATGCTGCTCGGCACCGTGCTCGACGAACTGGAGCGGCGCGATTTGTCGACGGCGCTGGTGACGCTCTGCATCGGCAGCGGCATGGGCACGGCAACGATCATCGAGCGGGTGTGATGGCGAACCGCGGGCTAGATTCCGCCGCGCCTGGCCTCCACAAGCCACGGCACCGCCGGCAGGGCTTCGAGGGCGGGGCGCGCGAAGAAATAGCCCTGGAGGAGTGTTATCCCAAGGCCCCGGAGAGCCTCGACTTCCCCTTCCGTCTCGACGCCTTCGGCGATGACCTCGATGCCGAGATCCCGGGCGATTCTGGCGATGCCAGCAACGATGATCCGCCGTCGGGGGTCGGCATCGACACCCTGAACCAGGTGCATGTCGAGCTTGACGATCTGCGGATGATAGCTCGCGAGAAGGTTCAGTCCCGAATAGCCGCTGCCGAGGTCGTCGAGCGCGACGGCAAAGCCAAGTTGCTGGTACTGATCGATGATCCGGCGGACATGTCCAGGGTCGAGCATCCGCTCCTTCTCGCTGAACTCGAAGATGATCCGATCGACCGGGAACCCCATACGGGCGGCTGCGGCAAGCGACGTCCGGATGCAGGCGGCCGGTTCGTAGACGGCGTTCGGCATGAAGTTGATCGAGACGCGAACCTTCGAATCGTCGGGGAACAGCCGACCGGCCAGTTCGATCGCCTTGACCCGGCACGACTGGTCGAACCTGTACTGGTTCTCCGAAACGACCTGATCGAGGACGAAGGCTGCCGGCTGCCCGTCGCGACCGCGCACAAGCGCTTCGTAGGCCCAGATCGATCCCGCCGCGACATCGACGATAGGCTGAAACGCCATGGTAAACGGAAACGGCGGGTCGACGCCCTCCGCGCATGCCTCACACCTTGCGGAATTTCCCATGGAATCCGATCACCCCGTTACCCGGCGACAAGTAACATAGGGCGAGAAGGTTCCTTCCGACCGATCGCGGAACGGCAAAGGGTCGGCTGATGTCCTACCAGAACTTCCGCCTCGACATCGACGACGACGGGGTCGCCACCGTCACCTGGGACATGCCGGGCCGGTCGATGAACGTCTTCGATCTCTCCGTCATGGACGAACTCGGGGCCATCGTCGACGAGATCAAGGCGAACGACGCGATCAGGGGCGT
>JALHRF010000040.1 GCA_022841545.1 Bauldia sp. | reverse complement strand
AGGCAGGCCCCGAAACAGACCGCTGCCTAAGTCCGCTCGGCAGTGAGCCTGTGGGTTCTGTGGACAGCCGCTGAAACGCGCCTGCCCACAGAACCCACAGGCCAGAAACAAAAGCAGAAGCGGACATTTGATGTGCTACGAAAACCGGACATCTTTACGTGCTACCGACAGACGGTCGATCCGCTACGTCTGCAGAGGATGATTCCGCTTGTCAATGTTTTCGCGGACGTCAAGTGGACATTAGGCCCCCGGGCAGCTACGGAAAGCTCACTGCCGCGCCCGCGCCCGCCCGGCAAGTTCGGTGACCGGTTTTCCCATTGCGCCCGATGCCAGGCGCATACGTGTTATAGGGAGGCACCGGCTTATAGGGAGGCACCGGCCCAATATCGTAGTTCGAACTGGGTCGCGGCGGAACCGATAGCGGAAAACGTATTTACAATCGACGCGGCGCATTGCCTAGAGGAGCTAACCATGGCGACGATGAATGGCACGGCAGGCGACGATCGCTTGGTGGGAGGGCCAGAAGAGGATTTCATTTGGGGATTCGGCGGTAATGACGAGCTGCACGGTTCGAGAGGGGATGACGACATCTATGGAGGGGAGGGGAGCGACCTCCTCTTCGGAGGCGCCGACGGGGACGATTCGTTGTATGGCGGGGCTGGCGATGACCAGGCTCATGGTGTGGCCGGAACCGACGAAGTCTGGGGCGGACCGGGTGATGACGCGTTGTTCGGTGGAAAGAGGGGCGCCAACGTACTCTACGGGGAAGGTGGAAATGACCGTCTCTACGCGGGAGGCTGCAGAGAACTTACGAAGGATGGCACAGCCTACGGGGGGACGGGAAGGATCATGTTAGCGGAGATTGTGGGACGGACTTCGTCTACGGCGACTCTGGTAACGATCTCGTCTGGGGCGGGCATGGTGCTGACTTCGTCTATGGCGGCGACGGGAACGACGATCTCGGCGGCAATCAAGGCGTCGATGTTCTCTACGGAGGTTCTGGCAGGGACTTCATCGTCGGCGCCCAAAATTCGGACATCGGCTACGGCGGTGGGGGCCGGGACAAAGTCCATGGCAATAGCGGCGATGACACGCTCTTTGGGGGGAGCGGCAACGACGAACTTAAGGGCGCATCGGGTAACGATGTCCTTCTGCCCGGTGGCGGCCGCGACAAGATCTTGGGCAATAGCGGCCACGACACCGTGAGCTATGCGGATAGCTCGAGCGGCGTCTTTGTCGACCTCGATAACCATGTCTTCAGGGGAGGTGCGAAGGGCGACGACACCAGACTGGTCGAGAGTGTCATCGGATCGATGGGAGAAGACAATCTCGCACCGCGACAAGGCGGCAACGCCTTCGGTGGCGATGGAAACGATACGCTGAGGTCGATCAAAGGCGCGGCATTGCGCGGCGATGCCGGTAAGGACAAGCTCATCGGTGATCCCAAGAAGAAGTATGCAGACACCTTCTGGGTCCAGAAGCCCGGGGATGGACCCGAGGACACAATCCTCAAGTTCGACAAGGGGCAGGATTCCTTGAAAGTGAGCGGAAGCAAACTCGGCTTCGGAAGATCGCTCAACGCCGACGAACTTCTCAATCGGTCCAACGGGCACGAGTCGTCAGGGGTGGGGGCGCAATTCATCTACGAGAAAAGCGGCAAGGCCCTGTGGTACGATCCGGACGGTTCGGGCTCTCAGCATGCCGCAAAGTCCGCGGTGTTCAAGGGAGGTCCTGCATCCCTCGGGGTGAGTGACTTCGATCTGACGTGAAATCAAGCGAAGACTGACAGAGGAATTGCGAAAGCCTGGCCGTCGCGGCGTCACAGGCACGTTAAGCGCTCTGCGTCGTTACATTGACGTGATCGTTGATGCGCTGCTAGAGCAATTGTCTGCAGGAAGCAATTGACTTCATAATGTGCGCTCGGCCTTTCGTTCTGCCCTCGCGCTGCTGTCTCTTGCGTACAGTAGAAGACTCCATGCCAGAGTGTGTCTAGAGGATGTAGATGCTGGGAATCTATGGCAAGCGACCTTTGGTCACGCATTTGACGATTATTATCGTTTTTGCCACTATGCTCCGAACGATCTTAACCGCCCCGGTAGAAATGGGCGGAGACGCGTTAAAGAAGTGGGCGTTCTCCAAGGAGCTAGCCAACGGGGTCCCTGCGGCGGACCTCCTCGCCAACCACCATACCGCCAGATGGGGGATAAACTTGCCCGCGACGGCCTTGGCGAAACTCGTCGGTCCTGAGTGGTTCACTTACTATCTGGTTCCCGGCATCTTCTTTGGGCTCTTATTGATAGCGGCCGCTTATTTTATAACAAAGTGGTCGAAGCAGCCGCTGTTCGTGTTTATGGTGTTTGTCTTAGTGTTGTTTGGCGAGCCAATGTATTTTAGATCGACGTCTCAGCTTCAGCCATTCGTGTTTTCTGCGACATATATGCTTTGCCACGCTATTTTTCTGGGAAAAATCACTGAATCCGCAACGCAACGGAATCATTTCTTTGCGGCGCTTTTTATCTTTCTTGCCTATGGCGCCAAGGAAACGGCAATGAATTATATTCCTGCAACGGCAATATTCATTTTTGCATCCCTCGGATGGCGCCAAGGTATGAAGTCTCTAGCTCTTATCGGCTCCTACGGAATTGCGCTCCTTGTTGTCGAAACGGCCTACTTCAGCGTCATGTACGGCGAGATTGTCACGCGCTTGCACTTGGTAGGCCAGCATTTCGAGATGCTAGAAGACAACATTAAGGAAGATCTAGGGGAAATGAGTCTGTCTCTGTTGTTCAGAAGATGGACCAATCTCCCAGTATTAACAACGGTCCTGTTGGCCTCTGGATTGGTGTCCAGTGCCTGGATTTTCGTGAAGTCTATTAAAGAAAAGCGCGCGACTCCTGACGCATTGCCGAGCCTGTTCTTCGTTTCCTTCGCAGTCGTCTCCACGCTTGCAGTAAAGTCGTTCGATCCCCTTGTGCCTCTCGAGCCGCCGAAGGCGAAGTATCTGGCCGAATTGGTGCCTTGGGCATCCTTGGCCGTTGCACTGTTTATGGGGTATGCGGTTGACGGAGTGAACGCGCGATTGGCAAGGCGGATTGCAATGGGCGCGATAATCGGCGTTGCCGCAACGGCGAGCCTGGTCTCGGTCGCGATGCCGGGCAAGCATGATGATCGCTGGGCGGCCTGGATGTGGCACGCCGATGACACCTACAAGCTCCTGCGGGATATCGTGGAAGCCGGGGTGCCTATCCGCGTTGTCAGGCCGGGTCTCTTTGCAGACGTCTTGGGAGTTGAACTCGTGCCGCTAGAGGGAACTGTCGCGAACAACATTTTCGTTGCGCCCGCTTTTCGCACTGCGTACAGGCATCGCGAATTGCCCCTCTCTTGCGCCAGTCTGTCGATGAGATTTGAATTCACGTTCAGCCAGTGCCCCGCCAAAGCAACGGAGTCCCAATGACGTTCGACGCGTCGATCGTTCGGGTCCCGTGGCTGAATCAGGCCGACTGACCGGGGCGCCGGCAAGCCCGGTGTGGTTCAAGGACGGCTGGCGCCGAACTCCCTGTCGACCGGCGATTTCGACATCGTCTGAGGCGTCAGCCGGAGCCATTCGCGACTGCCGAAAGCCGGGTGAGCTGAAGACACGCCGCGCGCGCAAATAATCAGATGCGCGGCGGCGGGTTGATCTGCTAATCGATCCTAATGCCGCGTTGGGTCCGGAGCTTGTCGACCGGGCCTGAATATGCGTTTCGGGAACGACACGGTCGGAATCGCTGTGAACGATCAGTCCTCGTGGATGGGCAGGCCGCGAGAACAGCGAGTCGTGCAGGCTCGCGGGCGGCGCGATCGAATGGGGACTGCAGTCGACTATAATCGGCAGAAGAAATTGTTTCGCTGATGCCATGTAATTCCTGACAGTCGCGTGCCAAGGGCGCCAATGAGATGCTGATGTCGGGGGGGCACGATAGACGTCTGTTGATTGCATATTTTACAGTGATTATTGCTTGTGCCGTTCTGATCAGAACGCTTTTCACAGTCCCGGTAGAATTGGGCGGCGACGCCTTGAAGAAGTGGACGTTCTCCAAGGCGCTTGCCGACGGAGTCGCTCCGTCAGACCTGCTCGCCGATCACCACACCGCGCGATGGGCGATCAACCTCCCGGCGACCGCGCTGGCGAAGCTCGTGGGAGCTGAGTGGTTTACCTATTACCTGGTTCCCGCCATCTTCTTCGGCCTGTTGTTGATCGCCGCGGCATATTTCATAACAAAATGGTCAAAACGGCCATTGTTTGTATTTCTGGTGTTTGTCTTCATATTGTTTGGAGACCCAATGTATTTCAGATCGACGTCGCAGCTTCAGCCATTTGTATTTTCTGCGACCTATATGCTTTGCCATGCCATTTTTATGGGAAGAATAACTGAGTCCCCGACACGACTAAATCATTTTCTTGCCGCCCTCTTCATCTTCCTCGCTTATGGCGCCAAGGAAACGGCCGTCTATTATGTGCCAGCCACGGTAATATTTGCCTTCGTCGCCCTCGGTTGGCGAGCCGGTGCGAGATCTCTCATCCTTATCGGTGTCTTTGGACTTGCGCTCCTCGTCGTCGAGACGGCCTTCTTCAGCGCCATGACCGGCGAACTTGTCACACGGCTGGATCTGGTAGGACAGCACTTTGACAGACTTGAAGGGAAGATAGCCAGCGATCTGGGGGCACTGAACCTCGCCTTGATGTTCAAGCGATGGACCCAGCTTCCGTTATTTACAACAACCTTGTTGATCTGTGGAATGGTTGCGAATGTCTGGTTCTTCGCAAAGTCCGTGCGAGAACGACGTATGCCGCCGGATGTGCTGCCGAGTCTGTTCTTTGTGTCTTTCGCTTTGGTCGGAACGTTTGCGATAAGGTCGTTCGACCCGCTTGTGCCCCTCGAGCCGCCGAAGGTGAAGTACCTGGCCGATCTGATACCGTGGGCGGCCTTGGCGATAGCATTCTTCCTGGGGTATGCGGTCGACGCCGTGAACGCGCGATCGGCAAGGCGGATCGCAATGGGCGCGATCGTCTGCGTCGCCGCAACGGCGACCCTCGTCTCGGTCGCGAGCCCGCGCCACTACGACGACAGCTATCCCTCGGGCGCGGCCTGGATGTGGCACGCCGACAGCACGCTCGCATCCATTCGGGACATGGTGGACTCCGGCGCGCCCATTCGCCTTGCCAAGCCGATGCTCATGGCGGACGTCCTGGGGGTCAAACTGGCGCGGCTGAAAGGGACTGTCGCGGACGACATCTTCGTCGCGCGCGCCCTTCGCAAGGCCTACCGGCATCGCGATTTGCCGCTGTCCTGCGCCAGTCTGTCGTCGCGATTCGAGCTCACGTTCAGCCAGTGCCCCGCCAAAGCAACGGAGTCCCAATGACGTTCGACGCGTCGATCGTTCGGGTCCCGTGCCTGAACCAGGCCGACTGACCGGGGCGCCGGCAAGCCCGGTGCGGTTCAAGGACGGCTGGCGCCCGTGAGGATCGCGAGTTTCTCGCGCCGACCGGCGATTTTCGACATCGCCTGAGGTGTCCGGGCCTACTTGCGCGACCGTCCAAACCGGGTGACGTTGGCCGGCGATCCGCACGGGCGGGCCGCTGGCAATGCCGTCGTGCGGGTTGGGGCGGGAATGGGTCGAGGTGCAATTCTTCGTCGTCTGCTGCTTGTGCCGCCGACGCTGTTCGGCGTCGCCGTGGTGGTCTTCGTGCTGCTTCGCGTCGTCCCGGGGAATCCGGTCGCGATGATGATCCCGCCCGGCGCGAGCCAGGTCGATGTCGACCGGCTCATGGCGCAATACGGGCTGGATCTGCCGATCTTCGACCAGTTCCTGGTCTGGCTGCAGCAGGTCGCGGTCGGCGATTTCGGCACGTCGATCAGCCGCCGGCAGGACGTGATGACCCTCATCCTCGCGCGCCTGCCGGCGACGCTGGAACTGGTGCTGATCGCCATCCTCATCGCCATCGTCCTCGGCGCCGGCCTCGCGCTCGTCGGGGCCTATTTCCGCCGCCGGCTGCCGGAATGGCTGGTCGACGGTTTCGTCGCGCTGTCGCTCGCCATTCCGGATTTCCTCTGGGGGCTCCTGTTCATCCTCCTCTTCGGCGTGGTCTGGCCGGTCTTACCCATCTCCGGCCGCATCGACCCGCGGCTCGGCGCCGAGTTCCACACCGGCTTCTACCTGATCGAGGCGCTCGTCACCGGACAATGGGCGCTTGCCGGCAACCTCATCCGCCATGCCATCCTGCCCGCGGTCGCGCTGGCGCTGCCACTGGCGGCGATCGTCACCCGCGTCTTCAAGACGTCGCTCGGCGAGGCGGAATTGCAGGACTATGCGCTGGTGGCGCGCGCCCGCGGCTATTCCCGCGGCAGGGTGCTGTTTCGCGAGGCGATGCCGAACGCCGCCATTTCCACCGTCACGCTTGCCGGGGTTCAGGTCACGTTCCTGATCGGCGGCACGGTGCTGGTCGAGCGCATCTTCTCCTACGAGGGAATCGGCAACATGGCGATCGACGCCATGATCAACCGCGACCTCCCGCTGATCCAGGGCCTGGTGCTCACCTTCGCCGTGATCTTCATCCTCCTCAACCTTCTCATCGACCTCCTCAACACCTGGCTCGACCCCAGGCTGCAACATGGCTGAGACCGTGGGCGTCGCCGAACGGCCGCGGCGTCGGCGGCTCGCGATCGACCCGAGGGCGATCGCCGGCGGCGTCATCGTCGCAGCGTTGTTCCTGACCGCGCTGGCCGCCCCGCTCCTCGCCCCGCACGACCCGCTTGCGCAAGACCTCCTCTACACCCAGTTGCCGCCGTCATGGGCGCCGGGCGGGGAGCCGGCCTTCCTGTTCGGCACCGACAGCCTCGGCCGCGACATCCTCTCCCGTCTCATCTACGGCGCCCGCATCGCCGCCTTCGTCGCCATCGTCGCCGCGACGCTGGCCTGCCTCCTCGGCTCGTTCCTCGGCCTCGTCGCCGGCTATTTCCGCGGTCTGGTCGACACCATCGTCTCGCGGCTGATCGACATATGGATGTCGTTTCCGCCGGTGCTCCTGTCGATCGTGCTCGCCGCCGCGGTCGGCGCCGGGCTCGGCTCGGTGGTGCTCGCCATCATCGTCATCGACTGGACGCGCTTCGCCCGGGTGGTGCGCGCCGAGACCCAGCTGCAGCGCCAGCTCGACTATGTCGCCGCCGCGCGCGTCGTCGGTCTCCGCCGGGGGCGGACGCTGTTCGCCGAGATTCTCCCCAACGTGCTGCCTCTGATCGTGACGCTGCTCACCGTCGAGATGGGGATTGCCGTCATCGTCGAGGCCATCCTCTCCTTCGTCGGCCTCTCCGTCTCGACCGACACGCCGACCTGGGGCGGCATGATCGCCGAGGGACGGCAGGTGATCTACCAGGTGCCGTGGCTGCTCGGCCTGCCGATCGGCTGCATCGTCGTCACCGTGCTCGGCTTCAACCTTCTCGGCGATGGGCTCCGCGCCACCCTCGATCCGGTGCAGAGACGATGACCCCGGTGCTCGCGGTCGACGACCTGCACCTCGCGATCGGCCGCCGGCCGCCGCTGCCGATCCTGCGTGGCGCGAGCCTTACAATCGCCCCGGGCGAGGTCCGCGGCCTGGTCGGCGAATCCGGCGCCGGCAAGTCGATGATCGCCCGCGCGATCTTCGGCCTCCTGCCGCGCGGCGCGCGCATCACCCGGGGCGCGATCCGGTTCGACGGCCGCGACCTCGTCGCCATGCCGGAGCGCGAGCGTCGCGCCCTGCTGGGGCGCGAGATCGCGCTGATCCCGCAGGACCCGATGACCTCGCTCAACCCGGTGAAGCGGGTGGGCGAGCAGATCGCCGCCGTGCTCCGCCTCAAGCTCGGGCTGTCGCGCCGGGCCGCCCACGCTCGCGCCGGCGATCTCCTCAACGATGTCGCCATCCGCGATCCGGCACGGGTGCTGGCCGCGTACCCGCACGAACTGTCCGGCGGCATGCGCCAGCGCATCCTGATCGCCATCGCCTTCGCCTGCCGCCCGCGGCTGGTGGTCGCCGACGAGCCGACCACCGCGCTCGACGTGACGGTGCAGCGTCAGATCCTGCGCCTGATCCACGACCTTCAGCACCGCGACAACGCCGCCGTGCTGTTCGTGACGCACGATCTCGGCCTCGTGGCGAAGCTGTGCCAGACGGTGACCGTGCTCCATGCCGGCCGCGTGGTCGAAGCGGGCGAGACGCGAGCGGTGCTGGCCGATCCGGCGCACGCCTATACCTGCGCCCTCCTCTCCTCGACGCCGCGCCTCGACCGACCCGCCGATGCGCTTCTGCCGCTGCCCCGCGAGCTTGTCGAGCGGCTCGCGGAGGAGGCCCGCCTCTACGACCTGGCCTATCAGGCGAATTTCCAATGACGCTGCCGCTGGTTCGCGTGAGGGGACTTCGGGTTGCGTTCCCGGACCGGGCGCGAAAGCCGCTCCTTGGCGCGGCGCCGATGATCGAGGTGGTGAAGGGCATCGACCTCGACATCCCGCGCGGCTGCGCGCTGGGCCTGGTCGGCGAGTCCGGGTCCGGCAAGACCACCATCGGCCGCGCCCTCGTCCGTCTCGTCCGGCCGAGCGGCGGCGAACTGATCTACGACGGCGTCGACATCGCCGGCTGGCCTGAGGAGAGGATGCACCCGCTTCGCGCGAAGCTGCAGATCATCTTCCAGGATCCGCAATCCTCGCTCAACCCGCGCCTCACCATCGGTACGACGCTGGCGCGCCCGCTCCAGGCCTTCGGCCGCGGCGGCGGCAGGGCCGGCCGCATGCGGCGCGCGGCAGAACTGCTCGACATCGTCGGGCTGCCCGCAACCTTCCTCGACCGCTACCCGCACGAGCTTTCCGGCGGCCAGCGCCAGCGTGTCGGCATCGCCCGGGCGCTGGCGCTCGAACCGGAGTTCATCGTCGCCGACGAGATCGTCTCGGGCCTAGACGTCTCGACCCAGGCCCAGATCCTCCTACTCCTCCGCCGGCTCCGGGAGGAGTTCAACCTGACGCTGGTCTTCATCAGCCACGACCTGTCGGTCGTCCGGGTCCTCTGCGACCGGGTGGCAGTGCTCTCGGCCGGCGAGGTGGTGGAGGAAGGCGACACGGCGGCGGTCTTCGCCGACCCCCGGCATGCCTATACGCGCGAGCTGCTCCGGAGCGTGCCCTTGCCCGAGGTCGAGGAGGGCTGGATCATGGCTGAGCGGGCCTAAGCCCGCACGGCACCGGCGGTGGAATTGACTCTTCCCTTCAATTTTCGCATCATGACAGCATCATTCAAGGCATCATGATGCGTCATGCGAACCACGGTCACCCTGGACCCCGATGTCGAATCGCTCCTGCGAAAGGAAGTTCGCCGGCGCGGCGAATCCTTCAAGGAGGTGCTGAACAATGCGATTCGCGCCGGACTTCACAGCAGCATGAACCAGCGCGTCGAGGACTTCACGCCGCTGGTCTTCGACATGGGCGAGCCGCGCGTCGATCTGACGAAGGCCTCGGCGCTCGCCGATTCGCTGGAGGATGAAGAACTGCTCGCCCGGTACCGACGCAGCCGATGATCCTGCCCGACGCCAATGTTCTCCTGCACGCGGTCAACAGTTCCAGCAGGCAGCACGATACCGCTGTCTTGGCACTGAAGGTGTGCTTCGACGACTTGCGCGGCGTCGGCTTCGCATGGGTTGCCATGATCGCCTTTCTGCGCCTCTCTACACGCCTCGGCATCTTTCCAAGGCCGCTGTCGACCGACGACGCCTTTCTCGTCCTCGGTCAGTGGCTTGGGCACCCGCGGGCGCGGGTGACGCATCCTGGCGAACGGCACGCCGAGATTCTCGCTCAGTTGCTCCGTTCGGCCGGAACAGCGGGAAACCTGACGACCGACGCGCACTTAGCCGCCCTCGCGATCGAACACGGAGCTACCGTCTTGAGCTTCGATCGCGATTTCGCCCGCTTCGCGGGCGTCCGATGGACCATGCCCTCTGACGATCAGTAGCAGTCCCGTCCTTCAATCGCGATGGGTAGGCCCGTACCGCGGTTACGCTCAGATACGCCGGAACGCCAGGTAGGTCGGGCGCCGGCCGGCCGCGAGCGCCTTGGCCTCGTAGCGCGTCCCCGGCCACCCGGGGAACGGCTTTCGCCAGTGGTCGGCGCATGTCGCAGTCCAAGAGAAGTCGCTGCGGCGCATCACTTGGAGAAGCGTCCACGCGATGTAGTCGTCGATGTCGCTCGCCACCCGGAACAGGCCGCCGGGAACGAGCGCCCGCGCGATGCGGCCGAGATTTTCCGGGCTGACGAAGCGACGCTTCCAGTGCCGTCGCTTCGGCCAGGGATCGGGATAGAGCAGGTCGACGCGCGTGAGGGAAGCAGGCGGCAGCCAGTCGAGAAGATGGGCGGCGTCGCCGTCGTGGAGGCGGACGTTCCGAAGCCCGCCATCGGCGATCGCCGACACCGCCTTGGCCATGCCTTCGATGAAGGGCTCGACGCCGATGAACCCGCTGGCCGGCGCGGCCATCGCCTCGGCGACAAGGTGCTCGCCGCCGCCAAACCCGATCTCGAGCCGCACATCGCCGACGCTTGCGGCAAACAGCGCGGCGAGCGGCGTGGGGGGCGGCGCGGAAAGGTCTACCGCGAGGGCCGGGTATGCATCGGCCATCAGGCCGGTGCGGCGCGCCGAAAGCGGCTTGCCCTTTCGCCGGCCGTGCAGGCTTCGCCGCTGCTCCAAGGCCGTCCCTCGCGTGCGGAGGGCGGGCTGACCCGGTCAGCGCACCGCGTTGTGGAGCTGCTCGACCAGGTCGGTCTTCTCCCACGAAAAGCCGCCGTCGGCCTCGGGCGCCCGGCCGAAATGGCCGTAGGCGGAGGTACGGGCATAGATCGGCCGGTTGAGGCCGAGATGCTGGCGGATTCCGCGCGGCGAGAGGTCCATGCAGTCCTTGAGCGCCTCCTCGAGCCGGCTCTCCTCGACCTTGCCGGTGCCGTGGAGGTCGACATAGATCGAGAGCGGCTGCGAGACGCCGATGGCGTAGGAGAGCTGGATCGTGCAGCGGTCGGCGAGATCGGCCGCGACCACGTTCTTGGCGAGGTAGCGGGCGGCATAGGCGGCCGAGCGGTCGACCTTGGTCGGGTCCTTGCCCGAGAACGCGCCGCCGCCATGCGGGGCCGCGCCGCCATAGGTGTCGACGATGATCTTTCGGCCGGTGAGTCCGGCGTCGCCGTCCGGTCCGCCGACCACGAACTTGCCGGTCGGGTTGACGTGCCAGACGGTCTCGGCGTCGATCCAGTCCTCGGGAAGCGCCGCGTGGACGATCGGCGAAATGATCTCCCGGACGTCCTCGGAGGTCAGCGCATGGCCGTTCCGGCTCTCGGCGTGCTGGGTCGAGACCACGATCGACTGGACACCGACCGGCTTGCCGTAGTGATACCTGACGGTGACCTGGCTCTTGGAGTCCGGCCCGAGTTCGGGCGTGTCGCCGGATTTCCGGGCTTCGGCCATCATCTTGAGGATGCGGTGGGCATAGAAGATCGGCGCCGGCATCAGTTCCGGCGTCTCGCGGCAGGCATAGCCGAACATGATGCCCTGGTCGCCCGCGCCCTCGTCCTTGTTGCCGGCCGCGTCGACCCCTTGGGCAATGTCGGCCGACTGGGAGTGCAGCAGGACATCGACCTTGGCCGTCTGCCAGTGGAAGCCATCCTGCTCGTAGCCGATGTCCCTGATCGCCGCGCGCGCCAGATCCTCGACGGTGTCGAGAACGGCCTCCGGGCCGCGGACCTCCCCTGCGATCACCACCCGGTTGGTGGTGGCGAGGGTCTCGCAAGCGACACGGGCCTCCGGCATCGCGCCGAGAAAGGCATCGACGACCGCATCGGAAATCCGGTCGCAGACCTTGTCGGGATGGCCCTCGGAAACGGATTCGCTGGTGAACAGGTATGTGGATCGCGGCAAGGAAAAAGCCCCCTTGTATACAGGCGACAGCGGTCGCCCATCAAACTGAGAGGGTTCTGGCAGCGATACGGCTGAGGGTCAATGCCGGGGCGACACCCGCTCGCAAGAAGTGTCGCGGAGCGAGGTCAGAATCCAGGCCGTTTCATTAGGGTCGCCACGTCTTCTGCAACGTGACGACCCCAAATTGAAACGATACCCATTCCGAGGCGAAAAAAAGCCTCAGGCCTGGTCCTCGTCGTCAGTCCCGGCCATGGCCCGGACCAGTTCAATTACCTTCCGCCGGAGCTTGGCGTCCTTGATCCGGATGAACGCCTTGTTGAGCTGGATGCCTTCGGAACTGGACAGGAAGTCCACGACGTAGCTCGCCGACGGTTGCTCCGCCATGCCGTCTGCACCCGTTTCCGAGCCAGCCACACCCCCCGGGGCGTCCTCGAAGAAGAACGATACCGGGACGGTCAGCACTCTTGCGATGTGCTGAAGGCGGCTCGCTCCGATCCGGTTCGTGCCCTTTTCATACTTCTGTATTTGCTGGAACGTGATGCCGAGACTCTCGCCGAGCTTTTCCTGGCTCATCCCGAGCATCATGCGACGCAAGCGAACCCGACTTCCGACATGGATGTCGATCGGATTTGGCTGTTTCTTATTGGCCATTGAGGCACTCTCGTTTAGGCCGCGCACGGCACTCCTTTCCCTGAACGGCCGGTTGACCGTCCATTGCGTAGTCTGACTGCTTCGCCATGCCAAAACAACAAATGCCGCGCGCGATGGTCAACGCGCTTCATTTCTTGTCGGACATAGCCCGAGAACTCAACACCGCCCTGTGATTTATGTCAATTGCGTTGCACACGGTAGACGACTCGCGCGAATGACGCAGCGGCCACACAAGCCAACCACAATCCCAGGAAAAGGCCATCCCCCCAGCGCGTGTACCACGTCAACGCCACACCTTTCGGAATGTTCCCATCGATAATTCCTGCGACTTCTAGCCCGAGGCTGGCGACCGTGCGACCATAGGCATCGACAATGCCCGATATCCCGGAATTCGCTGCGCGGACAAGGGGCAGTCCTTCCTCAACCGCCCGAACTCTCCCCTGTAAGAAATGCTGATAGGGTCCGGGTGTGTCGCCGAACCACGTGTCATTCGTGAGGTTCAGTATCCATCCCGGGCGGAGGCCGGTCGCAAGGACGGCGCCGGGGAAGATGATCTCGTAGCAGATCAGCGGGGCAAAGGGGGCGGCGCCGGGAACCGTCAAGGTCAGCCGGGCGGCGCCGGGCGAGAATCCCTCCGGCAGCGCGATGAGCTGGCGGATGCCCAGCCAATCGAAGATCGGGCGCAACGGCAGATACTCCCCGAACGGAACCAGCTGGACCTTGTCGTAGGCGGCCGTGATCGTTCCTCGATCGTCAATCACCAGGACGCTGTTGAAGGCTTTGATCGAATCGGCCGCCGGTTCGTCGGCGCGCACCGCGCCGGTGACCAGCGTCGTCCCGTCCGGCAGCAGGTCCGCAATCGCCGAGAGGACGTCCGGCCGGTCGGTGAGGAGAAAGGGGAATGCCGACTCGGGCCATACAAGGACGGTCACGTCGCCGAGGTCACGTCCTGCCTCGGACACCGTTCGGCTCAGCGCGAGGTAGCGCGCGACGATCTCGTCTTCGTTCTCGACCTGCCATTTCTCGCTCTGGTCGAGCGCCGGTTGGACGATCCGCACCGAGGGGCCGCCCGTGGGGCTCTCCGCCAGGGCGAGCCGTATCGCGCCATAGCCCACATGCAGGCCAAGAAGCGCCGCCGCGAAGGCCGTGAAGGCCCATGCGCCGCGCCGCCCTTGCGGCGCGGCCGGCCAGAGCGCGGCCGGGGCCGCAAAGATGATGAGTGCCGCCAGCGTCAGGCCCCATAGGCCGATCAACGCCGCGGATTGCATCATCACCGGGGCGGGCGTGAGCGTGTAGCCGAAGGCATTCCACGGAAAGCCGGTGAGGATGTGGCCCTTCAGCCATTCGACAGCCGACAGCGCGGCCGCAAAGACGAGGATGCGCGACCACCCGGGGCGCCAGACAAGCGCGGCCACCCCGGCGCCGAGCCCCCAGAAGAGCGCCAGCCCCGCCGGCAGGATGGCGACAGCGATGGGCATCAACCAGGCGAACTGGTCGCCATCGACGAGGAAGGCGGCGCCGATCCACCACAGGCCGCCGAGGAAATAGCCGAGCCCGAAGCACCAGCCAGTGACGGCGCCGGCGAGAAAAGCGCGCCCGCGGCGCTTTTCGGCCGTCTTCGCCGCGCCGTCGATCAGCCAGACGAAGACGGGAATGGTGACCCAGAGCAGGGGGAACGCGTTGAAGGGGGCGAGGGCCAATGCCGACACCCCGCCCGCGGCCATCGCCGCCAAGACCCGGCGCCATCCCTTGAGCCGGGCAATGCCGCCCGCGATTCGGTCCATGGCCTGACAGAACGGGCCGTCACGCGGCTCCGGTCAAGCGCCGGGACGCGCCGGCGCGTCCCGGCCTACGCCGCCGCGTCGTCGGACCGGGGCTCCGCCGGGCGCTTGCGCCGCGGGTCGGATCTGGGCGCACTGGATTTCGGCCGGATCCGGAGCCGCTTGATCCGGCGCGGATCGGCATCGAGTATCTCGAACTCGAACCCGCCCGGCGCGCTGATCAGTTCGCCACGGACCGGCACCCGTCCGAGCAGGCTGACGACCAGCCCGCCGATGGTGTCGATGTCGTCGCCGAGCTCGCCTTCGGAGAGGTTGGTGCCGACGGCCGCCGAGACGTCGTCGAGATCGGCCCGGGCATCGGCGAGAAAGCTCATCTCGCCCTCCGGGACGATCATCTCGACCTGATCGTCGTCATGCTCGTCCTCGATGTCGCCGACGACCATCTCGATCACGTCCTCGAGCGAGACCAGGCCATCGGTCCCGCCGTATTCGTCAATGACGAGAGCGAGCTGCATGCGTGTCGCTTGCATCGAGGCGAGCAGCGCCGTAACCGGCATCGACGGCGGCACGAACAGGATGTTGCGCACGAGATCGGCCTCGGCCAGCGACCGGGTCAGGTCGACGCGGCGGAGGTCGACGCCTTCCGAGCCGCCTTCCTCACTGTCGCCGCCGATCGCAGCGAGACGGGTGATATGGCTCATCAGATCCTTGATGTGGACCAGCCCGACCGGGTCGTCCAGGGTCTCCCGGTGCACGGGCATGCGGGAGTGGCCGGACTTCTGGAACGCCATCAAGAGGCCGCCCAGGGATACCCCGAACTCGACCGCCTCGATATCGGCGCGGGGCACCATGATGTCGTCGACCCGCACCTCGCGGAGGCTGAGGATATTGGCGAGCATCGCCCGCTCCTCGGTCGAGAAGCCGGCATCCTCGGCGCCGGTGGCGAGCGCATCGACGATCTCCTCGCGGATGGTCGATGATCCGCGGAGACCGACGGCTGCTTTCAGTTTGTCGAGCCACCCTTCGGGTGCGAGCCCATTGCTTCGGCCCGTACTATCCGGCTCCGGAAGCGATTCGCTGCTGTTCGATTCTGTCCTGCTCATCTCGTGTCCGCCGCCCGTCATGCCGCATAGGGATCGGCCATCCCGAGGTCCCCCAATATAGCGGTTTCCAGGCCCTCCATGACAAGGGCTTCGGAATCCTGTTCGTGATCGTAGCCGATCAGGTGCAGAAAACCGTGTAAGATCAAATGGGTAAGGTGATGGTTCGCGGCCAGTCCCTGGGCCTCCGCCTCGGCCGCCACGGTCTCGGCCGCGAGCGCAATGTCCCCGAGCAGCGGCCCGAGGCGGCCAACCAGAAGCCGTGCCGCCGGCAACGACAGGACGTTGGTCGGCTTGTCGATGCCGCGGTAGCGGAGGTTGAGCCGCCGCATATGGGCGTCATCGGTGAAGAGCAGCGATACCTCGGCGCCCGCCTCCAGGTCCGGGCAGGCGCGATCCGCCGCCGCCGAAATCGCGCGCTCGGCCAGTGCGCGGAGCTTTGCCCGCGCCGGCCATGCGCCGGCCTCGATCAGCACGTCCACGGCAATTTCCCTGGGCGCCGCCACCTTGCGGAGCGCGACGATCACGACGACGCCCCTTCGCTGCGGTCATAGGCGTCGACGATCTGGCCGACGAGCGGATGGCGGACGACGTCGGCCGAGGTGAACCGGATCTGGGCGATGCGCGCAATGCCGCCGAGGAGGCCGATGGCCTCGACCAGGCCCGACGTCTGGCCGGGCGGCAAGTCGATCTGGCTCGGGTCGCCGGTGACGATCATCTTCGAGTTCTCGCCCAGCCGGGTGAGGAACATCTTCATCTGCATCGACGTGGTGTTCTGCGCCTCATCAAGGATGACGATGGCGTCGGCCAGCGTCCTCCCGCGCATGAAGGCGAGCGGCGCCACCTCGATCAGCCCCGACTGCAGGCCGCGCTCGACCTTGTCGGCCGGCATCATGTCGTAGAGCGCGTCATAGAGCGGGCGGAGATAGGGATCGACCTTTTCGCGCATGTCACCCGGCAGGAACCCGAGCCGCTCGCCCGCCTCGACCGCCGGCCGCGACAGGATGATCCTCTCCGCCGCGCCGCGCTCGACCATCGCCGAGGCATAGGCGACGGCCAGGTAGGTCTTGCCGGTACCCGCCGGGCCGACACCGAAGATCAGGTCGGCGCGGTCGAACGCCCGGATATAGGCGTCCTGCATCACCGTGCGGGCCATCACAGTGCGCCGCCGGGTCGAAATCTGCGCCATCGCCAGCCGGCCGCGCGGTTCGAGCGTCGGCAGGCTGAGCTGCGCTTCCGCCGCTTCGGCGAGGCGGACCGCGCCGTCGACGTCGCCGGTCGAGATCTCGTGCCCCTCCTGGAGACGTCCGTAAAGGATGTCGAGGGCGAGCCGGGCGCGGGTGCATGCCTCCTGGCTGCCGCGGATGGTGACCTGATTGCCACGCGCGGCGGCATCGACCCCGAGCCGCTGCTCGAGCTGGGCGAGATTGCGGTCGAACTCGCCGAACAGCGCCGGCATCAGCCGGTTGTCGTCGAAGGTGACAACGATATGGGCCGGGTCCGGGGCAACCGCCGCAAGGGGACCGCGAACCGGGGGACGAGCGTTCAAGCGGCAGCCTCCGCCATGAGGGGCCGTGGTCCGCGGACGCCGCCGGCGAGGGTTCCGAACAGGCTGTTGGGGCCTGCCGCGGTGATTGTCACAGGCCGGATCGAGCCGATCAGCGCGGGGTCCCCGTCGACCTGGACCGGCGAGAGCCAAGGCGAGCGGCCGACGATCTGGCCCGGATGCCGGCCGGTCCGCTCGAACAGGACCTCGGCCGGCTCGCCCACCCGCGATGCGTTGAACCGCGCCTGGCTCGCGTTGATCGCGGCCTGGAGGCGCGCGAGGCGCCCGGCCATCACCGGCTCCGGCACCTGTTCCATCGCCGCCGCCGGCGTGCCGGGGCGTGGGCTGTACTTGAACGAGAAGGCCGAGGCGTAGCCGACCTCGTCGACGATCCGGAGCGAATCGGCGAAATCCTCTTCGGTCTCGCCCGGAAAGCCGACGATGAAGTCGCCGGCGAGCGCCAGGCCAGGCCGCGCCGCGCGGATGCGGTCGATGGTGTGGAGATAATCGGCCCGGCGGTGGCGCCGGTTCATCGCGGCGAGAATGCGATCCGAGCCCGACTGCACGGGGAGGTGCAGGTAGGGCATCAGGGCGTCGAGGTCGCGGTGGGCCGCGATCAGCGCATCGTCCATGTCGTTGGGGTGGCTGGTGGTGTAGCGCAGCCGGTCGATCCCGGGGATCTCCGCCAGCCGGAAGAGGAGACGGCCGAGGCCCAAGTCGTTTCCGTCCGGACCCTCGCCCCGCCAGGCATTGACGTTCTGGCCGAGGAGCGTGACCTCGCGCACGCCTTCCGCGGCGAGCCGCGTCGCCTCGGCGACGATCGCCGCCACCGGCCGCGACACTTCGGCGCCGCGGGTATAGGGGACGACGCAGAAGGCGCAGAACTTGTCGCAGCCCTCCTGCACGGTGAGAAAGGCGGCATAGCGCGGGGTCGCGCCGAGGGCGGCGCGCGGCCGCGCCGTCATCCGGTCGAGCGCATCGAACTTCTCGGCGACGGCGAAATCCGTGGCCACGACCCGGCCGCGGCCGGCCGCGGCGACGAGATCCGGCAGCCGCTGGTAGGATTGCGGGCCGACGACGAGGTCCACCGCCGGCGCGCGGCGCATGATCTCGTCGCCTTCGGCCTGCGCCACGCATCCGGCGACGCCGATGGTCACGGACCGGCCTTCGGCCGCGGCGCGGATCTTCAGCGCGCGGAGCCGGCCGATCTCGGAATAGACCTTTTCTGCCGCCTTTTCGCGGATATGGCAGGTGTTGAGGAGGATCAGATCGGCCGATTCAGGCGAATCGACCGGCGCATAGCCGGCCACGGCCAGCGCGTCCGCCATCCTTTCGGAATCGTAGACGTTCATCTGGCAGCCATACGTCCGGATATGGACCTTCCGTGTCGGGTCTGGCGTCTTCATGAAACCCGCTGGGCGACCTCCTGGCCGGCCTCGCCGACGTAACGGCCAGGCGCACCACCGGTTCCTTTAACCTCTTTCGCCGGGGGAGAGAATACTGGGTCCAGATGGACGTTGCGTGACCGTCCGGCGCGAGTCTCCTCGACCATCCGCCGGACCGACGCGAAACACAGTTCGGCGACCCGCTTGCGGTCGGTTTCCGGGCCGAACGGGATCGGCTCGCCGAAACGCACCACGACATCGATCGCACCCTGGCCGATGATTCGACGGAAATGGGCGATGAAGTCCATGTCGCCGTACCAGGCTATGTGCGGTCGGTCGCTCCGCCCGACCGGAAGCCCCTGGATCCCGACATAGCTGATCGCCACCGGCTGCACGGTGGCGACGGCGTCGCCGGTGGCATTCTCGGCGGCGCCGAGCAATGCGCTCCGGAAGGGGAGGACGCGGTTGCCGTCGCCGGTGGTGCCTTCGGCGAAAAGGACGACCACTTCGCCCTTCGCCACCCGCTGCGCCGCCTCCCTGGTGACGGCCCCGGTGTGCATGCGCCGCGTCCGGTCGATGAAGATGGTGCGCTGAAGCTTGGCGAGGACGCCGAGGATCGGCCAGCGTGCAACCTCCGACTTGGCAACGAAGGAGAGCGGTTTCATCAGGCCGCCGAGGACGGTGATGTCGAGCCATGAGCTGTGATTGGCGGCGATGAGCAGCGGTGCCGCCGCCGGCTCGCCGATCACCGTCACCCGCATGCCGATCAGCCACCAGGCGAGCCGCTGCCATGTGTAGGGGAGGGCGGTCGCGATCCGCCATCCCCGGTTGATCGCGACGAGCTGGAAGGGCAGCAGCACAATGGTGAAGACGCCAAGCACGAAGACCGTCAAAGCGAGCCGGAGCGCGCTCGTCATCGCCCGGCCTTGTCCTTGGGATCGAGCGGTACGCCGTAGAGCTCCAGACGGTGATCGACCAGCCGGAACCCGAGCCGCTCCGCCATCGCCTGCTGGAGCCGCTCGATCTCCTCGTCGCGAAACTCGATCACCTCGCCGGTGCGAAGGTCGATCAGGTGGTCGTGATGCGCCTCGGGAATCGATTCGTAGCGGCTGCGGCCGGCGCCGAAATCGTGGCGGGTGATGACGCCGGCGTCCTCGAACAGCTTCACCGTCCGGTAGACCGTGGCGATCGAGATCTTGGAATCGATCGCCACGGCGCGCCGGTAGAGTTCTTCGACATCGGGGTGGTCGGTGGCGGCATCGAGGATGCGCGCGATGATCCGGCGCTGCTCGGTCATCCGCATGCCCTTGGCGGCGCAGGCGTCTTCGAGCGTCCCGATCCTGGTCTCAGGCACTGCGGCGTCGCCGTTCCAATCCGCGTTCATTGCAACTCCAGCCGCATCACGAGGGCCGCCCCCGCAGGAGCCCCTTGCCGCTGATAGTAGCCTTTGCGCGTGCCGACATCCGCAAATCCCAGCGAGCGGTACAACGATACCGCGGCGGCATTGTCCGGGTCGACCTCGAGAAAGCAGGTCCTGATGCGTTCGCGGTAGAGCCGGCGGAGCGCCTCGTCCATGAGCAGCCGTCCGTGACCGCGGCCGCGATGCGAGCGCCGCACCGCGATCGAGAGAATCTCGGCCTCGTCGGCGGCGCTGCGGAAGAGGACGAAGCCCAGGAGCCGCGAGTAGCCGAAGGCCGACTGCCGGCGGAGCCCGACCGCGCCCACACTGCGGTTCTGCACAAGGGCGGCAAAGTCGCTCGCGAGCCACGGCTTCGGAAAGCCCTCGCCGTGAATCTCGGCCAGTGAATCCGCATCGGCGCCGCTGATCGACACCACGAAAGTCCTCGCGGAAGGGAGAAGCGCGATCATAGGCGCGCCACCGCCCGTGCGGCCTGGGGTTTTGCGTCGGGCGGCCGGAGATAGAGCGGCCGCGGGGGCCCGGAAGGTGGAGGCGCCGCGAGGCCGAGGCGCACCAGCACCGCGATGTCCGGCGCGGTGTCCTCGTGAATGATCTGGGTCAGGGCCTCCGGATGCACGGCCGCCACGAGCCGCGCCCCCGATCCCGCCGTCACCATCCCGTCGCCCATGCGGGCGGCAAAAGTCGCCGGGGGGCCGGCCTCCGCCGCCCAAAGCGGCTGCCCTGCCGCATCGAAGGCCCGGGCGTAGACTTCGTCCCGCTTCGCATCGAGCACGGCCATGACGGGCACGGCTCCCGCCATCTCCCTTGCCGCCGCGGCGATGGCGTCGAGCGTGCCGATGCCGGCGACAGGGCAACCCGTGACCAGCGCGAACCCCCGCGCCGCCGCGATGCCGACCCTGACGCCGGTAAACGAGCCGGGGCCGATGGTGACCGCAATCCGCTCGAGGTCGGGAAAGCCGAGCCCGGCCTCCGCCATCGCGGCGGCGACCATGCCGAACAGCCGCTCGGCGTGGCCGCGGCCGATCGTCTCCGACGCCAGCGCATGCGGGCGGCCGGCTGCGGCAACGCCCACCGAGCAACGATCGAGCGCGGTATCGATGACGAGAAGATTCATGGGCCGGACCATAGCACTGCCGGCCGCATGTTGAGCACCCCCCGATGCCCAGCGCCGATACGAATTCAGTCCTTGGCGCGCTCGGCGTAGGAGCCGTCGGCGGTCATTACGACGATCCGGGTGCCAGGTACGATGTGGCCGGGGACCAGCGTGCGCACGCCATTGGACAGCACCGCGGGCTTGTAGGAGGAGGAGGCGGTCTGGCCCTTCATGGTCGGCTCGGTCTCGACCACTTCCAGCGTCACCCGCTGCGGCAGCTCGATGGCGATCGGCACGCCGTCATACATCGACAGCCGGACGGTCATGTTCTCCTGGAGGTAGGGCGCATAGTCGCCGACCACGTCCTTCGGCACCGTCACCTGCTCGAAATTCTCGCCGTTCATGAAGGTGAAGCCGTCATTGTCCGAGTAGAGGTACTGGTAGTCGTGGTCCTCGACGAAGGCGCGCTCGACCTGCTCGGTCGTCTTGTAGCGCTGCGTGGTCTTGATGCCGTCGGAAATCCGGCGCATGTCGATCTGGGTGGTCGGCGTGCCCTTGCCGGGATGGAAGTTCTCGGACGAGAGCACCGCGTAGAGCTGGCCGTCGACCTCGACGACGTTGCCCTTGCGGATCTGGCTGGCGATGACCTTCACGTGAGCTGACCTTAGGATTCAGGGGGGCGGGGCGGGGCGCCCCTTCCAATCGGCGCGCACATTAGCGAGTTTGCCGCCGACTGCCAGCGCTTTTCCTGCTATGCGAGCCGCCCGATGTCCACCCCCCCGCTCTCTCCGTTCTGGTCAAAAGACCGCCACCGCGACCGCCGCCCCTTCCTTCTGGCGCGGGTGCGGATCGTGGCGGCGCTCCGCCGCTGGTTCGAGGCCGAGGGCTTTTTGATCGTCGAGCCGGCCGCGCTCCAGGTCTCGCCCGGCAACGAGACGCATCTCCACGCCTTCGCCACGGAGATGATCGGCCCTGACGGTCGCCGGGCGACCCGCTACCTCCATACCTCGCCTGAATTCGCGATGAAGAAGCTGCTTTCGGCCGGCGAGGAGAAGATCGCCGCGTTTGCCCCGGTCTATCGCAACCGCGAGCGCGGCCCGCTCCACGCGCCGGAATTCACCATGCTCGAATGGTATCGGGCCGGCGCCCGCTATGAGAGCGTGATGAAGGATACGCTCGCGCTCATCACCGAGGCCGCCCGCGCCGCCGAATCCGCCGCGCTCGTCTGGCGCGGCCGGAAGGCCGATCCATTTGCGCCGGCAGAGCGGGTCACGGTCGCCGACGCCTTTCGCCGCCATGCCGGTATCGACCTCTTCGCCGCGGCCGACCGCGACCGGCTCGCTGCGGATGCGCTCCGGGCCGGAGTCCGGGTCGCCGCGGACGACACCTGGTCGGACATTTTCAGCCGCGTCCTTGTCGAGAAGATCGAGCCGATGCTGGGCTTCGGGCGGCCGACGCTTCTCCAGGAGTACCCCGTCGCCGAGGCGGCGCTCGCCCGTGGCAGCCCCCGCGACCCTCGCGTCGCCGAGCGATTCGAGGTCTACGCTTGCGGGGTGGAACTCGCCAACGGCTTCGCGGAACTGACCGATCCGTTGGAGCAGCGCCGTCGATTCGGCTCCGAAATGGACGAGAAGGCGCGCATCCACGGCGAGCGCTACCCGCTCGACGAGGATTTCCTCGGCGCATTGGCCGAGATGCCCGAGGCGAGCGGCGTCGCGCTTGGCCTCGACCGGCTGGTGATGCTTCTCACCGGCGCGCCGCGCATCGACCT
Organism: Bauldia sp.; assembly: GCA_022841545.1. GTDB lineage: Bacteria > Pseudomonadota > Alphaproteobacteria > Rhizobiales > Kaistiaceae > Bauldia. Next base: position 10,465 of record JALHRF010000040.1, on the reverse strand, counting down.
CGTGCAATGGACGCCTGTGGACGCGGGCGAGGAAACGCCATGAACGATATGAGCCGGACACCGCGACTAGCGTCGAAGCGTCCTTCGAGGCCGGCTGCTTCGCGACCGGCACCTCAGGACGAGGAGGACGGCGTCTTCCCCGACCGTACTGGGAGGACCAGCAAAACGCCGTTCGCGGAGTACGCCCCCCGCCTTCATCCTGAAGTACCCGCGCGGAGCGCGGGCCTCGAAGGACGCACCGACGTTCGTCCAGGTCACGGCACCCTCCGCGACCCCGAAGGCCTCGCCGCTGGGGGCCTGGTCCCGGCGGACCGCATCGCGGCGCTGGAAGCCGTGGCCGCCCGTTACGCGGTCGCCATCACCCCGGCGATGGCCGAGCTGATCGACACGGGCGACCCGCACGATCCGATCGCACGGCAATTCGTGCCCGATCCGGCCGAACTCCACACCCTGCCGGAAGAGAACGCCGATCCGATCGGCGACGATGTCCATGAAGTCACGCCCGGGCTGATCCAACGCTACCCCGACCGGGTGCTGCTGAAACTCGTCCAGGTCTGCGCCGTCTATTGCCGCTTCTGTTTTCGCCGCGAGACCGTCGGACCGGACGCCGCGCACCTCCCGCCGCAGGCGCTCGAAGCGGCGCTTGCCTACATCTCGAGCCATCCCGAGGTCTGGGAGGTGATCGTCTCGGGAGGCGACCCGCTGGTGGCGTCGCCGCGCCGCATCGCGGCGCTGATGGAACGGCTCTCGGGAATCGCTCACGTCAAGGTCGTGCGCTTCCATACCCGCGTCCCGGTGGTCGCGCCCGCACGGGTCACCTCAGGCCTCGTCGCCGCGCTCCGGAGCGGCGGCAAGGCGACCTGGGTGGCGATTCACGCCAACCACCCGCGCGAACTGACGGCGGAGGCTCGCGCGGCGCTCGCCCGCCTCGCCGATGCCGGCATCCCGCTGGTCAGCCAGACGGTGCTGCTGGCCGGCGTCAACGACGACGCGGACACGCTCGGCGCGTTGATGCGGGCCCTGGTCGAATGCCGGGTGAAGCCGTACTACCTCCACCACGGCGATCTCGCGCCCGGCACCGGCCATCTCCGCACCACCATCGCCGAAGGACAGGCGCTGATGCGGGCCCTGCGGGGACGGTATTCGGGCCTCTGCCAGCCGACCTATGTCCTCGACATTCCCGGCGGGCACGGGAAATCGCCGGTCGGCCCGGCCCATTTTGACGGGACCTCCGTGGAGGACTGGCAGGGCGGGCGGCATGTCTACCCGACCCGCCCCACGGAGACGTGAACGGCGCACCGCCCGATGTGATGCCTGGAACCGGCGGCGATGGCTAACCTTTCCGCCGCGCCGGGCGAAATAGGGGCCTTAGTCGTCGCATCAGCCATCAGGGAAGCGCCACCCAATGATCACACGCCGCAGCCTTTTCGCCCTCGCTTCCGCCGCCTGCCTGCTGGCCCTCGCGCCGGCCGCCGGCGCGGCGGATCGCACCGCCTTCGACCGCGCGGCTTTCGACGCCGCCGTGGCCGCGGGCGGGCCGGTGCTGATCGACGTCTACGCACCGTGGTGCACGACCTGCAAGGCGCAGAGCAAGGCGCTCGACAAGCTGTTCCGCAAGCCCGAATACGCCGGCTACGAGGTGTTCGTGGTCGACTACGACAGCGAGAAGGACGTGATGCGGAGCTTCGGCGCCAGCCAGCGCTCGACCCTCATCGTCTATGGCGGCGGCGCCGAGCGGGGCCGGGTGGTCGGCGACACCAGCGCCAACGCGATCGAGGCGCTGCTCGCCGCGGGGCTTTGAGGCCGCGCCAGTGATCGCCACCCTCGGCCTCGCCTTTCTCGCGGGGGTACTCTCGATCCTCAACCCCTGCACGCTGCCGATCCTGCCGGTGGTGCTGGCGGGGGCGGCGTCGGAGCATCGCCTCGGGCCGCTGGCGCTCGCCGCCGGCCTCGCTCTATCGTTCACGGCGATCGGGCTGTTCGTCGCCACCGTCGGCTTCGCCATCGGCCTCGATGCGGAGGTGTTCCGCGCCGTGGCGGCGGTGCTCCTGGTCGCGGTCGGCATGGTGCTGGTCCTGCCGGTGCTCCAGGTGCGGCTCGCGGTCGCGGCCGGCCCGATGGTCAACTGGACCGAGCAACGGCTTGCGGGCGTTTCCACCGCCGGGCTCGGTGGCCAGTTCCTGCTCGGCCTGATCCTCGGTGCGGTGTGGGTGCCTTGCGTCGGGCCGACGCTCGGCGCGGCCTCGATTCTCGCCGCCCGCGGCGAGGACATTGGAGGGGTTGCCCTCACCATGCTGTGCTTCGGCCTTGGCGCGGCGCTGCCGCTCGCGGTGCTGGGCGCGCTGTCGCGCGAGGTGCTGCTCGGCTGGCGAAACCGCCTGATGCAGGCGGGCAGGGGGCTCCGGGCCACGCTCGGCGCCCTCCTGATCCTCGTCGGCGTCTTCATCCTCTCCGGGGTGGACAAGCAGTTCGAGGCGGCGCTGGTCGAGGCCGCGCCCGAGTGGCTGGTCGACCTGACGACGCAGTATTAGGCGTCGGAGCGGCCAGGACGGCGTTCCGCCGTGCTTGCAGTGCAGCATCAATCGGGATAGTCACGTCGGCGGCCCGCCCGCGGGCCTCGCCCTGCCATCTTCCACGAGGTTTCCCGGACATGGCCAGACCCAAGATCGCCCTGATCGGCGCCGGTCAGATCGGCGGCACGCTCGCCCTCCTCGCCGGCCTGAAGGAACTCGGCGACATCGTGATGTTCGACGTCGCCGAAGGCGTACCCAACGGCAAGGCCCTCGACATCTCCCAGGCGGCGCCCGTGCTCGGCTTCGACGCCGAGCTTGCCGGCACCTCGGCCTACGAGGCGATCAAGGGCGCGGACGTCTGCATCGTCACCGCCGGCGTCGCGCGGAAGCCCGGCATGAGCCGCGACGACCTCCTCGAGATCAACCTCAAGGTGATGGAGCAGGTCGGCGCCGGCATCAAGAAATATGCCCCGAAGGCCTTCGTCATCTGCGTCACCAACCCGCTCGATGCGATGGTCTGGGCGCTCCAGAAGTTCTGCGGCCTGCCGCGCGACATGGTGGTCGGTATGGCCGGCGTGCTCGATTCCGCCCGGCTCCGCCATTTCATCGCCGACGAGTTCAAGGTCTCGGTCGAGGACGTGACCGCCTTCGTCCTCGGTGGCCACGGCGACACCATGGTGCCGCTGATCGAATACACCACCGTCGCCGGCATCCCGCTCTCCGCCCTCATCAAGATGGGCTGGACGACGAAGAAGCGGGTCGACGAGATCATGCAGCGCACGCGCGACGGCGGCGCCGAGGTGATCAACCTCCTCAAGACCGGCTCGGCTTTCTATGCGCCCGCCGCCTCGGCGATCACCATGGCGGAGAGCTACCTCAAGGACAAGAAACGGGTTCTGCCCTGCGCCGCCTATCTCAAGGGCGAATACGGGGTGAAGGACCGCTACATCGGCGTGCCGGTGGTGATCGGCGCCAAGGGCGTCGAGCGCATCATCGAGATCGACCTCACGAAGGCCGAGCGCGGCATGTTCGACAGTTCCGTCGCGGCGGTCGACGGTTTGATCCAGGCCTGCGTCCGGCTCTTCCCGACGCTGGGCAAGTGATGGCCGGCAGCGCCGGTTGGGGGGACGGGGAAACGTCATGAACATCCACGAATACCAGGCCAAGGAGCTGCTCAGCGGCTTCGGCGTGCCGGTGCCGAAGGGGATCGCGGTCTTCTCGGTCGGCGAGGCCAAGGAAGCCGCGGAAGCCCTCGGCGGCCCGGTCTGGGTGGTGAAATCGCAGATCCATGCCGGTGGCCGCGGCAAGGGCAAGTTCAAGGAAAGCGGCGCGGGGGAGAAGGGCGGCGTCCGCCTCGCCCGATCGATCGACGAGGTGGTCGCCGATGTCGAGAAGATGCTCGGCCGCACCCTCGTCACCCACCAGACCGGACCTTCGGGCCGGGCGGTAAAGCGCCTCTATATCGAGGAAGGCTCGGATATCGACCGCGAGCTCTACCTCTCCATGCTGGTCGACCGCGCCACCAGCCGTATCGCCTTCATCGCCTCGCAGGCGGGCGGCATGAACATCGAGGAGGTCGCCGAGGAGACGCCGGAGAAGATCGTCACCGTCCATGTCGACCCGGCGGCCGGCTACATGCCCCATGTCGGGCGGCAGATCGCCTACGGCCTCGGCCTCAGCGGCGACCAGATCGGCGAATGCGACCGGCTGCTCGCGACGCTCTACAAGGCTTTCGTCGACAAGGATATGAGCCTCCTCGAGGTCAACCCGCTGGTCGTCACCAAGGCGGGCCGGCTGGTCTGCCTGGACGCCAAGATCAACTTCGACGACAACGCCCTCTTCCGCCATCCGGACGTCGCCGCGCTCCGCGACCCCGGCGAGGAGGACCCGAAGGAGGTCGAGGCGCAGGAGCACGACCTGTCCTACGTCGCCCTCGACGGGTCGATCGGCTGCATGGTCAACGGCGCCGGCCTCGCCATGGCGACCATGGACATCATCAAGCTCTACGGGGCCGAGCCCGCCAACTTCCTCGATGTCGGCGGCGGCGCCACCAAGGACCGCGTCGCGGCGGCGTTCAAGATCATCACCGCCGACAAGCGGGTGAAGGGCATCCTGGTCAACATTTTCGGCGGGATCATGCGCTGCGACGTGGTCGCCGAGGGCATCATCGCCGCGGTGAAGCAGGTCGGCCTCAAGGTGCCGCTGGTCGTGCGGCTGGAAGGCACCAATGTCGAACTCGGCAAGAAGATCATCGCCGACTCGGGCCTCGACGTGATCAGCGCCGACGACCTCGACGACGCGGCGCGGAAAATCGTCGACGCGGTCAAGGTCGCGGCGTGAACCAGGCGGCGCTTGCGGCCGTCTTCCTTCTCGGCGCGGGCGCGACCGCCGCCCACGCCGACGCCCGGCTCGATGCGTTCCGCTCGGCCTGCATTCCCGACCGCGCCGACTACGAGGCCACCTTGCTGAAGGCGAAAGAGGACGGCTGGGTGGAGGTCGCCGCGCACGACGATCCCGAACTGGCGGCCACGCTTGGAGTCCTCCGCAAGGAGAACGACCCGCAGGGCCTCGCCATCGTCACTCCCTCCCGAAAGGATGTCGCGGGGCGCGCGCTCTACCTCGTGGCGGCGTCGTTCCCGCAGGAACAATCCCTGGTCACGAGCTGCCTGCTGTTCGATTTTGGGGCGCACGAACCAATCGACCCGGACCTCGTCGGCAAGTGGCTCAATGCGCCTCCGGACGAGGTGCTCGGTGCTCCGGTGGAGGGCAGCGTCGCGGCATGGCGGAATGCCGAGGCGCTCCCCGATGCCACCGTCAAGGCGATGTTCGTACCCGACGGCAGCCCGGCGATCTCCCATTCGGGATTCAGCGGGGTCCTCCTCCGGATCGATTCGGTCGCGCAGTAGCGGTCGCCAAGAGTGCGATGGAGGGTTCGATTGACGACTCCATGCCGCACATAATATGTGTTCCTGTGGAGATTGGCCATGAAGAACATAACGCTCACCGTGGACGAGGACGTGCTGGGAGAGGTTCGGCGCTATGCGGCGCGGCACAACACGTCGGTGAATGCAATCGTCCGCCAGCATCTCGCCAGGATTGCAAGGAACGAGAACCGGGCGCGCGCAGCCATGCGGGAACTTCGCGAGATGAGCGACCGGTCGAATGCCGACGTCGGGCCCATCACCTGGACCCGGGACGAGCTTTATGATCGTTGAGTGCTTCCTCGACACCAACATCATCGTCTACGCCGCCGCGGGACGCGGCTCAGACGAGTGGAAGCGGATTCGGGCGTTCGAACTCCTCGAACCTGCCGAGTTCGGCCTGTCTGGCCAGGTTCTGCAGGAATTCTACGTGACCGTGACCACCAAGGCGCGCGTCAAGCTCGAAGCGCGCGAAGCGGCTGAATGGGTGGACCGGCTCGCGCTGCGGCCGGTTGCTCCCATCGATGACGGAATCGTCAAGGAGGCGATTTCGCTGTCGGTGCGCTACCAGATTTCGTATTGGGACGCGGCGTTGATTGCAGCGGCGCGGAGCCTGGACACCAGACTGCTTTACACCGAGGACCTGAACCATGGGCAGTTCTACGCCGATGTTCGGGTCGTGAACCCCTTCCTCCCATCCTGACGTCGAGACCCCATGTCCATTCTCATCGACCACGATACCCGCGTCATCTGCCAGGGCTTCACCGGCAAGAACGGCACGTTCCATTCCGAGCAGGCGATCGCCTACGGCACGAAGATGGCCGGCGGCGTCTCGCCGGGCAAAGGCGGCCAGACCCATCTCGGCCTCCCGGTCTTCGATACCGTGGCGGAAGCCAAGGCCGCGACCAAGGCCGACGCAAGCGTGATCTACGTTCCGCCGCCGTTTGCCGCCGACGCCATCCTCGAGGCGATCGATGCCAGGATTCCGCTCATCGTGTGCATCACCGAAGGCATTCCCGTCCTCGACATGGTCAAGGTGAAGCGCGCCCTCGCGGGCTCCAACAGCCGCCTCGTCGGGCCGAACTGCCCCGGCGTCATGACCTCGGGCGAGTGCAAGATCGGCATCATGCCGGGCAACATCTTCTCGAAGGGCTCGGTCGGGATCGTCTCGCGCTCGGGAACCCTCACCTACGAGGCGGTCTTCCAGACCACCAATGCGGGGCTCGGCCAGACCAGCGCGGTCGGCATCGGCGGCGACCCGGTCAAGGGCATGGACTTCGTCGATGTGCTGGAAATGTTCCTCGCCGACGACGAGACCAAGTCGATCGTGATGATCGGCGAGATCGGAGGCTCGTCGGAGGAAGAGGCGGCCCGCTTCCTCAAGGACGAGGCCGCGCGCGGCCGGAAGAAGCCCGTGGTCGGCTTCATCGCCGGGCGGACCGCACCTCCCGGGCGCCGCATGGGGCACGCTGGCGCGATCATTGCAGGGGGCAAGGGCGGCGCCGAGGACAAGATCGAGGCGATGCTCGCGGCGGGCATCCGTGTGTCGGAGTCCCCGGCCCGTATCGGAAACACGCTGGCCGAAGTCTTGAAGGGCTGACGCCGGATCACAAATATGTCGTTGCCTCAGAGTACCTTGACCGATAGAGCGTGGCCGTCGGCCGCGTAACCAGAGCGAGGGGGGGATCCTCGCCCTCACGGAACGAGTAATGGCACGCCAGGACCAGAATGCCGCGCTTGCGGCGACGTCGTTTCTCTACGGCGCCAACGCCCCTTATATCGAAGCCATGCACGCCCGCTACGCCCGCGACCCGTCGTCGGTCGATGCCGGGTGGCGGGATTTCTTCGAAGGCCTCCCCGACCAGCCGAGCGGCGTCGAGCCGGGGCCGTCCTGGCAGCGCCGCGACTGGCCGGTCGTCGCCAATGGCGACCTGGTCGCGGCGCTCGACGGCAACTGGGCCGCGCTCGAACAGGACCTCGGCAAGAAGATCAAGGCGGGCGTCGCAACGCGCGGCGCGGAGGTCAGCGAGAAGCAGATCCAGCAGGCGGCGCGTGATTCGGTCCGCGCCATCATGATGATCCGCGCCTATCGCATGCGCGGCCATTTCTACGCCCATCTCGACCCGCTCGGCCTCGAGCCGCCAAAGACCGACTCCGACCTCGACCCGGCCTCCTACGGGTTCACCGAGGCCGATTTCGGCCGGAAGATCTTCATCGACCATGTCCTCGGGCTCGAGTTCGCGACCATTCCCGAGATGCTCGACATCCTGCGGCGCACCTATTGCGGCACGCTCGGCATCGAGTTCATGCACATCTCCGACCCGGCCGAGAAGAGCTGGATCCAGGAGCGGATCGAGGGCCCGGACAAGGGTATTGCCTTCACCCCTGCAGGCAAGAAGGCGATCCTCAACAAGCTCGCCGAGGCCGAGGGCTTCGAGAAGTTCATCGACGTCAAGTATACCGGAACCAAGCGCTTCGGCCTCGACGGCGCCGAGTCGCTGATCCCGGCGCTCGAGCAGATCATCAAGCGCGGCGGTCAGCTCGGCGTGCAGGAGATCGTGCTCGGCATGGCCCACCGCGGCCGGCTCAACGTTCTCGCCCAGGTCATGGGCAAGCCGCACCATGTCATCTTTCACGAGTTCAAGGGCGGCTCGGCATCGCCCGACGACGTCGAAGGCTCGGGCGACGTCAAGTATCACCTCGGCGCCTCGTCGGACCGCGAGTTCGACGGCAACAAGGTCCACCTCTCGCTGACCGCCAACCCCTCGCATCTCGAGATCGTCGACCCGGTGGTGCTTGGCAAGGCACGGGCCAAGCAGGACCAGCACGCCGACGACCCCAATGCCGAGGTCGTGCCGCTCGACCAGCGGGCGCGGGTGGTGCCGCTCCTCATCCATGGCGACGCAGCCTTCGCCGGCCAGGGCGTGGTGGCGGAGTGCTTCGGCCTCTCGGGCCTGCGCGGCCACCGCACGGCAGGCTCGATCCATTTCATCATCAACAACCAGATCGGCTTCACCACCAACCCGCGCTTCGCGCGTTCCTCGCCCTATCCCTCCGATATAGCCAAGATGGTCGAGGCGCCGATCTTCCACGCCAACGGCGACGACCCCGAGGCGGTGGTCTATGCGGCCAAGATCGCGATGGAGTTCCGGCAGAAGTTCCACAAGCCGGTGGTCATCGACATGTTCTGCTACCGCCGCTTCGGCCACAATGAGGGCGACGAGCCGGCGTTCACCCAGCCGCTCATGTACCGCAAGATCGCCGAGCATCCGACCGCCTTCCGGATCTATGCCGACAAGCTGATCGGCGAGGGGCTGGTGACCGAGGCCGAAGTCGAGGAGCTGAAGGCGGCCTGGCGGCAGCGGCTCGAGGAGTCGTTCGAGATCGCCTCGACCTATCGGCCCAACAAGGCGGACTGGCTGGACGGTGTCTGGGCCGGTCTCAAGGCGGCGGAAACCGGAGACGCGCCGCGCCGGGGCGTGACCGGGATCGCGGTCGAACAGCTCCGGCGGATCGGCGCCCGCCTGACCGAGGTACCGCCGGGCTTCCACGCGCACCGCACCATCCAGCGCGTGCTCGACGCGCGCCGCAAGGCGATCGAAACCGGCGTCGACATCGACTGGGCGACCGCCGAGTCGCTGGCTTTCGGATCGCTGGTCGAGGAGGGCCACCGGGTCCGCCTCTCGGGCCAGGATTCGGAGCGCGGGACGTTCTCGCAGCGCCACTCCGTGCTCTACGACCAGGAGACCGAGCAGCGCTACATCGCGCTCAACCACATTTCTCCCGGCCAGGCGCGGTTCGAGGTGATCAACTCGATGCTGTCGGAGGAGGCGGTGCTCGGCTTCGAGTACGGCTACTCGCTCTCCGAACCCAATGCGCTCGTCCTCTGGGAGGCGCAGTTCGGCGACTTCGTCAACGGCGCACAGGTCGTCATCGACCAGTTCATCTCCTCGGGCGAACGCAAGTGGCTCCGGATGTCGGCGCTCGCGATGCTTCTCCCCCACGGCTACGAGGGCCAAGGGCCGGAGCATTCCTCGGCGCGGCTCGAGCGCTTCCTGCAGCTTTGCGCCGAGGACAACATGCAGGTGGCGAATTGCACGACGCCTGCCAACTACTTCCATATCCTCCGCCGCCAGCTCAAGCGCGAGTTCCGGAAGCCGCTCATCCTGATGACGCCGAAGTCGCTTCTGCGCCACAAGCGGGCGGTGTCGAAGCTCGACGAGATGGGCGCGGACACCAGCTTCCATCGGCTCCTGTGGGACGACGCCGAGTGCCGCACGGGCGAGAAGACCAGGCTCGTCGCCGACGACAAGATGCGGCGCGTCGTGCTCTGCTCCGGCAAGGTCTATTACGACCTCTATGAAGAGCGCGAGAAGCGCGGCATCGACGACATCTACATCCTCCGGCTGGAGCAGCTCTATCCGTTCCCGGCCAAGGCTCTGATCGCGGAGCTCTCGCGGTTCAGGAATGCCGAGGTGGTGTGGTGCCAGGAGGAGCCGAAAAACATGGGCGCCTGGTCCTTCGCCGAGCCGTATCTCGAGTGGGTGCTGGAGCAGGTCGCCGGCAAGAGTCGGCGGCCGCGCTATGTCGGCCGCGCGGCATCGGCGGCGACCGCCACCGGCCTCATGTCCAAGCATCTGCAGCAGTTGCACGCGTTCCTCGACGAGGCGCTCGCCGCCTGAGGATACGCCGAGAGGAGACGTCTGGCGATGGAGATCAAGGTTCCGACCCTCGGCGAATCGGTGAGCGAGGCGACGGTGGGTCAATGGTTCAAGAAGGTCGGCGACGTGGTGAAGGTCGACGAGCCCCTCGTCGAACTTGAGACCGACAAGGTGACCCTCGAAGTGCCGGCGCCCTCGGCCGGCGTCATCGAGTCGATTGCGGTCGAGGCGGGCGGCACCGTCGGCGTCGGCGCCATCCTCGGCGCGATCAATGCCGACGGCAAGGCGACGCCCGCTCCGACCGGCAAGCCCGACCAGAAGACGGAAACCGCCAGGCCGATCGGCGCCGGGCCGGAGGAGGTCAAGCCGC
>JALHRF010000039.1 GCA_022841545.1 Bauldia sp. | reverse complement strand
GGTGCGGCGTCGACCAGGCGATCATGATCCGGTACTCGTCGGTGACGAGGTCCATGCGGAGGTTGGTCGAGCCGGCGATATAGGGGTAGCAGTCGACCGCGACCGGCTGCCTGTGCGAGGCGGCCTCGATCTTGGGCAGCGTCTCCTTCGTGCGTCCCCAGTTCCGGGGATGCGCGCATTTGTGGTGCGAGATGACGAGCTGGATCTTCGCCTTGCCGGCGGTCGCCAGCGCCTCGTCGATCGAGTCGAGCACGCGGTCGGTCTCGTCGCGCATATGCGTCGCGTAGACGCCCCCATGCCCGGCGAAGCGCGTCGCGATCGGCGTCACCTCGTCGATGTTGGCCGCGGCATTGGTCGGGTAGAACAGCCCGGTCGAAAACCCGGCCGCGCCTGCTTCCATCGCCTCGTCGACAAGGTCGAGCATGGCGTCGACCTCCGCCTTGGTGGCGCCGACCTTGATGTCCGGCATGGTGCGGAGCCGGAGCGCCGAGTGGCCGATGAGAGCGGCGACGTTCAGCGCCGGCACGACCTCTGCGATCCGCTTCGCATAGTCGGCGAAGCGCGGGAATTCGTACGCCTCCTTGCCGCCGAGGAGGTTCATCGGCGCCGGCGGGTAGGCTTCGAACGTCACCGGCGCGAGGCTGATGCCGCAATTGCCGGCCACGACCGTCGTCACCCCCTGGCTGATCTTCGGCAGCATGTCCGGCGCGTCGAGCACGATGCGGTCGTCATGGGTGTGCGCGTCGATGAAGCCCGGTGCCAGCGCATGGCCGCGGAGGTCGTGCTCCGTCCTGCCCGCCCCCGCGGGCACCGTCCCGGCCGGACCGACCAGCGTGATGCGGTCGCCGGTCACCGCCACCTCGCCCGTGAACGGCGGCGCTCCCGTCCCGTCATAGATCAGCGCGTTGCGGAAGACGTGGTCGTGGCGGGTGTTGCCGGAAGTGCTGCTCATTGCTTCAATCGCCCTGTGCGGTGTGGTTCATGAGGGGGGTGGGGTCCATGCTCGGCGTCGGGATCGCGATCCCGATCCGGGTCACGGCATAGCGGACGCGCCGCAGCGCGTCGCGGCCTCGTGTGCCGAGCCGTGCCGCGACGCCGGTGGCGATGGTGTCGACGATCGCCATGTGCGCATAGCGCGACGGCGTCGGCCGGAGGATGTCGTCTGCCTCCGCGATGGTGACCGCGATCACGATCTCCGCCTTCGCGGCGAGCGGCGTGCCGGGCCGGGTGAGCGCGATGGTCGTCGCCCCGAAGGAGCGGGCGCTTTCGACCGCGTCGATCACCGGCTTCGACCGCCCGCTGTTCGAGATGGCGAAGACCGCGTCCCCCGGACGAAGCGTCGCCGCCGACATCCGCTGCTGGTGGCCGTCGGTGAAGGCCGACACCGGGATGCCGAGCCGGAACAGCCGGAGCTTTGCGTCTTCGACCACCGCCGCCGAACCGCCACCCTGGCCGTAGATGTCGATCCGCCGGCTCGCCGCAAGCCGGTCGATCGCCATGGAGACCGCGGCCGTGTCGAGCTGGTCGAGACCTTCTCGGACCGCGTTGGCGGCGTGCATCATCACCGCCTGCGCAAGCTGGCCGACGTCGTCGCCGAATACCCGGTCGGAGGTGAGGTACACCGCCGCCACCGTCATCGTGGTCGCGAGCTGGATCTTGAAGTCGTTGAAGGAGGACGACCCCACCGAGCGGCAGAACCGCGTCACGGTCGGCTGGCTCACGCCGGCGCGCGCCGCGAGCTCGGCGATGGTCAGGCGCGTGGCGGCGCGAAAATCCTGGCGCACCACCTCCGCCACCCGCCGCTCCGCCGGGCTCAGCTCCGCCTCCACCCGCTCGATCCGGGACACGAGATCGATCGCGGCGGATGCGCCGTTGCCCTGCCCGGAACTCCGACGGCGCGCCATGTCTTGTCCGTCCCCGAACCCCGTCCGGCCTGCAGCATTCCGCAGCGGGCCTGAAATTAAATTACACCGTTTCGGATTCCCGGCAAGCCACCCCGTGCTTCGGCATGGCGCATTGCGTCGAAGGCTCGTGCCGGTGGATTGGGCGACGCGCATATAGTTTGAGGTTGAAGTCGCTCCAAATCTGTAACATCATTTCAGGCATAAGCGCGGCTGGCGAAGCCGATAAGCGTGGTCGGGACAGGGTTGGCAGAGCATGAGCGTCACCGCGCCGAAGCCGCGGACGGAAGATCAACGGCCCCGGATGATCGTCGACCGGGCGACGCTGCACTACCAGACCAAGTCCGGCCCGCTCCACGCGCTCGACAATGTTTCGCTTGAAGTCCGCGACGGCGAGTTCCTCTGCATCATCGGTCCGTCCGGCTGCGGCAAGACCACGCTCCTGTGGGCGATGGCCGGGCTGATTCGCCTGAATGGCGGCCAGATCAGCCTCGACGGCACGCCGATCACGCGCCCGAACCCGCATATCGCGATGATCTTCCAGGACGCCAACCTCCTGCCGTGGCGGACGGTCGAGAAGAACATCCAGCTGCCGTTCGAGCTGAAGCGGAAGGCGATGGACAAGCCGCGGATCAACAAGCTCCTCGAGCGCGTCGGCCTCGCCGGCTTCAACGAGAAATACCCGCGCGAATTGTCCGGCGGCATGCAGCAGCGCGCCTCGATCGTGCGCAGCCTCGCCGTCGATCCCGACATTCTCCTGATGGACGAGCCGTTCGGCGCGCTCGACGCCTTCACCCGCGACGAGATGAACCTCCTCGTCCAGGAGATCTGGATGGAGACGGGGAAGACCATCGCCTTCGTCACCCACTCGATTCCGGAGGCGATCTTCCTCGCCGATCGCATCGTCGTCATGTCGGCGCGGCCGGGACGGATCGCGGCCGTGGTCGATGTCGACCTGCCGCGCCCGCGCAAGGTCGAGATCCAGACCCAGCCGGAGTTCATCGCGCGGGTCATGGACATCAAGGTCAGGATCGACCACCAGCGCGGCGCGCGCGCCGACCATTCGATGATCGGATAGGAGGAGAGACGTTGAGCGAAGCCGCCAACACGGTCCCCGCCTTCGACAGGAAGCCCGGCGGCGACACCGCGAGCATGGCCGGTGGCCTGTCCGCATCGCTCGCGAGCGGAGCCGGTCGCACCTGGCTCGAGGTCTTCGTCATCATCCTCGTCGCGGTGATCATCATCGGCGGCGCCGAGTTCCTGCTCCGCTGGTTCGAGGTGCCGCAATACGTGCTGCCGACGCCGAGCCAGATCGGCACGGCGCTGGTCACCGAATTCCCCAACCTCTGGCCGCATCTCCTCACCACGCTGAAGGAACTGTTCGTCGGCTTCGGGATAGGCGCCTCGATCGGCTTCATCCTCGCCGCCGTCATCACGCAGTTCCCCTTCGTCGAGAAGGTGGTGACGCCCTATATCCTCCTCCTCGTCACCACGCCGATGCTGGCGCTGGTGCCGCTCCTCATCCTCCGCTTCGGCTTCGGCAGCGAGCCGCGTATCATCGCGGTCGCGCTCGCCAGCGGCCCGATGGTGATGATCAACGCGGCCACCGGCTTCCGCCGCACCGACCTCGCCAAGATCGCCTTGGCGCGGTCGTTCGGCGCCAATACGCTGCAGATCTTCACCAAGATCCGCATCCCGATGGCGATGCCGATGATCATCGTCGGCCTGATGGTCGGCTCGATCTTCGGTCTGCTCACCACCGTCGGCGCCGAGATGGTGGGCGGCGCCGAGGGCCTCGGCAACCGGCTCACCTACTACTCGGCGCTGATCCGGATGCCGCAGTTCTTTGCCGTCATCCTGATGCTCGCCATCATCGGCATATCCATCTACGTCTTTTTCTTCTGGCTGGGTAAGAAGTGGGCCAGTTGGGAGACCTGACAACGTCCGTTCGTGACTGAACACATCGGAGGGAGAACCAAAAACATGACTTCACATGGCTTGATGATCAATCGCCGCCGTCTGCTCACGCTTACCGCTGCCGGCGTCTCGGTGGCAGCGCTCGGCGGGCTCTCGTCCCGCCAGGCCTTCGCCCAGACCGGCGCCATCCGCTGGGTGTCGCCCCGCGGCACGGTCGAGGTGCTCGACGACTATCCCTATTGGGTCGGCAAGAAGTTCGGATATTTCGGCGACATCGAGACCACGCTCGAGCCCGGCCCGTCGGACGCCACCGCCACGGTGAAGCTCGTCGACCAGGGGCAGGCCGATATGGGCTACCCGTCGCCGGGCGTGTTCAGCCTGGCGCTGGCGCAGGGCATTCCGCTGGTCTCGGTGTGGGAGATGGGCGGCTCCGACGTGTTCGATTTCGCTTTCAGGAAGGGCGAGGCTCCGGCCGACATCAAGGGGCTCGAAGGCAAGACCATCGTGCTCGGTTCGGCCGGGTGGCAGTCGATCGCCGACCCGATGCTGAAAGCGGCGGGCGTGGACATCAGCACGATCAAGTATGTCGACGCCGGCTGGCCCACCTGGGGCACCGCCGTCATGTCGGGCCAGGGTGACGCGGCCCTGTCGTGGGAAGGTCTCCGGGCCCAGTGGAAGGGCCAGGGCCTCGACTTCGACTATATCCTCGGGCGGAACTTCTCGAAGCTCCCCGCCAACAGCTTCGTCATCCGCAAGGCCGACTTCGAGGATCCGTCGAAGAAGGACCTCTACGTCGCCTATCTCAAGGGCTGGGCAGCCGGTCTGGAGTTCGGCCGCATCAATCCGCGTGCCGCGACGCAGATCGTCATGGAGCAGTTCCCCGGCCTCGCCTCGCAGATGACGCCGGCGGTCGCCACCGAGTCGATGATGCAGCTCGCCAACGTCTATTCCGGCCGCTGGGACGAGCGCGGCAAGTGGGGCTATCACATCATGCCGAGCTGGCAGCAGTTCTTCGACGTGTCGGCCGAAATCGGCCAGATCAGCGCTCCGATCAAGGCCGAGGACGTGGTCAAGAACGACTGGGTCGATGACGCCAACAAGTTCGACGCCAACAAGGTCAAGGCCGACGCCGACGGCTTCGCGCTTTCGGACGATTATAAGGCCGTGGACGTCGCGGCCATCCAGGCGGCGCTCTAGCCGTCTGACTTCGCGGGCGGCTGTCCTCGTGGCGGCCGCCCCTTTTCGTTCTGCCGTGGGAGGGCGGCGCCATGCAGCAACTCGTCATCGACCATATCGGGCTCACCGCCTACGAGCCGATGCCCGGCGAGAACTGGATCGAGCAGAGCCGCTGCTGGGTGACCAGCCCGCGCGACCACCCGGAGTCGATCGAGTTCCTGCGCTACGCGCCGGATTCGACCGTGCCCGACCGGATCAAGAACAACATGCACGTCGCCTACCGGGTCGACGACATCGGCCCGTGGATCAAGGATCAGGAGATCCTGATCCCGCCGTTCATCGTCGCAGGCTTCGTCGAGGCGGTGTTCATCTGGAAGCACGACGCCGTGTTCGAATACATGCGCTACCTCAAGGACGGCTGGTTCGAGAAGTGAGAGTGCTTCTCGGGGGGCTCGCCGTGAGGGCTTTGGGAGTCATGACGGCCTCAGCGAACGATCTCGTTCCTCGGCGTTTGCCCGTTGAAAGCTGGATTCCCGCGTGCGCGGGAATGAGCGGGTGTGGGGAAGCCCGCGCTTCATCAGGCCACCAGCCATGACCTACCGCGCCATCTACGCCTATGTCTGGGACATCGTCGAACGCGGCGTCGGCGACGTCATCGCAGAAGTCAAAGACATCGGCTTCAACACCATCACGCTCGCCGGCGCCTATCATGCCGGAAAATTCCTCCGCCCGCGCGGCACGGGCGGCAAGGTCTACTTCCCCGAGGACGGCACCGTCTATTTCCGTCCCGACCTCTCGCGCTATGGACGGATCAAGCCGGTCCCGAACCATATCCTCGACGACCATGATGTCTTTGCCGAGCTGACCGAGGCCGGCGGCATCGCCGTCAACGCCTGGATGGTGCTCCTCCACAACACCCGGCTCGGCGAGGCTTATCCCGACGCCACCGTCGAGAACGCCTTCGGCGACCGCCTCATCTACGCGCTCTGTCCGTCCAACCCGGCGGCGCGCGAACTGGCCGTCGCCCTCTGCCGAGACGTGACCGATCGCTACCCTGTCATGGGCCTCTCCATCGAGACGCCGGGTTTTCTGCCTTCCGTCCACGGCTATCATCACGAGTTCAATCTGGTGAAGCCGAACCGCTGGCTCGACAATCAGCTCGGCCTCTGCTTCTGCGAGCATTGCCGCGCCGGGGCGAAGGCCGCCGGCATTGATTGCGAGGGCCTCCGGGCGCAGGTCCGGGCCGGCGTCGAATCCTACCTCGCCTCCGACATCGATCTGCCCGACGACATGGCCGATGCGATGTGGCTCGCCGATACGCGGACCGGCGGCGAGATGGGCGCCTTCCTCGCCTGGCGCTGCACGGTGGTGACCTCGCTCGTCGCCGAGATCAGGGCCGCGGTGCGGAAGGATGCGGCGGTTGCGATCATCCCGTCGGTGGCGCGGCCGACCGGCGGCGCCTGGTACGAGGGCACCGACCTCGAGGCCCTGGCCGCAGCCGCCGGGACCATCGAGGCCTGCTTCTACGAGCCGAGCGCCGCCCGCGTCCTCGCCGACGCCTGGGACGTGAAGCGCCGCGTCGGGAATGCCGGCGCGATCCGCGGCATCATGCGGGCCTCGCACCCCGACCTCAACAGTGCAGCGGAGGTCGCTGCCGCGGTGTCCGGCCTGCACAAGGCCGGCATCGACGATATCGCCTTCTACAACTACGGCTTCTACCGCCCGCGGAGCTTCGAGTGGCTCCGCGTGGCCCTCGCGGGGACATGAGCGGAATGGACTTCAAGGGCAAGGTCGTCGTGATCACGGGGGCCGCGGGCGGCATCGGCCAGGCGTTGACGCGCCACTTCGCCTCGATGGGCGCGAAGATCGGCGCGATCGACCGCAGCGAGAAGGTCATGGCCTTCGCCAAGGATCTTGCGCGGGAGCGGGCGATGATCGAGCCGGCGATTGCCGACATCGGTGACGAGGCCGCGGTCGCCAAGGCGTTCAAGACCGTCACCGACGCGCTCGGGCCGGTCGAGGTGCTCGTCAACAATGCCGGCGTGTCGCGGGCCTCCAACCTCAAGAAGACGACTGGCGACATCTTCCGGAAGGACGTCGAGGACAATCTCAACGGCACGTATTACTGCTCCGCCGCGGTGCTCGCCGGCATGCAGGCGAAGGGCGGCGGCGCCATCGTCAACATCAGCTCGGTCAACGGCCTCGCGGGCTATGGCGATCCAGCCTATAGCGCGGCCAAGGCCGGCATCATCAACCTCACCCGGTCGATGGCGATGGAGTACGGGCGCTTCGGCATCCGGGTGAACGTCATCTGCCCCGGTACGGTGCGAACGCCGGTCTGGCAGCACCGCGTCGACCGCGAGCCGGCGATCCTCGACAAGCTGACGCAATGGTACCCGCTTGGGCGCGTGGTCGAGCCGATCGATGTCGCGAGGGCGGTGGCGTTCCTCGCCTCCGACGACGCGTCGGCGATCACCGGCGCCGTGCTCCCGGTCGATTGCGGCCTCACCGCCGGGAACATCGTCATGACGCGCGAGCTGACGCTCGAGGAGTTTTGAGGCGGTAGGAGAGTGCCCTTGTGGGCCTTGTCTGCCCACCTCACGTCGTCATGGCCGGGCTTGTCCCGGCCATCCACATTTTGTTTCTTTGCCGAGGCAGCGTATCGGTAGCGATGCCTCACGGAGCGTTGCTTGGTTGAACAGAAAGAAATTCGTGGGATGGCCGGGACAAACCCGGCCATGACGGCAGCGGGGTTGAACGGACAGGCGAGGGGAAGGACCCAGAATGGACAGGTTGCGCATCGGCGTCATCGGGCTCGGCTGGTTCGGCGAGATCCACTGCGACGCGATCATCGGCATCCCGAACCTCGAACTCGCCGCGCTCTGCACGCGGACGGAATCCCGTCTCGGCGAACTGGCCGCGAAGTTCGGGGTGAAGAAGACCTACACCGACTACCGGCAGCTTCTCGCCGACCCGGACATCGATGCGGTGTCGATCGTCACCATGTGGGACCAGCACACCCATCCCACCGTCGCGGCGCTGGAAGCCGGCAAGCACGTCTTCCTCGAGAAGCCGATGGCGAGCACCGTCGCCGACTGCCGGACGATCATCGCCGCCGCCGCGAAGTCCCGTGGCGTCCTCCAGATCGGCCACATCTGCCGCTTCAACCCGCGCTACCGCGCCGCCAAGGAGGCGATCGCGGCGGGCAGGATCGGCAAGATCGTGTCGCTCTCCTCGCGGCGGAACATCCCGGCCGCCTGGACGCCGACCATCCTCAACAAGATCGGGCCGATCGTCGGTGACGCCATCCACGACACCGACCTGATGCTGTGGTTCACCGAGGACCGCATCGTTTCCACCTATGCCCAGACCGTTGACGTCCGCGGCCTCAAGCACCCCGACATCGGGCAGACCATGTACCGCTTCGCCGGCGGCGCCACCGCGACGCTCGAAACCGTGTGGTGCATGCCGGAGAAGACGCCCTACGACATCGACGAGCGGATGAACATCACCGGCACCGAGGGCTTCATCCAGATCCAGGACACCTTCCCCAATCTCGGCATCGCCGCGACCGACAAGTTCCACAGCCCGGACACCACCTATTGGCCGATGTATGAGGGCGTGCGCGGCGGCGCGCTCCGCGACGAGCTCGCATACTTTGCCAACTGCGCGCTGAAGGGCCTCAAGCCGAAGATCGGCACGCCCGAGGATGCGATGGCCGCGCTCGAGGCGACGCTCGCGGCCGAGGAATCGGCGCGGACCGGGCAGGTGGTGCGGCTCTAGCCCCGCTCCGCCTTCAGTGCCTCGATCCGCGCCCGCAATTCCCGGAGGAAGGGGATGCCCGCATACTGGTCGGGCTGCACGTCGTCCCAGTAGACGCCGGCGGGCTCGGGGAAGGCGGCATGGGTCTCGATCAGCTCGGTCTCGGTGGCGATCCAGTCGAGCGCCGAGTCATGCGGCAGCATCGGCAGCCGGTTGTCGGCGACGACCTGGGACGAATGCACCGTGGTGGCGATCGGCGTGTCGGCATCGACCTTGCCGAGCTCCCGGAAGATGCCGAGTTCGAGGTCGGCGAAGCCGCCCCCCTTGCCCGTCCGCGCCCCGGCTCTGGTCACCGCGACGCAGCCGACGACGACGAAGTCGAGCCGCTCCATGTCCTCGAACATCACCGGCGTGCCCGACGCCATGAAGCCCTGCACCGTCGCCGCCGTCTCGAACTCGACGCCCTTTGCCGTCAGCTCCGCCGGATCGAGACGCACGAACGGGAAGCCCTTGGTCAATTCCGGCACCGGCGTGTAGACGATCTTCCCCTCGTAGAGGGCGCGGAGCCGCACCGGGATCTGCGGCGGGTCCGGGTTGGCCTTCACCACGCGCGCCGCCCGCCACGCCGGCGTCTGCGCCAGCCGCCACGCGGCGAGATCGGCGCCGACGAAGTTCGGGATGCGGCTCTCGACCGGCCCGACATTGACGCCGTCCGCGACCAGTCCCTCCCAGATCCCCGCACGGATCGTGTCCTTCTCGCTGTTCCGTCCGGACCAGCGTCCGCTGTCGTCGATCATCGTCGCCTCCGTTATTCCGCCCCGAACCGCCGTCCGTCGACCGGCGGCATGCGGAGCGGGATGTGCCCGGCCTCCACCGTCGAGCCCGTCGCCATCGTGTGCATCTGGTCGAGATAGGGCCGCACCTCGGCAGCGCCCGCGCTCATCCGCGGACAATCCTCGCGGCGGAAGCGCTCCGCCGCCTCCGATATCTCCATCCGGATCGCCTCCTCGTCGATCAGCGCCAGCTTCCGCTCGCGCATCACGACGCGGCCGCCGATGATCGAGGTCCTGACCGCCTCCTGGTCGGCGCTGAACGCGATCTGCTGGATCGGATCGTGGAGCGGGATGAAGCCCCAGTGGTAGCGGTCGAGGAGAACGATGTCTGCCTGCTTGCCGGCCTCGATCGAGCCGACCTTGTCCTGCATCAGGCTAGACCGCGCCGCCCCGTGCGTCGCCATGTGCATCACCTCGTGCGCCGACACCCACTCGCGGTAGTCGTGCGTGCCGATCTTGTGGAGGAGGCTCGCCGCCTTAAAGGCCGAGAACATGTCGGCGGTGTCGGCCGAGGCGACGCCGTCGCAGCCGAGCGCGATGTTGGCGCCGGCGTTCTTCAATTTCCGAATCGGCGCCACGCCCGAGCCGAGTTTGAGGTTGGCGAGCGGGTTATGGGTGATCGACCCGCCGACCCCGCCCAAAAGCTCGATGTCGCCCTCGGTCAGCCAGATGGCGTGGTTCATCGTCAGCCGGTGCGTCATGCAGCCGACATCGGCGAGGAACTGCGGCAGCGTCCTGTTGTACTTCCGCTGCCCGGTGACGGCCTGCGTCTTGGTCTCGAGCACGTGGCAGTGGATCGGCAGGTCGAGGTCGGCGGAGAGCCCTGCCACTTCCTCGAGCAGGGCCGTCGAGCAGCGCTGCGGCCCGCACGGCCCGAGGATGATCCGCATCCCGTCCTTGTCGTGCCAGGTGGCGCGGAGATGCTGGAACAGCTCGATCTGGTCGCGGTGGCCGGGAACGGGGAAGGCGTCGAGCCGCGCCTTGAGGTCTGCCGGCACGAGGTCGGCGAGGAACGGCAGGCCGTTCAGGAACGACTCGTCCCACATCGAGGCGGTGATCCAGCCCTTGAGCCCGAGGTCGCGATAGGCGCTCGCCGTCGCATCCACCGCGTCGGGGGTGAAGGCGAGGTTGATGACGTCGTCCTGGAGCGCGGTGACGCCGGAGCGGACCGAGACGATGCCGACCAGCATGGCGCGAAGGTACCAGTCCCGCCACGAGAGATTGGCGGCGCCGAACGGCGGGTAGACCTCCGACAGCCAGATCTCCAGCGGCAGGTTGTCGTAGCGCCCCATCTCGAAGCCTTCGTTCGAGTGCATGTGGGCGTCGATGAAGCCGGGGAAGACCAGCCGGTCCCTCGCCTCGATGACCTCGATGCCGGGATGCTCGGCCGCGCGCGCCGAAAGGTCGGGGCCGACCGCCGCGATCCGGTCGCCGATCACCAGCACGTCGCCGCGCTCCAACACCATCCCGGCGGCATCGTTGGTGATGATGTGTCCCTGTCGGATCAGAAGGGCCAAGGCCGGTCCTTTCATCGATGATGGTTTGAACCCGCCGTCCGTCGGGCTAACCTGATGGACGGGCGGCGGATCGCGGGAGCGCCTTGTTTCAGCAAACCGCTTCCCGTCGCGGCAAGTCAAGCGCGGCGCCCGGCGAGGCGGCGCATTGCGGTCTCGGCAGGAAGGCGACTTGGCATGCTCGATGCTTACGCGAGGGGAGAGGTTCGCGGCGGCGGCAGCGACGCGAGCAGACCAGCCCCTGAGGAGGCGAGAATGGCCATGCAGATCGCGCTACAGGACCGCGCTTTCGATCTCCGGTTGATGCGGCTGGGCCAGATCATCCTGAGCGAGGCGAGCGTGTCGCGGGCGGCGGCGCGCACCGGGCAGAGCCAGCCTGCGGTCAGCCTCGCGCTCCGGAAGCTCCGCGACATCACCGGCGATCCATTGCTGGTCCGGAGCGGCGCCCATCTCGTCCCCACCGATCGCGGCACCGAGTTGCTCGCCACGCTCAACCGCGTCCTCGACGATCTCGACCGCGTGCTTGATCCGCGCGAGGAGTTCGAGCCGGCCACCGCCGATCGCCCGATCAAGATCGTCGCCAGCAACTGCTTCGGCCTGTTCCTGCTGCCGCGTATCGTCGAGCTGATCCGCACGGCGGCGCCCAATGTCACCGTCGATTTTCTCAGGATGCCCGAGGAGGCGGCGCTGATGCCGTCGCTCGAGAGCGGCACGGTCGATCTCGTGATCGGCAACTGGCCGGTGCCGCCGGCAAGCCTCCGCTTCGCGCCGCTGTTCGACAACGAGATCGCCTGCATGGTCCGCCCCGGCCACCCCTTTGCCCGGCGAAAGGCGCTGACGCTCGATGAATATCTCGCCCTCGACCACCTCTCGCCGACGCCGCAGGCGAGCGCCCATGTCAGCCCGATCGACGGGCGGCTCGAGCAACTCGGGCTCAAGCGGCGCATCCGGGTTTCGGTGCCGGAATTCTCGGTCGTGCCCTATGTGCTTGCGGCCAACGATCTCGTCTTCACCAGCGGGCGTTCCTTCATCGAGCACCTCGCCAGCATCTTTCCCTTCGCCGTGCTCGAGGCGCCGCCAGAACTCGGCGCGATGCGCTTCTACATGCTCTGGCACGAGCGCTCGCATCGCGGCGGTCATGGCCGCTGGCTCCGCGCCCTGGTCCGGCGCGCCGCCCGCGAGATGGAGGCGCTCAAGCCGGCCGCGACCCCGGCCGAGAGGCGCGCATACATACTGGAACCGCAATAGACTCTATTGCGTCCCGCGACGTTCCCGGCGGTCCCGGCGGGGCCGCATACTGCGGACCGGATACATCATCGTGAAGGGCTTTCACCGTTGGTATGGGCCGCGCAGCTGCGAGCGATCTCCAACAGTGCTCCTTCCAGCGATGCATTGCCTCGCTTGACTGGGGGTCGTGGACGATTTCGCCGCGTTCCTTCTCCCCTTGCGGGCGAGGGACAGGGTGAGGGGGCTACCGACCTTGGAGTTCCGGGTCGCGTGGCGCGTGCCTGGGACGACAGGACGCGGACCTCCCCACGGCCGCTCATGCCCGCGCACGCGGTCATCCAGCTTTCGCCCCTCAGCCGTATGCGATTGAAAAAACTGGATTCCCGCTTGCGCGGGAATGAGCGGGTTGTGAGGTCCCCGTTCACAGGCCTTCAGGGTGAGGGGCGGCCGTGTGTTCCATCCCCGGCACTCTGGGAGGCCATCCACCGATGCTGATGCATGAACTGCTCCTCCGCGGCGCCGAATGCCGGCCCGACAAGCTCGCCTTCCGCTGGGTCGATCGCGACCGGAGCCTCACCTACGGCCAGGCGGCCGAGCACATGGAGCGCTTCGCCGGCGCTTTCGCCCATCTCGGCGTCGGGCCGGGCGATCGCGTCACCATCGTCGCCCATAACGGCCTCGACTACCTGATGTCGATGTTCGGTGCGTGGCGGATCGGCGCCATCGCGGCGATGGTCAGCGTGAAGTTCGTCGACGATCTCGCGTATTACTTCGGCGACCATCAGCCGAAGATCATCGTCTATACCCACGACATCCACGACGCCGTGGTCGCGGCGGCGAGGCAGACGCCGGGTGTTGAGCACCTCGTCTGCATGGACGGGGCGATGGGGAAATCCCATTCGCTCCCCGACCTCGTCTCTGCCGGATTTGCGGCGCCGCCCGACCCATGGGACGCCGACGCCATCGCCCATCTCTCCTACACCTCTGGCACAACCGGCCTCCCTAAGGGCGCCTGCCTGGCGCACGAGCCCACCGTGCGCGCGACGCGCTGCATTGCGGAGCGGCTGCAGATCACGGCCGAGGATGTTTCGTTCGGCCCGACGGCGCTGTCGAGCTCCTATCAGCTTGTCGGCAACCTCCTGCCGCAACTCGACCGCATGGCCGCGATCAACGTCATGGGCCGGTGGACGCGGCCCAAGGGATACGACGCGCTCGACGCCGCCGGCGCGACGATGCTGATCGCCAATCCGCCCGTCCTCGGCGAGGTTCTCGCCGAAAGCCGCGACCGCGGCCGCACGCCGGGGCGGCTCCGCATGGTGCTCTCCGGCGGCGGTCCGGTGCCGCCGACCCTGAAGGAGGCCTGGCGCGACGAGCTTCGCGTGCCGCTGGTCGAAAGCTATGGCCAGAGCGAGCTGGGTGGCTTCGTCGCCCTTGGCTTCCCGCACCTCGGCGATGATCCGCCCGGCGCCACGCGCATCGGGCCGCAGCTTCCCGACAAGGAAGTGCGCATCGTCGGCCTCGACGACGCGCCGCTGCCGCTTGGCGAGGCCGGCGAGGTGGTCATTCGCGGTGGTTTCATGAAGGGCTACTGGGGAAGGCCCGAGAAGACTGCGGAGGCGACCCGAGACGGCTGGCTCCACACCGGTGACATCGGCGTGATGGACAGCGACCGGTTCATCACCATGCGTGGCCGCCGCTCCGAACTGATCGAGGTCAAGGGCCGGCGCTGGTATCCGCGCGACGTCGAGGAGGCGCTTTGCCGGCAGGAGGGCGTGGCGCTGGCGGCGCTGGTCGGTGTGCCCCACCCGACGCTCGGGGCGCTTCCTGTCGCCTTCGTCACCGCTCTCGACGGGGGGGCGCTCGACATGGAAAGACTGAAAGAGGCGGTAAGAAGCGAGACGCCGTACGATCCGGAGCCGCTCGTCGTCAGGGTCATCGCGGAGATGCCCATGACGCCGACGGGAAAGATCGCCAAGGCCGAACTCGCTGCCCGCGCAAGAGGCCCATAGCGTCGGGTGCGTGCGTTCGGAGGAAGAGCTGGGGCCGGGGCTCGGTGAAGAATCGAAATCCTTCCGTGGGAACCTTGGAAAAGGAGACTGACTGATGATGACGGCAAAAGGGACGGGACGCGGCCTCGCGCTCGCGCTGATGGCGACGGCGATGGTTGCCGGCGCGGCGACCGGGCCGAGCCTGGCGCAGGACGACTTCACGGGCGACACGCTCGTGGTCGGCGTGTGGGGCGGCGACATCGAGCGGCTGCTCCGGGAGAACGTGATCGGCCCGCTCGAAGCGGAGACCGGCGCGACGGTGGAACTGCTCCTTGGCGGCACCGGCGACCGTGTCGCCAAGATCTATGCCGAGCGCGCCAACCCGACCATGGACGTCGCCTTCCTCAACATCTACGAGGCGCCGCAGGCGCTGGCTGACGGCGTGGTCGAGGCGCCCGATCCCGAGTCGGCGATCTACAAGGACATCTGGGACGGCATGAACAATGGCTGCTACGCCATGTCGCTCGTCGGCCTCGGCATCGCCTACAGCACCGAGCTGGTCAAGGAGCCACCGGAATGGGCGGACATGTGGGACCCGCAATACAAGGGCAAGATCGCGCTTTCGCCTTATCCGGGCTCCGAGGGCGATGGCATGATCGGCGTCGCGGCGCGCCTTGCCGGCAAGGACGAGCATGACGCCGACGCGGCCTTTGCCAAGCTCGCCGAACTGACGCCGATCGCGATGACCTATACCAGCCTCGACGAGGTCTTCACCCTCATGGAGGCGGGCGAGGTGGCGATGGCGCCGATGATCAGCGGCTATGTGCTCGCCGGCCTCAAGAAGTACCCCGGCATCGGCTTCTCCTTCCCGACCGATCCCGGGCCGGTGCTGATCCGCGACATGCTCTGCCTGGTCAAGGGCAGCCCGAACCCCGAGCTCGCCAAGAAATTCGCCGCGCTCGCGCTCGGCGTCGAGAACCAGACGGACTATGCCGAGCAGCTCTATTTCGGCCCGACCAACAAGAACGTCACGCTCGCTCCGGAAGTCTCCGCCGACGTCATCGACAAGCCGGAGGAGGTCGAGTCGCTCGTCCAGCTCGACTGGCCGTTCGTCATCGAGCAGCGGAGCGCCTGGACCGACCGCTGGAACAAGGAAATTCTCGGCCAGTAGGGCAGGGGCAAGTTGCCGGCGCGGTCGCCCGCGCCGGCCGTCCGCCGCAGGGCACCCACACCCTGTCATCCCCGGCGAGCCCGGTAAAGCCGGGCGAGGGAAGGGGACCTAGTAAACGATGTCGAAGCTCGTTCGGACTCGGCGGTTGGTCACTGGGTCCCCGCTTTCGCGGGGATGACGGCTGGAGCGGGATGACAGTTGGAGTGGCACCGCGGTTGGAGCGGAGGGTCGGAAGAGTTGCGATGATGTTCTTCGCTCGACCTGATCGGGATCGGCTCTAGGGTGATCGCATGAGCCGGACCAGCACGATCCTTCTTCTTGCGCCGGCGATGCTCTTGATCGGCGTGGCGTTCCTGTTGCCGTTCCTGCTCCTCGTGCTCGCGGGGTTCTGGTCGCAGCCGCCGGGCTCCTGGATCGTCGACCCGACCTTCACGCTGAAGAACTACGCCCGCATCGCCACCGACGCCTACTACGTAACCGCATTTGCGCGCACGATCTGGCTGAGCCTCTTCACCGTCGCCATCTGCCTTCTCCTCGGCTTCCCGGTCGCCCGATGGATCGCATCGCGGAGGCCACTCCATTCGTTTCTCGCCATCACCATGCTCCTGCCCTTGGTTGCCGGCGCGCTCCTCCAGACGCTCGGCCTGGTCAACCTCCTCAGCCTCCTCGGCGTGGTCAACGGCGCGCTCAAGTCGCTCGGACTCATCGATTCCTCGATCCGCTTTCTCGGCACCGAGCTCGGCATCCTCATCGGTCTCGTGCAGGCCTTCCTGCCGTTAATGGTGCTGCCGCTCGCGACCGTGCTCGCCAAGCTCCCGAAGGAGCTGGAGCAGGCCGCGATGTCGCTCGGAGCGCCCCGCCTCGCCGTGTGGCGGCGGGTGATCCTGCCGCTGTCGGTCCCGGGGATACTTGCCGGCAGCGTCCTCGTCTTCTGCGCCGCGTTGACCTCGTTCGTCACCCCCCAAGTCCTCGGCCAGGGCAAGATCCCGACCTTCGCCACCATCGCCTACCAGCAGGCGGCTCTGGTCCTCGACTGGCCCTTCGCCTCGGCGCTGGCGGTCTCGCTTCTCGTCATCCTCGGTGTCGCCCTCGTCATTTTTGCGGGGATCCGCCGGTTCGCCCTCCGCCGTCACGGAGTCGCGACATGAGGCGCGCGACGAACGCCGTCGTCATGACCGTCTGGGCCCTCGTCGTGGCTGTCGCCTACGTCGTCATCCTCGCGCCGATCGTCGTCCTCATCTTCTCGTCCTTCGATGGCGGCGAGGTGTTCCGCTTCCCGCCGAGGAGCTATTCGCTCCGCTGGTATGAGGCGGCGATACGCAGCCAGGAGTATCGCTCGTCGCTGGGCGTGTCGGCGCTGTTGGCGACCGTCGCTGCCCTCGTGTCGGTCGTCGTCGGCACGTTGGCGGCCTACGCGCTCGCCCGTGGCCGCTTCCGCGGCTCGGAGGTGGTGGCGACAATTCTCCTCGCTCCGCTCGCGCTGCCCTTGATCGTCTGGGCCATCGCGCTCCTGCAGATCTATGCCTGGCTTGGGATTTCCGGCTCGTTCCCGGGCCTGTTCATCGCCCACGCCACCATTACCATCCCCTTCTCCGTCCGCATCATGACCGCGAATTTCAGCCAGCTCGACCCGAACCTCGTCGCCGCCGCCGTCAGCCTCGGCGCCCGTCCGTCCGTCGCCTTCCGTCGCGTCACGTTGCCGCTTGTCGCGTCCGGTCTGGTGCTGAGTGCGGCCATATCCTTCCTCGTTTCGTTCAACGACGTCATCGTTTCGTCCTTCATCGCCGGCGCGCGTTGGATCACCTTCCCGGTCCGTCTCTACTCGGAACTGCGGAGCGAAGGCGTCGACCCGATCACCGTCGCCATCGGCGCGGCGATCGTCGCGGTGATCCTGATCCTTGGACTTGCCGGTGAGAGACTGTTCAAGTGGTCGCGGCAGCTTTGAGAAGGACGCCATGCGCGCGGTGACACACCCCTATCTCGCCAATATGCCGAGCTTCGTGAAGGACGGCGTCCCGGCATTGACCGGCTTCCGTCGCGAGACGATCGCGCCTTCGGTCGTGCTCGCCGTGCGTGACCCGCTCACGGTGGGCGAAGGCGCGGGCGAGGATGCGATCTCGCGGGCACTCGATGACCCAAAGGTCGTGGCGCGGACGGGATTGTTCGCGACCGTGACGGGGACATATCGCGACGTGCCGATCAGCGTCGTCTCGACGGGAAGCGGCGCGCCGGAGGCAGAACTCGTCCTCATGGACCTCTTCAATCACACCGATTGCGACACCGTGATCCGCATCGGCGGCTCGGGCGGCTGGGGCGAGAAGGTGCGTGTCGGCGATGCGGTGATCAGCGCCGGCGCCGTCCGCGACGAGGGCCTGACAAAGTCCCACGTGCGGGCCGAATTCCCGGCGTTGGCAGATTATCGCGTCGTCGGCGCGATGGTCGCGGAAGCAGAGGCGATCGGCGCACCGTTTCATGTCGGCGTGACACGCACCGGCGACAGCGAATACTGCGGCTGGGGCAAGCCCGGGCCTGGCGGGTACCTCCAGCCGGACCACGCCGAGATTATCGACTACTGGCGGCGGGCGGGAATCCTCAATACCGACCGTGAGACCGCGCCGATCCTGACGCTGGCCGCGCTCTATGGGCGTCGCGGCGGGTCGGTTTGCTCAGTTGGAGACAACCTCGTGACGGGCGAGCCGCATCGCTCCGGCGCAGGCTACGACAACGCCATCCGCATCGGTCTTGGGGCGCTTGCGCGCCTCAAGGGGGAATAGGCAGGGACAATGGCTTCAACCGACGCCCCCTATCTTGCGATCAGCGACGTCCGGAAGTCCTACAAGGCGACTGTGGCGCTGCACGGGGTGTCGTTGACCGTTGGACGGGGAGCGTTCACGGTCCTCCTCGGCGAGAGCGGGTGCGGAAAGTCGACCCTTCTCAAGATCATCGCTGGACTGCTGACGGCGGATTCCGGTGCGATCGGCCTGGACGGAACCGCGATCGATGGCCTGCCCGCGCACCGTCGCGATATTGGACTGGTGTTCCAGAATTATGCGCTGTTTCCGCATTTGAGCGTGGCGGAGAATGTGCGCTTCGGTCTCGATATGCGCGGCATTCGCGGCGACGCGGCGGCCACCCGCATCCGCGAGGCGCTGGCGCTGGTCAAGCTCGACGGACTGGAGGCCAGGAAGCCGGCGGAACTTTCGGGCGGCCAGCAGCAACGGGTGGCGCTCGCCCGCGCCATCGTCATCGGGCCGCGCCTCCTCCTCCTCGACGAGCCGCTCAGCAATCTCGACGCGGTGCTGCGCTCGAGCGTCCGCGTTGAAATCCGGGAATTGCACCAGCGGACGGGGCTGACCACGATCATGGTCACTCACGACCAGGCCGAAGCGATGACGCTCGCCGACCGGATTGCCGTTATGAAGGACGGGCGAATTCTCCAGCACGACACGCCAGAGCGCATCTACGAGGAGCCCGCGCAGGCCTTCGTCGCGTCCTTCGTCGGCAGCCCACCTGCGGCCCTCGTCCGGGTGAGGCGTGGGGAGGGGGGTGTCCTCGATCTCGGCGGGAGCGCATGGCGGCCGCCCGATGCGGTGGCCGCAGCGCTGCCGCGCGATCCCGCGGCGTTCACGGTGGCGCTTCGCCCAGAACGGCTCCGCATCGTCTCGCCGGACAGTCCGGGGGCGATCCGCGGCCGTATCCGCTCGATCGAGTATCTCGGTGCCGAGCGGCTCGTTTATGTCGACATCGGGTCGGAGCGGGTGATCGTTCGCAGCGCCGGCCCGGTCAGCGACGAAGGTGGTGAGGTCGGCGTGGCTCTCGACGGAGTGCCGCCGGTCTTCGACGCCAAGACCGGTGTACGGATTGAGGCGGGTTCGGGGCCATGAGCACGGCAAGGGCACACGTCGTCGGACCGCTCGCCTGCGATCGCGTCTATCACGTCGACCGGCTGCCGGGACACGACGAGAAGGCCTTCGCCAAGGCCTATCGCGACATAGTTGGCGGACCGCCGCTGTGGGTTGCGGTCCATCTCGCGCAATGGGGCGTTCGAGTGACGCTCTACAGCGCGGTGGGTGACGATGAAGCGGGGCGGATCGTCATGGCCGACCTCGACGGGCGGGGGATCGACACAAATGGAATCATGCACCCGGCGGGCCTGCGCACCGCGACGCCTGTTGTGATCGTCGACCGCACGGGGGAACGGGCCATCATCATCGACGCTTTGCCCGAGGCGGCCCTGCTCAGGATTGGCGAACAACTCAGCCCGAGGGCCGGCGACTGGGTGATCTCCAACCTGTTTCATCCCGATCCGGTCCGAAACGCGGTTTCCAAGGCCAAAGCCGCCGACGCCGCGATCCTGATCGATCTCGAACTCCCCGAGGTCGAGCGGGTCGGATTTGGCCGCGCGATGGAGGCGGTTGGCGGTGCGGATATCCTTTGCACCAACGCGCAGTTCCTTTCATGGTGGCGGCCCCATGACCGTGCGGACCAGATTGCCACGGCGGGCATGTGCGCCCTGGCGCTGGCCGATGGACGCCGCACGGTCGTCGTCACGTTGGGCTCTTCCGGGGCTGTCGTGGCGGATGGCGGCGAAGTCGCCTATGTACCTGCGCCGCCGGTTGTGGCGGTCAACACCACGGCGGCCGGCGACACATTTGCGGCCAGCTTTGTCCGGGCGCGTCTCGATGGCGCATCGAACGAAGCGGCGACGCGGTCGGGGGTTGCCGCGGCAAGCCGGTTCGTTGCCGGCGAGTCGACTGGATGGAGCGCGGTGATCGCAACGGCCGCGACGCTGGTGGCGCACCGGCTGGACGAGTTCGTCGCGACATGAATGACCTTGCCAGGCGCATCAACGCGGTGCTTGCGGCGGCATGCCTCGGCGATGCCCTTGGGGCGGCCACCGAAGGTATGCAGCGCGACGAGATCGTGTCGGTCTTCGGGAAGCCTGTGACCGGCCTCCTGCGCGCCCCCGAGCGGGCGCCCTTTGCCCGCGGCATGGAGCCGGGCCGCTTGACCGACGATGCCACGCAGATGTTGGCGATGGCCGACGTCCTTCTCCGCAGCAACGGGAGGCCGACCGTCGAGGATGCCGAGAGGGGGCTCCTCATATGGGCCGACGATGAGGAGACTTTTCGTCGGTTCGCCGGTCCGACGACGCGTGTCGCCATCGAGCGGATCAGGCAGGGAAGGGTGATCGGCATCGCGTCCGAGCCTTATTCCTGCAGCTTTGGCGCATCGAACGGTGCGGCGATGCGCGCGCCGGTCGCCGGCGCGGCGAACCCCGGCGACATTGGCGACGCGGCAAGCGTTGCCGCGATCTTGTCGATCCCGACCCATGCAACGCAGGTTGCCTTTGCCGGCGCCGGCGCCGTTGCAGGTGCGGTCGCGGCCGGTCTTGCCGATCTCGCCACCGGCGATATCGGGACTGCCGCGCTCGAAGGTGCGAGGCGGGGGGAGGCGGAGGGCCGTCTCCGCGGGCGGATTGTGGGCGGTGCGAGCGTCCTCCGCCGGCTCGATATCGCGCTCGGCATCGCCGATCGATACCGCGGGGACCTCGGAGCGGCGATGATCGCGCTCGAGGCTGAAGTGGGCAATGGCGTCGCCATGGCCGAAGCCGTACCCACCGCGATCGGCCTTGCGGTTGCCTCGGACGGGGACCCATTGGCCGCCATCCTCGCCGCGGTCAACGGCGGCAACGACAGCGACACCATCGCCATGATCGCCGGCGCGGTGGCGGCGGCCTGGGCGCACACGAATTGGTTTCCGGAAGACATCCTGGCCGAGATCGAGCGGGTCAATCGCATCAACCTGGCTGAGACGGGTCGTGCGCTTGCGGCGCTGACCGGCGATGGCGGAGGAAGAGCGTGAGCAAGTACTGGGTCGACCTTACCACCGCGGATTTCACGCGGCTGCCTCCGGAGACGGTAGCGCTCCTCCCGGTTGCCGCCGTCGAGCAGCATGGCCCGCACCTTCCGGTGGGAACCGACACCATGATCAACCGCGGAATCGTCGCCGAGACGCTGGAGATCCTCGGTGCGGCCGGCCCGGTTCTGGTGTTGCCGGAGCAGGCGGTCGGGACGTCGTTTGAACACGAGGCCTATCCGGGAACGCTGAGCCATGAGGCGGCGGCCCTGATCGGCATCTGGACGGCGATCTTCGACAGCGTGCGTGCCAGCGGCGTTCGTCGCGCACTGCTCTTCAACAGCCACGGCGGACAGGCGGCGCTGCTTCAGCCGACAGCGGTCGCGCTCCGCCGACGGGGCATGCTCGCGGCCTATACGAGCTGGTTCTGGAGCGATCTGCCGCGCGCGCATTTCCCCGAGGAGGAGGGGCGCTTCGGTTATCATGGGGGGGCGATCGAGACGGCAATGATGCTCCACATCCGCCCCGATCTGGTCGTCGCCTCGGAGATAAGGGATTTCCCTTCCACAGCGCGATCGATTGCGGCCGCGGGCGAGCATCTCGCAGCCGATCCAGGCGACGGCTACCTCGCGGGCTTCGGCTGGCTCAGCCAGGACCTCAACCCCTATGGTGCTATGGGAGACGCACGTCTGGCCACGGCCGCGATAGGCAAGGCGCTGGTCGGGCACGCTGCCGTGCGTCTTGCCGGCCTCATTCACGAAGTAAGCCGCCTGCCGCTCGACACTTTGGCGACCGCGACCTTCCTCGACAGCGGCGAGTGAATGACATGAAGGTGGCGATCGTCGGCGCGAACGGCATGATCGGGCGAAAGCTCGCCGCGTGGCTGGCGACGTCCGGGCAACTCGCGGGTCGCGAGATCGAGTCCCTGATCCTGGTCGATGCGCTGCCTCCGTCGTCCGATGCCAACCCGTCGCCGCAGGCCGAGATCGAGACCGGTGACATAGCCAATGCCCGCTTCGCCGAGCGCATTCTCGCGGGTCGTCCGGATGCGATCTTTCACCTCGCCGCCACGGTCATGGGGCAGGCGGAATCGGACTTTCCGGCTGGCTACCGCATCAACTTCGACACCACGCGCGGGCTTCTCGACGCGGCAAGACGGGTGGGCGAGGGGTACTGCCCGAGACTTGTCTACGCGTCGTCGACCGCCGTCTATGGGACGCCGTACCCCGAGGTCATTCCGGAGGACTTCTTCCATACGCCGCAGAGTTCCTACGGCACGCAGAAGGCTATGTCGGAACTGCTCCTCGCCGACTACACGCGGCGTGGCTTCGTCGACGGGATAGGCATCAGGCTTCCCACCATCTGCGTTCGACCGGGGGCGCCGACCTATGGTTCGTCCGGCTTCTTCTCCAACATCGTCCGCGAACCGCTCGCCGGCCGGGAGGCGGTTCTTCCCGTCCGCGAGTCGGTACGCCACTGGTTCTCGAGCCCGCGTGCCGCTGTCGCCTATCTCGTGCACGCCGCCTCGATCGACGGGGCGCGCCTCGGTGAGCGCAGAAGCCTGACCATGCCCGGCATCTCGGCGACGGTTGGCGAGGAGATTGCGGCGCTCCGGACGGTCGCCGGCGACAAGGTCGTGAAGCGCATCAGGCACGAGCCCGACCCGGCGATGGAGGCGATCGCCGCCGGGTTGCCGCAACGCTTCACGACGGATCGGGCCGACGCGCTCGGCTTTCGCGCCGACGGCCTGGGGCTCGGCCCAGAGGGCAGTTTCGACGATATCATCCGGATCCATATCGAGGACGACCTCGGCGGGACCTGGGCCCGCTGACCGGGGATCGACATCGGCCCGTCGCACCGCATGGGACGCCAGACCGAAGTCATGGCATGGTGGCCATGTCACAGGCGTTCGAATTGCGGGAGCCACCACTTGAGGGACCTCAGCGAGATGGATGTAGAAATTCTGGGGGACGGGCCGGTTCTCGTCCTGCTTCATTCCCTCCTGAGCGATCGCTCGTCCTTCGACCCGCTCGCCGCGGCCCTTGCTTCGACGCGCCGGCTGATCCTCATCAATCTTCCCGGCTTCGGCACATCGCCCCCGGCTGAGCCGCTGGGCGGCTATGCCGATCGGATCGCCGATGCGCTTGACGCATTGGGAATTGCCGGACCGGCCGACATTCTCGGCAATGGACTCGGCGGATTTGTTGCGCTCACCCTCGCCATTCGTCACCCCGCGAAGGTCGGGAGGATTGTGCTGATCGGCGGCGGCGTAGCTTTTCCCGAAGTGGGCCGCGCCACGTTCCGCGGCCTTGCCGACAAGGTGGAGCGGGAAGGCATGGCCTCGGTCGCCGACATTGCGGTCAAGCGCATGTTCACGGACGAGGTGATCGCCGCTCACCCTGAGCTAATCGCCGAGCGAAAGGCGCTCTTCACGGCGATCGACCCGGCGGTCTTCGCGGCAGCCGCCCGTTCACTGGCGACCCTCGATCTTTCGGATGAACTTGCTTCGATCCGCAACCCGACGCTGATCGTGGTCGGGGAGCAGGATGCCGCGACGCCGCCGGCCATGGGGAGGGAACTGGCCGAGCGGCTCCCCGACGCCTCGATGATGGAACTGCCAGGCGTCGGGCACGCACCGCATCTTCATGCGGTCGAGGAGGTTGTCCGGGCGATCACGCCCTTCCTCGACCTGCGGGTTCCGAAGCTGGGCTGACTAATCCCAGTCGAGCATCCTGGGCAGCCGGCCGTTCTTCCGGAGCGTGCCGATGATCCCTTCCGGGAAGAAGAGGAGGACCAGGATCAGCATCAGCCCGGTGGCTGCGAGGTTGAGCTCGGTCGCGCCGAACCAGGCGACGAAGAACTCGTTGGCGAGGACGAAGACGATGGCGCCCACCACGGGGCCCGATACCGTGCCCCGGCCGCCGAGAATGGTCATCAGCACGAACTTCGCGCCGACCAGGATCGAGAGGAAGATCGCGGGGCTGAGATAGGTGAGGTAGTACCCCCAGAGCGCACCGGCCATGCCGATGAACAAGCCGGAAAGCGCGAAGGCGAGCGTCTTGTAAAAGCGTGTCGGGATGCCGGCGACCTCTGCCTTGGTCTCGTCCTGCGAGATCGCGCGCAGCCCCAGCCCGAACTTCGACCGGCGGATCACGAAGGAGAGCCAGACGGCGCCGACGGCGAGGAGGAGCATCAGGTAGTAGA
Source organism: Bauldia sp. (assembly GCA_022841545.1). Classification (GTDB taxonomy): domain Bacteria; phylum Pseudomonadota; class Alphaproteobacteria; order Rhizobiales; family Kaistiaceae; genus Bauldia. The sequence goes on along the minus strand of JALHRF010000039.1, from coordinate 9,281 downwards.
ACGGCAGCTTGACGTATTCGACGGGCAGGTCGAGGAGCGGCAGGCTGATGCCGTTGGCGCCGCCGATATAGGGCCAGTTGTCGAGAAGGATCTTGGCCAGAAGCACCAGCGCGATCGTCGCGATCAGGAAGGTCGGACCCCGCACGCGAAGGGTGATGAGGCCGATCAGGAAGCCGAACGCCATCGCGATCAGCCCGCAAAGCGGGAAGGCGATGAACGGAGAGACGCCGAAGTAAGCGAACAGGATCGCCGCCGCGTAGCCGCCGATGGCGAAAAAGACGTTGTGGCCGAGCGAGATGTAGCCGGCATAGCCGCCGATGATGTTCCAGCTCGAAGCGATGGCGATGTTCATGAAGACGAAAAGGCCCATGTGGAGCCAGTAGTTGAAGCCGCCGACCGCGAGCTGAAGCAGCGGAAAGAGAAGTGCGGCCAGCACCAGGACCACCATGAGGCCCCGTTTGCCCGGCGAGGCGGACGGGGCTGCGGCCTTGGCTTCGGAAAGGTTGGCGGCCGGCGCGGTCATCTCACAGCTCCGGCTTCTTGCCGAGGAGGCCTTGCGGCCGGAAAAGGAGGATCAGGAACAGCGCGAGGTAGAAGGTGACCGGCGACCAGGTCGGCCCGAACTCGGCTGCGACGAAAGCGGCGACCACCGAAAGGACCAGCGCGCCGATCAGCGCCCCGAGGAGGCTCCCCATGCCGCCGAGGACGACGAGGGCAAGCATGATCGCCACCCATTCCCAGTGCTTGCTCGGGTAGAACGAGAACAGGAACGAGAGCATCGAGCCCGAGGCGCCGGCAAGCGCCATGCCGATGCCGAAGACGATGGTCGAGATGCGGTCGACATTGACGCCCACCACCTCCGCCGCGGTGCGGTTGTAAGTCGTGGCGCGAATGGCGTAGCCGAGCTTGGTGTACTGGAGAAACGCCCAGAGGCCGACCAGAAGCGCGATCGACATCAGCATCGCGTAGAACTGGCCCTCGGGGATGAAGTACGGCCCGATGAGCAGGGCCTCGGCGGCATAGGAGGGTGTGGTCGAGCGGTAGATGTTGGAAAAGGCGTAGCCGAGCACGCCCTCGATCAGGAGCGCCAGCGCAAAGGTCAGCAGCACTACGGGGCCTCGGCGATGGATATCGCCGACCGAGGAAGCGAAGAGAAGCCGGTAGACGATGATCCCCACCACGAACATCACCGGCATGGTGATGACGATGGAGAGAATTGGGTCGAGGCCCACGCCCTTGAAGGCGAAATAGGCGATGAAGGCGGCCATCACCATGAACGCGGCATGGGCAAGGTTGACGATGCCCATCACGCCGAAGATCAGGGTCATGCCCGAAGCCATCAGCGCGTAGACGCCGCCGAGAGTGAGGCCGAGGATGACGATTTGTACGCTCTGGGTCATCCGTCGGTACCCGTTCTTCTCCGCCGGCCGAGATAAAGTTCCTCGATCCTCGGGTCGCTGAGCACCGTCTCGGAAGCGCCCTCGAAGACCAGCCGGCCGAGGTCGAGCACGCAACCCCAGTCGGCGAAGGCGAGGCCCATCCGGGCATTCTGCTCGACGACGATGATGGCGATGCCCGCGGCCTTGAGCGCGGTCATCGAGTCGAAGATCTGGCGCGAGACGATCGGCGCGAGGCCCAGCGAAGGCTCGTCGAGCATGATCACCCGCGGGCGGAGCACCAGCGCGCGGCCGAGCAGGAGCATCTGCTGCTGGCCGCCGGAGAGCGTCTTGGCATATTGCGACCGCCGCTCGCGCAGGATCGGGAACATCCCGAGCACCTCCTCGATGCGCTCCTCGACCGCGTGGCGCTCCTTGAGGATGTAGCCCCCCATGCGGAGGTTCTCGGTCACCGTCATGTCGGGAAACAGGCTCCGGTCCTGCGGCACGAAGCAGATGCCGCGGCGGAGGATCTCGTCGGTGCGGAGACCGTTGAGCGGGGCGCCGTCGAACGTCACCTTGCCGCGCCGGATCGGGACCAGGCCGCAGATCGCCTTGAGCAGCGTGGACTTGCCGGCGCCGTTCGGGCCGATGATGCAGGTGCTGCGGTCGGCCTCGATCTTGAGCGAGACGCCGGTGAGGATGTCGGGACCGATCCCGTAGCCGGCGACGACGTCGTCGATCTCGATCAGCGCCACCGTCAGGCTCCGAGATAGGCTTCGAGGACGGCCTGGTTGGCCTGGATGGCCGCGGGGGGCCCTTCGGCGAGCACCTTCCCATAGGCCATGACCACCACCGGGTCGCAGACCGTCATCACCATGTCCATGTTGTGCTCGACGATCAGGAAGGTGACGCCTTCCTCGCGCAGCTTCTGGACCCGGTCGATGATCAAATCGAGCAGGGCCGGGTTGATTCCGCCGGCTGGCTCGTCGAGCAGGAACAGCGTCGGCCGCGCCATCATCCCGGCGGCAAGATCCATCAGCTTCTTCTGGCCGTAGGAGAGCTTCGCCGCCGAGAGGCTCGCGAGGTCGGCGATGCCGACGAACTCCAGCAGCGCCATCGCCCGGTCGCGTTCCTCGCCAAGCACCGCCGGCTTCATCAGGCCACGAAGCCCTCGGGACGGCGACTGGACAACGACATTCTCGAGCACGGTAAGATCGCCGAGCTGCCGGCTGATCTGAAAGGTGCGGCTGATTCCCATCCGCGTGATGCGGTGGGGCATCTGGCGCTCGATGCGTTTCCCCTCGAACCGGATCTCGCCTCCATCGGCGCGATGGAGGCCGTTGATCATGTTGAACATGGTGGTCTTGCCGGCGCCGTTCGGCCCGATCAGCGCAGTGATCGTGCCTGCCTCGACCGTGAAGGAACAGCCATCGACGGCCTTGATGCCGCCGAAGGACTTCCTCGCGTCGCGGACTTCGAGAAGGGGCATCCGGCTACTGCCTCGCGGGGGGGACGGGACGGGGCGCGGCGAGCCGCGCCCCGGAGTGAGCGATCTGCCGGGTCTAGTAGGGCTTCGGCCAGACGAGATCGGCCGTGCCCGGGAACTGGCCGAGCGGATAGACGAACTTCAGCTCGCCGTCCTGCCACTGGGTGATCAGAAAGGGCTTGTCGACTGGAAGGCCCTTTTCGTCCCAGTGGAAATTGCCGAGGATCGTACGCACCGGCGCGTCGGCCGTGCGCGCCGCGAGCCAGTCGCGGAGCACGGTGTTGTCGGTCGACTTGGTCTCGGCGATCGCCTGCGCAATTCCCTGGCAGGTGGCGAAGGGGATGGCGTTATCCTCGTCAGGAGCCTTGCTGTACTTCGCCTGGAACGCGGTGATGAAGTCCTGGTTGGTGAACTCCCTGTCGCCGATCGTGCCGACCCACTCGACCGCCGGATGCCAGGCCGACTGGATGAGGACGCCGTTCGCCGCCTCGCCGAGCTGGTCGTGGAATTCCTGCTGCGTGCCCTGGCCCATGACCACGGTCGAGGGCTGGTAGGCGACGGTCCGGAAGGCGCGGACGAGCTGGATCGCTTCGTCGGGCGAGGCGGTGAAGCCGACCACCATGTCGGCGCCGCTTTGCTTGATCGAGTTGGCGAGGCCGATCCAGTCGGAGAAGCCTTCCTCCGGCCACTGCTGCTCGAAGACCACCTCGATGCCGGCATCGGCCAGCGTCCCGGGCGCGAGGTCGATCACCTTGTCGGTGCCGGCGATCTCCCGCTTCTTGCCGGTGAGGCCGGCGACCGCCGCATTGGCGTAGAAGTCGTCGGCATGGACCACCGCCGCCTTCTTCGGCGTCTGATCGGCGGGTACGAGGTCCTTCATCAGGCCCGTATAGGACTTGCCGACATACTCGGCTGCGTTCGGCTGGAAATTGAAGATATACTTGTAACCGCGCTCATAGATCTGGAGGGCCACGCCGGACGGAACCGGGTAGACCATCTTGTTCTGCTCGGCGATCGAGGTGGTGGGGAACGTGATCCGGCTCGAGAAGGTGCCGAGCAGCGCGGACACCTTGTCCTCATTGATGAGGCGTTCGAATTGGGCCTGCGCCGTCTCGTTGGTGGACTGGTTGTCGCTGATCACGAGCGAGACCGGCTCGCCGAGCAGGCCGCCGTTACTGTTGATCAGCTCGACGCAGAGTTCATATCCCTCCTTGTGCTTCTGGCCATTGATGGCCAGGCCGCCGGTGAGCGGCAGCGAGGCGCCGAAGCTCACGGCCGCCGCGGTGATCGCCGACGACACGACAAGTGCCGTGGGCGTGAGCACGGACAGTGCAACAATACGCTTCATGGGTTCCTCCTCCCCTGTGGGGCCTTCGCGGGCCCGATTCATTGTCGGTCCCTATTCCTCCACTTCGAGCCCCGTCGGGATTTGGCGGTTCTCGCTTTGAAGCTTCATTCCGGCGGCGAGCGCCACGGTTTCGATCAGCGCTGCAAAGTCCTGCGCGAGGTAGGCGTCGGGATCATCGCGGAGCGTCGCCGCGCCGAAGTGCGCCTGCAGCGCTTCCCGGGTTGCAGCCGTGACCGGCATCGCCACATCGAGGTCGCGACCGGCAGACAGGCCGAGGTCGAGGTCCTTGCGCAGGAGCTTCGGCGTAAAGGTCGGCGCGAAGTCGAGATTGACCAGCGCCGGGGTCTTGTAGCGGGTGAAGATCGACCCGAGCACGCTGTTATTGATGAAGGCGAGGAAAGCATGGCGCGGGACCCCGGCCTTCTCGACCAGCACCGTGATCTCGGCGAGGTTGCCGATGATGACGCCCAGGAAGACGTTGTGCGCGATCTTGCAGAAGCGGGAGAGGTCGCCTTCCCCAACATAGGACGCGCCGTTGCCGGCGATGGTGTTGAGGAAGGGTTCTGCGATCTCGTAAGCCGCCCGGGGCCCGGAGGCGACCATGCTGAGTTTCCCGGCCTTGACGCACTTGCCGTTGCCGCTGACCGGCGCCGCCAGAAACTCCGTCCCATGGGACTTCAGGCGATCCCGTATCGCGGCCGATTCATCGCCGCCGATCGAGGAGCAATCGACGACCATGCGCGGCGCCTTGCCGGCGCCGGCGATGACGCCATTCTCGCCGAACAGCACGGCGTCCAGATCGGCGCCGGTCGCCACCATGGTGAACAGGAGATCGACATCTGCGAGATCGGCGGGCCGATCGACGATCGTCGCGCCTTTCTTCGCCAGTGGTTCGGCCTTGGAGCGGGTCCGGTTCCAGATGCGGACGTCGTTCCCCGCCTTCAACAGCCGCTCCGCCATGGGGTAGCCCATACGGCCAATGCCGATCCAACCGAGTTGGTAGCGGTTCGCCTCCATCCAGACTTGCCCTCCCCCGACGTCGCCGCTTCCGGCTTGACCGTTCTTGCGTTTGTGCAAACGTTTGCAGATAGTGGCACATCGCCCTCGGGTGTCAAGGCCGCCGGCAAGACAGAGCGCGAGCGATGGGATGGCCTGGCGGAACGATGCAACGGCGAGCGACCCTCAAGGACGTGGCGGAGGCGGCTGGCGTCCACCTCTCGACCGTCTCGCGCGCCCTCAATCCCAACACGGCGCATCTGATCACCCCGGCGGTGGTGGAGAAGGTGCGGGCGGTGAGCCGACGCCTCGATTACCGTCCCAATGCGGCTGCCACTTCGCTCCGTACCAACCGCACCAGGACGGTTGGCGTCGTGGTACCCGACATCACCAATCCCGTTTTCCCGCCGATCATTCGCGGCATCGAGGATGGGCTCGCCGTGCGGGGCTATCTCGCGATCCTCGCCAATACCGACGGAGGGCTCGACCGTGAGGAAGAGGTCGCCGGGATACTTCGCTCCCGCGGTGTCGACGGGCTGATCCTCGCGAGCGTCCAGCGTGAGGATGCCGCCATCTCACGGATTTCGGCCGAGGGCGTGCCGGTCGTCACGGTAAACCGCCGGGTCGACGACCCCGCGGTATCCTCGGTCGTCAACGATGAGGAGGAGGGTATCCGCCGGTTGCTGGAGCATCTGGCCGGGCTGGGACACAAGGCGGTCGCCAATATCGCCGGACCGCAAACGCTCTCGACCGGTGCCGAGCGGTATCGCGCTTTCAAGAAGCATCGCAAAAAGTTCGGCCTCGATCCCAGTCCCGGCCTCGTCGCTTTCGCCGCCGGCTTCAACGAGCATCAGGGCGAAGCGGGCATGGACGAACTGATCGCGGCGCGCGGGCGATTCACCGCGGTGGTCTGCTCCAACGACCGGTTGGCTATCGGCGCGATCGCGGCGCTGCGCCGCCACGGCCTGGATTGCCCCGGCGACATATCCGTCACCGGCTATAACGACATGCCGCTCGTCGATCGGCTGTCGCCGCCGCTCACCACCATCCGGATCGAACAGTACAATGTGGGTGTCGCGGCCGCAGAGGTTCTCGTCGAGATGATCGAGTCACCCGCTGACCGGCGAGGCCCGAAGCATCTCGTTCGGCCAGTGAAACTGGTCGTGCGCGCCTCCACCGCCCCCCCCAGGCGTGCATAGCCCCTTCAAGAGCAAGCTGGCGGCAGCCGCGGGGACGATGTTTTGGCGTCGATCCTCTTTCCGGACGATCGGGGCGTCTGGGTTCATCGCGCGCCGTTCACGCAAGCGTATCACGCCGCGAGTCAGGACCGCGGGCGTCGACGTCGCAACAGTCCGTCAAGGCCGACTTAAGTCGTTGAGATCACGCTAAAATCGCGTGGCGGAGAGGATGGGATTCGAACCCACGATACAGCTTTTGGCCGTATACTCGCTTAGCAGGCGAGCGCCTTCGACCACTCGGCCACCTCTCCTTCGCGCCTATTCGGGATAGACGTTGTTAGCCGCTTGATCAAGCGCGACTCCTGCCGGTCCTTCGCGTGCTCAAGATATCTGACTGGCGGGGAACATAGTCGAAGCGCTTCATCAGCGGCCGGTGAGCCGATACAATGCGGGACACCTGCTCCGGCGATAGGACCTCCCGCCACTGGCCCGCGCGTCCCTCGCGAAAGAAGGGCGCAACGGATTTCGCCGGCTTTTCATTGAACCCCGCCGCCTCTTCCTGGGCGCGAAGCCGGCCGAAATCGCTCATGGCGATCGCCCGCCTGAGATGTTCGACGCTCGGATTTGCCTGTACATGCCGCGCGATACGCGCAAAGGTAGCGTTCGGCTTGCTGACCATGTCCTCGTAGCGGACAACCAGCACCGCAGGGTGTGGGCGGGCCGTCCAGCTTGCGACGTTCTCGCTCCAAGACCCCATCACCACGCGCACGCGTTCGAGACCCTTCTCGCGGACGCTCTCCATCCCCCAGCCGCTCATCGCCATCCGGTCGATGACCTGGTCGATCGGGGCGTTGCTGAAATGGGCGTAGGATATGGCGACATCAAGCGGATTGCGAACGATGTAGATGGCGCCGAGGCTCACCCCCATGTTGATCAGGGGCGAGCCGTGATCGAGGGCGTTGGCGTTATGGGTCTTGAGGTAGATCGGCCGCCCGGCCGCTTCGGCCAGCGCGGCCTGCACCCGTGGTCGGGCAGCCGCAATCTCAGCGGGGCTCGCCGCCGACACCGGTTTGCGAAGAAACCTTGGGTAGAGTGCGGCCGCGTCTTCGACCAGGCTTCCCTCGTCGATTCGGTTGATGTCGACCTCCCCGGAGGTCGAATCCTGCTGGATCTTGAAAAGGCCGTTCAGGAAAGCCCTCGTCCAGGTGTTTCCGGAGCGGGGATACGACGCTATCCAGACGATTCCCTTGGAGTTGTTGTCGGAAAACGGGATCATCGCCATCTATCTCGGGCGCTCATGAGGGCGAAAGCGGTCTTTCGTCCCCGGCGCCAAGGCCAAGGTCGCTGCGAATCGCACCCGACGGACTCAGGCATTGCCGTCGTCGGGCAGGTAACCAAACCGCCGCATCAGAGGATGATGGGCCTTGACGACGCGCGCAACCTGATCGGCGGTAAGCCGCTCGCGCCATTGGCCGGCCCGCCCCTCGCGGAAGAAGTTGTCGATGTCGTGTGGTCTCTCATTGAAGCCGGCGACCGCCTCGTTGTCGCGAAGTCTGTCGAATCGGGTCAGCGCAATGGCGCGGGCAAGCTGGTCGCCGTCGGGCGTCATCATCAGGTGGCGGGCGACGCTGCTGAAGTATTCTTCGGGCTTCGCCACAAGATCCTCGTAGCGTACGACGAGAAATGTAGGGTTCGGTCGCGTGGCCCAGCTTCCGACATGTTCGCTCCAGGATCCCCAAACGACTCGGACATAATTTCGCGTGGTGTTGACCCCGAATCCCGGCATCGCCATCTCGTCGATCGCGCGGTCGATCGAAACGTTACTATAGTGCGCGAGCGAAATTGCCACATCGAGGGGATTTCGCAAGAGATATACTGCGCCCGCAGTGACCCCCATGTTGATGAGGGGCATGCCATGATCCAGCGCGTTGGCGTTGTGGGTCTTGACGTAGATCGGCTTGCCGGCCAGGCGGGCGATGTCGGCCTGCACCTTTGGCCTCGCGGCGGCAATCTCGGCCGGAGTGGCGCGGAATCCGGGCTTTCCGAGCAGCCGGGTATAGTGCTCGACACTGTTCTCGGTTGCGGTCCACGGTTCGATCCGGTTGATGTCGACCTCCTGGAAGTCCGGATCCTGGATGACGTGGGTAAGGGTGTTGATGAAGGCCCGGGTCCACGTGTTGCCCGACCGCGGGTAGGAGGCGATCCAGATGATGCCTCTCGGATTGACCTTGCTCACATTGATCACGGCCCGCATCCTTCTGATCTGTCACGGTCAGAGGTGGGCGCCGACCCATCCCCTGATCGGTTTAGGTAACTGCCGGGCGAAAGGCCAGCTTTCAAGGGCTTTCGATGGCAGCTAGCGTGTTCTCTCGGCGGGGACTTGGGCTAGGGGGTGGCTTTGTGCCAAATCTGCCACATGCCTTCCAAAAACATCACGGAAGGCGGTTTCCCGCGCTTTTCTTCGTTGCAAGGCGGGGCCGCGTCGGTAAGGTGCGACTCATGAACCGCGGGGTTGTTGCGGTCCATGAAGTTCTGGCGGTCGCCTCGGGGCAAGGTCGTTCAGGACAAACTCGCGGGGACTGGGACAGACTTCGCAAGGGCTCACAAAAACCGGATCGGGGTATTGATCCGGGAGCCAAGCAAGAACGAACCTGCCCCTGGATCAAGCTTTGGAGGTCAGATTATGAAAATTAAGTCTCTTCTTCTCGGCACCGCCGCTGTCATGGCGGTTTCGGGCGCCGCCCAGGCGGCAGACCTCGCGATCGCGGTCGAGCCGATCGACTACGTCAAGATCTGCGACGCCTTCGGCGTGGGCTACTGGTACATCCCCGGCACCGATACCTGCCTGAAGATCGGCGGCTACGTGCAGTTGGATGTGTGGTTCTACGACAACG
>JALHRF010000038.1 GCA_022841545.1 Bauldia sp. | reverse complement strand
GGCTTGAAGGCTGCCGGTTGCCAGCCGGCCTGCGCCAGAAGGAGGAGGATGCAATGTTTGATTTGACGAGGCCCCGAGCCAGGATCGTCAGCTTTGCGCGCTTTCTGGCGCTGGGCGCGGTGCTGGCCCTTGCCGCACCGGCATTGGCGCAGACCGACCCGCTGCCCTCATGGAACGACGGGGCGGCGAAGCAGGCGATCGTCGAGTTCGTCGAGGCGACCACCACGGAAGGGGGCGCCGATTTCGTGCCTGTGCCGGAGCGGATCGCCACCTTCGACCAGGACGGCACGCTCTGGGTCGAGCATCCGGTCTACAGCCAGCTCGTCTTCGTTCTCGACAGCGTCCCGGCGCTGGTCAAGGCCAAGCCCGAACTCGCCGACCAGGAACCGTTCAAGACGGTGCTCTCCGGCGATCTCGCCGCGGTCGCCAAGCTGCCCAAGGAAGACCTCGAGAAGCTGCTCATGGAGACGCTGACCGGCATGAGCGTCGACGACTTCCGCGCCAGCGCGACGAAGTGGATGGCGGAAGCGAAGGATCGCCGCTGGAAGCGGCCGTATAACGACCTCACCTACCTGCCGATGCAGGAGGTGATGCAGTATCTCCGCGCCAACGGCTACAAGACCTATATCGTCACCGGCGGCGGCCAGGATTTCGTCCGCTCCTACGCCGAGAAGACGTACGGCGTCCCGCCCGAGCAGGTGATCGGCAGCGCCCTTGGAACGAGCTATGGCTACGACAAGGCCGGCAAGCCGTTCCTGACCAGGGACCCCAAGCTCCTGATCAACGACAACGACGCCGGCAAGCCTGAATCGATCAACCTGATGATCGGCCGGCGGCCCTACGCGGCCTTCGGCAACACCGCCGGCGACCAGCAGATGCTCGAATACACCGCCGCGGGCGACGGCCGGAGACTGGCGATGCTCGTCTTGCACGACGATGCGGTTCGCGAATATGCCTACGGCCCTGCGCAGGGGCTCCCCGATACGAAGATCGGCGCCATGAGCCAGGCGCTCTACGACGAAGCCGTGAAGGACGGCTGGATCGTCATCAGCATGAAGGACGACTGGAAGCGCATCTTCGCCTTCGATTGAACTTCTCTCGGTCGGGCCGCGAGACCAGCATCTTGCGGCTCCACCGAGGCGAGGCGCGTACCTCGATCGGATCGACCGGAGCCGGTCTTGCCGGCGCGCGACATCCCGTTGACCAAAGCCTGCCACGCAACTGCAAGAGAGGGAGAAATGACATGATGCGCAAGCTCGCCGGAGTCGCCATCGCGGCGGCGATGGCCATCTTCACGGCGGCCGGATCCGCCGACGCCCAGGACAAGCCGAACATTCTCGTGATCTGGGGCGACGACATCGGCACCTGGAACATCAGCCACAACAACCGCGGCATGATGGGCTACCAGACGCCCAATATCGACCGCATCGCCAGCGAAGGCCTGGCCTTCACCGACTACTACGCCCAACAGAGCTGCACCGCCGGCCGCGCCGCCTTCATCGGCGGCAACGTGCCGGTGCGCACCGGCATGACCAAAGTCGGCCTGCCCGGCGCGGCGGAAGGCTGGCAGATGACCGACGTCACCATGGCGACGGTGCTGAAGTCGCTCGGCTACACCACCGGGCAGTTCGGCAAGAACCACCAGGGCGACCGCGACGAGCACCTGCCGACGATGCACGGCTTCGACGAATTCCTCGGCAACCTCTACCACCTCAATGCCGAGGAAGAGCCGGAGAACCGCGACTACCCGCAGGACATGGTGCTGCCCAACGGCAAGAGCTTCCGCGAGCAGTTCGGCCCACGGGGCGTCCTCCACGCCTGGGCCAATGGCGACGGCACCCAGCGCATCGAGGATACGGGGCCGCTCACCAAGAAGCGGATGGAGACCATCGACGACGAGACCGTCGCCGCCGCGGAAGCCTTCATCACCAAGGCGACCGAGGAGGGCAAGCCGTGGTTCGTCTGGTGGAACGGCACCCGCATGCACTTCCGCACCCACGTCCGCGACGAGCATAAGGGTCTCGCCGGCCCGAAAAGCGACGAATACTCGGACGGCATGGTCGAGCATGACATGAATGTCGGCCAGCTCCTCGCGCTGATCGACAAGCTCGGCATCGCTGACAACACGGTGGTGATGTATTCCACCGACAACGGCCCGCACTACAACACATGGCCCGACGCCGGGACGACTCCGTTCCGCAGCGAGAAGAACTCCAACTGGGAGGGCGCCTACCGCGTTCCCGCCTTCATCCGCTGGCCGGGCCGCTTCCCGGCGGGCAAGACGCTCAACGGCATCGTCAGCCACGAGGACTGGCTGCCCACCTTCGCCGCGATCGGCGGTAACCCCGACATCAAGCAACAGCTGCTCGATGGCGTCGAGCTGAACGGCCGCACCTACCGCAACTACATCGACGGCTACAATCAGCTCGGCTATCTCGAAGGCACGGCCGAGGATCCGCGCAAGGAGTTCTGGTACGTCAACGACGACGGCCAGGTGGTCGCCGCCCGCTACGACGACTGGAAGGTCGTGTTCCTCGAGAACCGCGGCGAGGCCTTTGGCGTCTGGCGGGAGCCCTTCGTCGAGCTGCGTGTGCCGCTGCTCTTCAACCTCCGCCGCGATCCGTTCGAGAAGGCCCAGCACAACGCCAACACCTACGACGACTGGTTCCTCGACCGGCCGTTCGTCATCGCGCCGATCCAGGTCCTCGCCGCCAAGTTCCTGCAGACCATGGTCGATTACCCGCCGAGCCAGTCTCCCGGGTCGTTCAATCTCAGCAAGGTCGAGAAGCAGATCGAGGCGGCGCTCAGCGGACGCTGAGCAAGGCAATCGCCATTAATCCGGAGCGTCGGTTCGCAACGGGCCGACGGTCCACCGCATGGCGGCCCGGTACGAACCGGATTCGCCGGGGCACCAGGCGGCGCCCTCTTCCGGTCCCGCCGTCCCCGAGAAGCGGACTGCGCAAAATGGCAATACAGACCCTGCACAGTTCGACGAGAAACCGTTTCCGAAGCGCCGGACGTCGTCTGATCGGGCGCATGGCACGTGGAAAAGGAGGGGCATATGAAGAGGAACCATCGAGGCGGCCTTGCGCTGCTGGCGCTTGCTGCTGCCGTGATCGGAGCGGTGGCGCTCCCGGCGCAGGCCCAGGACGCGAAGCAGCCGAACATCCTCGTCATCTGGGGCGACGATATCGGCCAGTTCAACGTCAGCGCCTTCAATAACGGCATGATGGGCTACCGCACGCCCAACATCGACAGCATCGCCAAGGACGGCGCACTGTTCACCGACTGGTACGGCCAGCAGAGCTGCACCGCCGGCCGCGCCGCCTTCGTCACCGGGCAGTCGCCGATCCGCACCGGCCTCACCAAGGTTGGCCTGCCGGGCGCACCCGAGGGCATGATGATCGAGGACCCGACCATCGCCGGGCTGCTCAGGCCGCTCGGCTACGCCACGGGTCAGTTCGGCAAGAACCACCTCGGCGACCGCGACGAGATGCTGCCGACCAATAACGGCTTCGACGAGTTCTTCGGCAACCTCTACCACCTCAATGCCGAGGAGGAGCCGGAGAACGTCGACTACCCGCAGTCGCCGGAGTTCAAGAAGATGTTCGGCCCGCGTGGGGTGATCCACTCGTGGGCGCTGCCCGACGGCACCCAGAAGATCATCGACACCGGACCTCTGACCCGGAAGCGCATGGAGACGGTCGACGAGGAGGTGACCGCCGAGGCTCTTCGCTTCATCGACGACGCCCACAAGGACGGCAAGCCGTTCTTCGTCTGGTGGAACTCGACCCGGATGCACATCTTCACCCACCTCAAGCCCGAGTCCGTGGGCGTGACCGGCCTCGGCGTCTATGCCGACGGCATGGTCGAGCATGATGCGATGGTCGGCCAGCTCCTCGCCAAGCTCGACGAGCTCGGCATCGCCGACAACACGATCGTCATGTACTCGACCGACAACGGCGCCGAGACCTTCACCTGGCCCGATGGCGGCACCACCATGTTCCGCGGCGAGAAGAACACCAACTGGGAGGGTGGCTACCGCGTCCCGACCGTGATGCGCTGGCCGGGCGTGATCAAGCCCGGCACCGTCATCAACGACATCGGCGCCCATGAGGACATGCTGCCGACGCTGCTGGCGGCCGCCGGCGAGCCGGGCATCAAGGAGGAGTTGCTCCAGGGCAAGACCATCGGCGACCGCACCTACAAGGTGCATCTCGACGGCTATGACCTGTCGCCGGCCTTCAAGGGCGAAGGCGCGTGGCCGCGGGACGAGTTCCTTTACTGGACCGACGACGGCAGCGTCGCCGCGCTCCGCTACGACAACTGGAAGATCAATTTCCTCAAGCAGAACGCCCTCGGCCTGAATGTCTGGCTGCAGCCCTTCGTGGAACTGCGTGCGCCGACGCTGACCAACCTCCGCATGGACCCGTTCGAGCGGGCCGAGGAGGAGAACGCGATGGGCTATCAGCGCTGGTACATGGAACGCATGTTCCTGATCGCGCCGGCGGGCGCCTATGTCGCCAAGTGGCTGCAGAGCTTCGCGGAGTTCCCGCCGCGCCAGAAGCCGGGCAGCTTCAACCTCGACCGCGTGATGGAAAAGGTGATGGCGACCTCGCCGCAATAGGGCGCGGACGCTCCTGGAAGCAGAGCCCGTTCGTCCCCGCCAGGTGCGGACGGCCCTGCCCATCCCCTGAAGGGCCTGCATGCGAGGCTCCGAGGCCCGGTGTGATCTTCACCCCGGGCGGCATGATGGAGCCGGACGGTCAAGTGCCCTGCAAGGGGCGGCTGGAAATGCCGGCGCGCGAAGCGCGCCGGCTCGACTCCAGTCAGGGGCGCCCTTCCCGCTTTGCGGGACGGGCGTCCTTCATGGCGCTGACGCGACGTCGACCGCGGACCGCCGATCACTGCAGAGTGCCCCCGCACCCCATCGGAACGCATCACCCGCATCGTCGCGGCATCGGCCGTTCGACCCGCCTGCTGTCGCCGGACCGCAACGCATGCCTCCTTGACCTGGATCATGGCCGTCCAGTCCGCGCTCTGGCAATCTTCACAATGCTGGATGTGATAGCGTACCCCGCGTGTATGCTACTCGACACGTCTCGCCTCCCGATGAACTCGTCGAGCGGAACATTGTTGGCAGTAACGGCATGTGGCGATGACATCCTTTGACGCCACGGCGCGGCGCTTTGCGCTGATGATCGGCCTCTTGGCGATCGTCATCCTGCTCGGGACCGTCGCGATCGTGGTCTATTCGCTCACCAGGATGGCGGGCGAGGTCAATCGCATTGAGGACACGCTAACCGAAAAGTCGGCATTGGCGGCGATCCAGTCCGATCTTCGGCGGCTTGGGGAGACCCACAACGACTACGCCCAGTGGGACGATGCCGTTCGCGTGCTCTACGGCTCGATGGACGCCGGCTGGATCGTCGACAACATCGTCACGTCGTCGCTCTTCGATACGGTCTACATCCTCGACGAAGACGGCACGGGAATGCTCGGCTATCGGAGCGGCGAGCCGCTCTCCACTTTGCCCGCAGAACTTTTCGGGCCGTCGCTTCGGTCGATGATCGCCGGGCTTCCCGCCGACGGCACGACCTATGACGTGAAGACCGGCATCGTCCAAGGCAACGAGGGGCTCCTGCTCGTCGCCGTCGGTCCGATCGTGCCGGTGGAGATCGATTTCCCGGACGCCCCGGAGCGATCCCGTTATCTGGCGATCGCCCAGCCGTTTGACCAAGCGGCGGTGGAGCGGCTGGCCGAAGACTACAACATCGATGGTGTTCATCTCGTCGACCCGGCAGCGGCCGCGCCGCACAAGATCGACCTCGCTGATCCGGACGGCATGGTCGTCGCCGCCCTCACCTGGTCGCCGGGCAGGCTGGGCAGCGACGCCTATGCGGGTGTGAGCCCCGCCGTTCTGGTCGCGCTGCTCCTCGTCGGACTGACCATGGCCATTCTCATGGTATTCGCGCTCCGCGGCTGGCGAGAGGTCAGGAAACGCGAACTTCGGCTGGACGCCGCGCTGACCAACATGTCCCAGGGCCTCTGCATGTTCGATGCCGATGGCAAACTGGTGATCGCCAACCCACGATTTGCTGAGATCTACCGGGCGCCGGCCGGGACCTTCAAGCCCGGGATCACGATTGCCGAGATGCTGGCCGAAGGCCCGGGCACCGATGACGTCGACGCGGAAGGCACGCTCGCCCTGGCGCAGCAATACATCGCCGGGAACGAGCCCGCGACGATGGTCCAGCGGCTGACCGACGGCCGAAGCGTCGCCATCAACTACCGTCCGGTCCCGGAACGGGGGTTCGTAGCCACCTTCGAGGACATTACCGAGCGGCGGGCCGCCGAGGAGCGGATCAGCCATCTCGCGCATCACGACGCCCTCACCGACCTCCTGAACCGCGCAGCCTTCTACGCGCGGATGGAAGAGGCGCTGTCGCACCGACGGCGCGCCGAGTCGATCGGCGTGCTCGCCCTCGACCTCGATCATTTCAAAGGCGTCAACGATACGCTCGGCCACCCTGTCGGCGACCTCCTGCTGCAGGCCGCCGCCGACCGCATGCGGAGCTGCGTTCGCAACGAGGACATTCTTGCCCGGTTGGGCGGCGACGAGTTCGCCATCGTCCAGCTCCCCTCCGAACAGCCGCAGGATGTGTCGGCGCTCGCGGCCCGCCTGATCGAGGTGGTGGGCGCACCCTATTTCATCGACGGACACCAGGTAGTGGTCGGCGTGAGTGTCGGAATTGCGCTGGCCCCAGCCGACGGCGAGCGGCCGGATACCCTGATGAGAAACGCCGACCTCGCGCTCTACCGGGCCAAGGCAGACGGCGGCGGCGGCTACCGATTCTTCCAGAGCGAGATGGATGCGCGGATGCAGGCCCGCCGCACGATCGAACTCGACCTCCGCAAGGCAATCGTCAACCAGGAATTCGCCCTCGAATACCAGCCGATCATCGACGTCAAGAGCGGCAGGATCACCAGCTGCGAGGCGCTGGTCCGCTGGCATCATCCCGAACGCGGCCTGATACCGCCGCTCGATTTCATCCCGGTCGCTGAAGCGACCGGGATCATCGTGCCGCTCGGGGAGTGGATCCTACGGCAGGCCTGCGCCGACGCTGCACTTTGGCCATCGGGAGTGACCGTCGCCGTGAACCTGTCGCCGGCCCAGTTCAAGAGCCGCGACCTGGTTCCAATGGTGATGGACGCGCTAAAGATCTCCGGGCTCACGCCGGATCACCTGGAACTCGAGATCACGGAGCTGGTCCTCATCGAGGAGACCGAGGGCGCCTTCGCCATTCTCCATCAGCTCCGCAACCTCGGCATCCGGGTCGCGATGGACGACTTCGGCACAGGCTATTCCTCGCTCGGCTATCTGCGGGCCTTCCCCTTCGACAAGATCAAGATCGACGAGTCCTTCATCCGCGATCTCCCGCACAAGGAGGACAGCCTGGCGATCGTCCGAGCCGTGGTCGGGCTGGGTTCGAGCCTGGGGATCAGGATCACGGCCGAGGGCGTGGAAACCAGGGAGCAGCTCGAGAGCGTCACCGCGGAAGGTTGCAGCGAGTTCCAGGGATTCCTGTTCAGCCAACCTCTGACGGCCGCCGACATCGTCGCGCTGATCGAGAAGGGGCGCCCGGGAGCCCCGGCCTCCGGCGCCCCGCTCACGCCCGCTCGCGGGTGACTTCGAAGCGGATCGTCGGCCATTCCTTCTGGATGCGCTGCAATTCCCAGGCGCTTCGCGCCAGATAGACGGGCGCGCCGGCGCGATCCTCCGCGAGCGCGCCGCGGTTCGTGGCTACGAACCGCCTGAGCTCGGCTTCGTTCTCCGCTCCGACCCAGCGCGCGGTCTCGTAGTTGACGCTCTCGAACTCCGCCGGCACCCCGTACTCTGAGGCGATCCGGGCTGCGAGAACCTCGATCTGGAGCGGCCCGACCACCCCGACCAGCCAATCGGATCCGATCATCGGGCGGAAGACCTGCGTGACGCCTTCCTCGGCGAGGTCGTTGAGCGCCTTGGCGAGCTGCTTGGCCTTGATCGCATCCACCAGGCGGACCCGGCGGATGATCTCCGGGGCAAAGTTCGGAATGCCCGACACCCGCACCTCGCTGCCCTCGGTCAGCGTGTCGCCGACGCTCAGCGTCCCGTGGTTCGGAATGCCGATGACGTCCCCGGCGACGGCCTCCTCCGCGAGTTCGCGGTCCCTGGCGAAGAAAAACATCGGATTGGCGACGGCGAGGTCGCGGGCGGTCCGGACATTTCTGAGCTTCATCCCGCGGCGAAAAACGCCCGAGCAGAGCCGCAGGAAGGCGATGCGATCGCGGTGGTTGGGGTCCATATTCGCCTGGACCTTGAAGACGAACCCCGTCACTTCGCTGCCGCCGGGCTGGATCGACTCCGGCTTGGCCGGCTGCGGCCGTGGCGGCGGAGCCCAGGCACCGATCGCATCGAGGAGCTCGGAGACGCAGACACCCTTGAGCGCCGAGCCGAAGAACACCGGCGTGAGGTGGCCGCCGCGAAAGGTGTCGAGGTCGAAAGCCGGAAGCGAGGCGCTGGCGATCTCGAGCGTCTCCCGCGCGGCTGCGTAGTCGCGGCCCGCCCCGTGTTCGTCGCTGTCCATCAGGCGCTCGATGCCCGCCCAGTCGACCGTCGCGGGCGAGCCGTCGGGCAGGATCAGCCGCCGATTGACGAGGTCGAGGCAGCCGCGGAACCCGACCCCCATCCCGACCGGCCAGGTCATCGGAGTCACATC
Organism: Bauldia sp.; assembly: GCA_022841545.1. GTDB lineage: Bacteria > Pseudomonadota > Alphaproteobacteria > Rhizobiales > Kaistiaceae > Bauldia. The sequence goes on along the minus strand of JALHRF010000038.1, from coordinate 25,229 downwards.
AAGCGCCAGCTTGCTGGCGATCTCGTCGAGGAGCTCGAGCGGGTCGAGGCCCTCGCGGTCCACCTTGTTGACGAAGGTGATGATCGGGATGTCGCGGAGCCGGCAGACCTCGAACAGCTTGAGCGTCTGGCTTTCGATGCCCTTGGCCGCATCGAGCACCATCACCGCCGCATCGACCGCCGTCAGCGTCCGGTAGGTATCCTCGGAGAAGTCCGAGTGGCCCGGCGTGTCGAGGAGGTTGAAGGTGAGCCCACCGTGCTCGAAAGTCATCACCGACGAGGTGACGGAGATGCCACGCTTCTGTTCGATCTCCATCCAGTCGGAACGCGCGCGCCGGCCCTGCCCGCGCGCCTTGACCTGACCCGCGAGCCGGATCGCGCCCGACGCGTAGAGGAGCTTCTCGGTCAGCGTCGTCTTGCCGGCGTCGGGATGCGAGATGATCGCGAAGGTCCGGCGCGTCTCGAACCCGGTCACCGGCGACGTCGCAGCCGTCGCGGCGTCGCCCTGGGGCGCGCCGTCCTTGATGTCCTGCAGCAGTTCCACCTCGAGCCCGCCTTCGTCAAAGGGGGGCGCGCATCGGCCTGCCGGACTACGTCGATGCGACGTAATCGGTGGTGTGGCCGGCCCGCCCTGATTGGGATTGGAGCGGCTTATGCCACATCACCGGCCGCTTGAGAACACCCCGCGCCGCCGCGACCGGACGCTCGCGCCCCGGTCCGGCGACCCCTCCCGATGGAACGGACGACCCCGCCTGCGCATTCCATCCTGAAGCGGGCGCCGCCAGCGCAACCGCAGCGGCAGCGCGCGCCGGCTGGAACGGGGCGGAACAATCGCCGTAGGGGAACAAGGACGCCGATGCCAGCGCAAGAAATCAACCGACCGACGGTCCTTATCACGGGCAGCAGCGGATTCCTCGGCCAAGCGATCGCGACGGACCTGATCGAGCGCTATCGCGTGGTCGGGCTCGACATGAAGCCGCCTCGGGCGCCTCTCGACGGCATGGAGACCATCGAGATCGACCTCACCTCGGACGACAGCGTCGATGGCGCGATCGCCAAGGCGGCCGAAGGGGCGGGGGGGCGCTTCGCCTCCGTCATCCACCTTGCCGCCTATTACGACACCACCGGCGAGGACAATCCCCTCTACGACGCGGTGACCGTGCAGGGGACCGGGCGGCTGCTTGCGGCGCTCAAGCGATTCGGAACCGAGCAGTTCATCTTCTCGAGCACCCTGCTCGTGCATGCCCCGAGCCCGCGCAAAGGGGTGCGGATCGACGAGACGTCGCCGGTCGATCCGGCCTGGGCCTACCCGCGCTCGAAGGCCGAGACCGAGACGCTGATCGCGGCGGAGCGCGGCGACATCAGAACCGTGATCCTGCGGCTCGCCGGGGTCTATGACGAAGACTGCCGCGCCGTTTTCGTCGCCCAGCAAATCGCCCGCATCTTCGAACGCCTGCCGACCGCCTATCTGTTCACCGGCGATCTCGGCGCCGGCCAGCCCTACCTCCACCGGGACGACCTGGTCGACGCGATCGCGCGAACCGTCGACCGGCGCGCGGCGCTTCCCGACGAAACGGTCCTGCTGATCGGCGAGGAAGAGACACCGTCCTATGACGAGATGCAGAAGCGGATCGGCCGGCTGATCCACGACGAGGACTGGCGGACGCTCAGCCTGCCCAAGGGCCCCGCCAGGGCCGGCGCCTGGATCCAGAACGAGATCCTCGAGACGGACACCGACATCAAGCCCTGGATGATCGAGAACTCCGACGACCACTACGAGATCGACACGGCGCGCGCCCGTTCGCTGCTCGGATGGGAGCCGCGTCACAGCCTGACGGGGACGCTGCCGGAGATGATCCGCCGACTGAAGCAGGACCCCACCGACTGGTATGACATCAACAAGCTCGACTCCTCCGTCGTGGCGGCATCGGCGCCGGAGCTCGAGCAGGCGCGCGAACGCCTCAAGCGGCCGCTCGAACGGAGCCCGGAGGAGGTCGACCAGTCGACCGAACGCCATCGGGCGGCGACGCTCTGGGCGCCGATGGCCAATGCGGCGCTTGGACTGTGGCTGGTGGCATCGCCGCTGACCATCGGTCTCTTCGACCCCATCACGCCGCCGCCGCCGCCGGCGCTCGGGCATGAGATCGCCGAACCTCAACTCCGCAACGCCTGGCTCGCCGGCAGCGAGATCGTCTCGGGCCTGCTCATCGCCGCGCTCTCCCTCATGGGACTGCAGCGTGGCCGGCACTGGCTGCAGTGGATTGTCGCCGCCCTCGGCCTCTGGGTGATGCTCGCGCCGCTGGTGTTCTGGACGCCGAGCGCCGCCGCCTATGCCAGCGGCACGCTGATCGGCATGCTGGTGGTCGCCTTCGCCGTGATGATCCCCCCAACGCCGGGCATCAGTCGCCGGGCGCTCGCCGCCGACGATGACCGCCCGCTCGGCTGGAGCTATTCCCCATCGTCGTTCAACCAGCGGCTTCCGATCGTCGGTCTCGCCCTCGTCGGCCTGTTCGTCTCCCGCTACCTGGCTGCCTACCAGATGGGCCACATCGACGGCTTGTGGGACCCGTTCTTCGGCCCCGGCGGCGCCCCGGTGCGCAATGGCAGCGAGGCGGTCGTCACCTCGTCGTTGTCCAAGGGATTCCCGATCGCCGATGCCGGGCTCGGCGCCTTCATCTATGCACTCGATATCCTCGCCGGCGCGATCGGCGACAGTCGCCGCTGGCGCACCATGCCCTGGATGGTGTTCCTGTTCGGCCTCCTGATCATTCCTCTCGGCGTGGTCAGCGTCTCGTTCATCATCATCCAGCCGCCGCTGATCGGGGCGCTCTGCACGCTCTGCATCATCCAGGCCGCGGTGACGGTCATCCTCATCCCCTATTCCGTCGACGAGCTGCTGGCGACGGTCCAGTATCTCAGGCGGACGACAAGGGCGGGCGAGCCGTTCTGGCGCACGTTCTGGCGGGGCGGCCCGGCGCTCTCCGAGGACCAGACTCCCGAACCGGACCTGCAGGGGACCCCTGCGGGTTTCGTGCGGGAGTTCCTGACCGGCGGCGTGACCTTCCCCTGGACCCTCGTGGCGAGTACGGGTCTGGGCGCGCTGCTCATGGCAACGCCGCTGATCTTCGGCACCGAAGCGCCGCTCTACTACAGCGACCATATCGCCGGCTGCCTGGCGATCATGATCGCCGTCACCGCGCTGGCGGAGGTGGCGCGCGCCGTCCGCTTCCTCAACGTCCTACTCGGCGCGTGGATCGTGTTTGCGCCCTTCCTGATCCCCGGCGGGTCGACCGTGGCGACGGTGGCCGGGATCGTCATCGGGCTGTCGCTGATCGGACTGAGCCTGCCGCGCGGTGCGCGCAGCGACGAGCACTATGGCGGCTGGGATCGGGCGATCATCTGATCCCGGAACCGCCCCGGCGGTCAGGATCCCGGACTTGTCCGAGGCCTGATCCTCCGGCGGTTGACGCGCGCGGGGCTTCGGGCGGACACTGCCGCGAATTCGCAGCCCGGAGACCTTCCAGATGCCGGAAGACCATGCCGACAGGATCGGCGCCATCCACCGCGAATTGCACAGCCACCTGCCGCCCGAGCCGGCGCTCCGGGTCAAGGCGCTGGAGAGCCTGCTCGTCGAAAAGGGCCTCCTTGATCCGGCGACCGTCGACGCCTGGATCGCGGTGTATACCGAGGAGATCGGCCCGAAGCGCGGAGCCGAGGTCGTCGCCCGGGCCTGGGCCGACCCTGGCTTCAAGGCGCGGCTGCTCGACAACGGCACCGCCGCAATCACCGAGATCGGCTTGGAGGGCTGGGCCGGCGGTCATCTCAACGCCGTCGAGAATACGCCTTCGGTCCATAATCTCGTCGTCTGCACGCTCTGCTCCTGCTATCCGCACACCCTCCTCGGCATTCCGCCCAACTGGTACAAGGCCGCCGCCTACCGCTCGCGCGCCGTGCGCGATCCGCGCGGGGTCATCGCCGAGTTCGGCGAGGTGATCCCCGACGATGTCGAGGTGCGGGTGTGGGACTCGACCGCCGAGCTCCGCTACCTGGTCGTCCCGGAGCGGCCGTCCGGAACAGAGAGCTGGGACGTGCCCCGCCTCGCCGCTCTGGTCACCCGAAATGCGATGATCGGCGTCGAGCGCGATCTCGGACGACGGATGGGAGGCGCGTGAGGAGGAGGCGGGAAAGACCGCTTCCGTCCCTCACGGCGCCATCCGACGACGAGTTGCAGGGGTGCCCCTCCCCCTGGAGCCTGCGCACCATGGGCCAGAGGCTCGGCGAACTCGGCGTCTACACGGCATTGTCATTTGATACAGGGAGATGAAATTACCATTGTCATAATCAGCAATTGACCGCGTTCCGGAGGTTCCTGCGTCCGGCATGCCTGTCCTTTGATGGTGATGATGGTTTCTGTCGGGGCCGCGCAAGCCTTCTCGTCGTACAACGGCGAGGATATCGATGTGGACGGCTTGTCCTATTCCGTTCAAAACGCCGACCGACCGTGGAGTCTTCAGGACCCGGAGCCCGGCACGCTCAGGTTCGAGTTGAGGCCCGGGGACGTATGGTGGCAGGACTCACCCAGCAAGGAACGCACCGAGATCGCGGGCGAAACGGTCTACGCGGCCGGCAAGGAGATCACGATCCACTACGAGTTCAGGGTCGAGCCCGGGCCCGCGAACACCAGCGACTGGCTGCTGATCGGCCAGCTCCATGCCACGGACGAGTTCAGTTCGCCGATCTTCGCCGTCGAGCTGATCGGCGAGCATCTGGCGATCCAGCTGCGCTACAAGCTGCCGGGCGAGCAATACGAACATTGGTTCGCCTTTGTCGACGACGAGCCCATCGTTCGCGGAAAGTACTACAAGCTCGAAGCCAGCCTTCACATGGAGGACTACGAGGGGGGCAGCGTCGATGTCTGGCTCGATGGCGAGCACGTCGTCGATTACTCGGGGTTCGTCGGTTACGGCTACGGCGTCTACTGGAAGCAGGGCATATACCGGGCCGCATCGCCGGAAGACATCGCGGTCGACTACCGCGACTTTCGCATCGATGGCGATGTGGGCGTGCGGATCAAGGGGACGCCGGGCGATGACAAGATAACGCCGTCGTCACGCTGCCCAGGCAATCCATCTCAGTCGCCCAATGGCGATATCATCGAGGGACGGGGAGGGGACGACTACATCAAGGGCTGCCGGGGACATGACCTCATATTCGGGGGTGCGGGCGACGATGTCCTCAAGGGCGACAGAGAGGGCGATACGCTGATTGGCGGGCGCGGCAATGACCGCCTCAAAGGCGGATGGGGCCACGATGTCTTTCGCTTCGATGGCGAGTCCGGCCGGGATGTCGTCGTGGACTTCCGCGACGGGAAGGATCTGATCGCGCTCGATCGCGATCGCTTCAAGTCCGCAGAAGACGTCCTTTCTCACTTCCGCCAGGCGAAGAAAGGAGCCGTCCTCGAGTTCGGTGACAATAAGGTCCTCTTCAAGGGCACGACAGTCGGCCAGTTCGACGCCGGCGATTTGCTCCTCGTTTAGCCCTTCCGGTTCATCGCGGCCGGCCCAGGTGGGGTCTCGGTCGGCGCTGCGGCCCGCCGCACCGGACGACAACAGCGCAGCTCAGGAATTCTTGATGCTTTCCAATTGGTCGAGCAATGGCACGCAGGACTGCCTGGGCCCTCCCGCGCGCCGACACAGCATCGTCATTTGAGCGCAGGTCCGGTGAAATTGACATTGTCATAACCGACGACTAAACGCGTCTCGGAGGTTCCTGGCCCCCTTGTCCTTGATGTGATGATGAGTTCTGTCGGACCGCGCAATCCTTCTCGTCCCACGCGGTGACGATATCGAATGTGGACGCCCCTGTCCTACTGGGTGCAGAACGCCCACCGCCTTCAGAACCCGCAGCCCGTCACTCTCAAGTTCGAGTTGAGGCCGGGGGATGTATGGTGGCAGGACTCACCCAATAAGGAACACCGAGAGCGTCGGCGAAACGGTCTATGCGGCCGGCAAGAAAATCACGGTCCACTATGGCGTAGGCGAGAGTGGTTTCTGATCGGGGAGAAAGAAGACTTATGCGCCTTCTTCTGAAAGCAGCCGCGCCCCTGCTGGTGTTGGTTGCAAGCTTGCAGATTGCCGCGGTCCGGGCCGAGGGGCCGGACCCGGCACGGCCGCTCTGGATGAAGGCGCCGGCAATCTCGCCGGATGGAGCGACCATCGCGTTCACCTATCGCGGGCGCGTCTACACGGTCGACAGCGCCGGCGGCGAGGCGCGGCCGCTGACCGAAACCCAGTTCCGGACGACCGACCCGGTCTGGTCGCCGGACGGCCAGTCGATCGCCTTCTCCGCGGCCGTGTTCAACGTCGGCGATGTCTACGTCATGGATCGCGACGGCGGCGACCTCCGCAGGCTCACCTTCAACGAGGGCGCGGACATACCGCTCGCCTTCACGCCGGACGGCGCCGACGTCGTCTACTGGTCTGCGGGCATCGGGGCGATGGACGCGAACTTCCTCGACGCCCTGACCATCTTCCCGCAAGGGGAGCTGCGCTCGGTCCCCGCCGAGGGGGGCCGCGAGCGGCCCTTCATGCCGATCCCGGCCCAGAAGGCGTCGATCTCCCCCGACGGCACTCTCGTCGCCTATGCCTTCTCCCGCTCGGAGGAGGTTCCGCAGCGCAAGCGCCAGATCTCCGACGGCACCTCCGACATCTTCATCTTCGACCGCAGCACGGGCAAGCACCGCCAACTGACGCATCATCGCTCGAACGAGAAGAGCCCCGTCTTCTCCGCCGACGGCGCATTCGTCTACTACACCGCCGAGATGCCGGCGGACGGCGAGACCAACGTCGATGCAACGCCGGTGAGCACCAACGTCTGGCGGATCGCCACGGACGGCATGAGCCCGTCCGAGCAGATCACCTTCCACGACACCCTGCCCGTGCGCGGCCTGTCGGTCAGCCGCGACGGTGTCGTGAGCTACGGCCATGACGGCGAGATCTGGACGGTGGTCCCGGGGAAGGAGCCGACGAAGGTCGCGATCCGCATTCCGCAGGGGTCGCTGGCGGACGGCGCCGCTCCGTTGAACGTCAACGACCAGGTCAGCGAGCTCACGGTGTCGGCCGACGGGTCGGAGATCGCGCTCGTCGCCCGCGGCGACGTCTACGTGGTCGATGCCGCGTCCGGAAAGACCCGCCGCATCACCGCGACGCCGCAGGCGGAGCGGTCGGTCGGCTTCTCTCCCGACGGCCGGACGCTCCTCTACGCGTCGGACCGCCAGGTCGACTGGGACCTCTTCGAAAGTCGCATCGTGCGCGCCGCGGACAAGAGCTTCGTCGATGCCGCGGAGATCGCGGAAAGCGTCCTCCTCGACACCGACTCGGACCTCCTCCAGCCGCTCTATTCGCCGCGAGGAGACAAGGTCGCCTACCGCGACGGACGGAACGCGATCAAGGTGCTGGACATCGCCAGCGGCAGCATCACCGAGGCGCTGCCGGACGGTGCGACCTATTCCTACAACGAGGGCGACCTCACCCATGCCTGGTCGCCGGACGGCAAGTACCTCGCGACGATCACCGGCTTCTCCCTCGGCAATTCGGAGGCCGTCGTCATCGACGTCGCCACCGGCGAGCGGCACAACGTCTCGATGAACGGCTTCGCCGATACGGCGCCGCAGTTCAGCCGCGACGGCACGATGCTCTACTGGCAGACGGACCGCTTCTCGACGCGCCAGCTCGACAACCAGACGGCGACCTTCGACATCGTCGGGACATTCCTGTCGCGCGAGGCGGCGGCGGCCTTCGCAGAGCAGCGCCCGGTTTCCGCCGGTCCCGCCGACTTCGCGGGGGCGGCGGATCGGACGCTGCGCCTGACCGGGACGACCCAGACGCTCGCGGTCGCCGACCTGAGCGCCGACGGCGCTACCCTCCATGTCGTCGCCGTCGTGCCCGGAAAGGGCTATGCCGGCTACGCCATCGACCCGCGGAGCGGCGCCGCGCGCCTCCTGTTCGAGCGCGCCGGTGCGGGCGGCGAGCAGTTCGCCGTGTCGCCGGACGGCAAGTCGCTCTACGTCAGCGGCTCCGGGCGCCTCGAGGCCTACGACCTCGCGACCGGCGCGATGCGCGCCATTCCGATCGACACGACCGGCCCGCGCGACGCCCGGGCCGAGATGGCCTACCTCTTCGACCACCAGTGGCGCTTCGTTGAGGCGAAGTTCTACGACGCCGGCATGCACGGGGTCGACTGGCCGAAGATGCGCGATCTCTACGCCCGGCAACTGCCCCATATCTCGCACTGGGAAGACTTCGCCGAGCTCATGGCGGAGCTCCAGGGCGAGCTGAACGCCTCGCACATGTTCTCCGTCTTCGAGCCAGGCGAGCCGTACTGGGACAAGGTCGGCTCGCTCGGGGTCTACTACGACCGCGCGCATGTCGGCCCCGGGGTGAAGATCGCGGGCGTCCTCGCGGGCGGCCCGGCCGACATGCCCGGCAGCCTGCTCGTGCCCGGGGCCGTCATCATGACCGTCGACGGCGTCACCATTGGCCCGGATGCGGACATCGCCCCGCTCCTCAACCACACGATCGGCAAACGCGTGCTCCTCGGCGTCGCCGCCCCGGGCTCCGGCACCGTCGCCGAGCAGCGGATCACGCCGGTGAGCCAGAAGGCCGAGGTCGACCTTGCCTATGATCGCTGGGTCGACCAGCGGCGTGCCATCGTCGAGACGCTGTCCGGCGGACGGCTCGGCTACGTGCATGTCGCGGCGATGAACGACGCCGAGATGCACAAGGTCTACGCGGAGCTGATGGGCCGCTACGGTCGCGCGGAAGGCGCGGTGGTCGATGTCCGCTTCAACACGGGCGGACTGCTCCACGACCAGCTCGTCGCCTTCCTCGCCGGCGAGCGCCATTCCGGCTTCGTGACGCGGAACGGGGTCGATCTCGGCCTGTCGCCCTACGATCGCTGGGCGCGCCCGACCGCGCTCGTCCAGAACGCCTTCAGCTACTCCGACGGCTCGATCTTCCCTGCCTACTACAAGCGCGAGGCGATCGGCCCGGTGGTCGGCGACCGCGTGCCCGGAACCGGGACGGCGGTCAACATCGCCCCCCAGCTCGAGCCGCGCCTCACCTTCGGCGCCGCCCAGATCGGCATGCGCGCCAAGGATGGACAGTTCTACGAGAATACCGAGACCGTGCCCGACCTCCTGATACCGACCGACCCGAACTTCATCGCCGAAGGGCGGGACCCGCAGCTCGAGGCGGCAGTTGAGGCGCTGTTGGGCGTGATCGACAGCGAGTGACGCTGGTCGCGGGCGGGACCTGCGCCGGCTCGCAACGACGGCCCTCCGCGAGGACCCAAGTCGGCCGGCCGCCGCCGGCGATCTGCGCGTCGTTGAGCGCCTCGCTGAAGGTCTGCTGAAGGCCTGGCCCTCCGCCCCCTCGCGGTCGACGCCGGAGGCGATGGTGAGCGCGAGGTTGGCGGGATTGGCCTCGTGCGGGTGCGGCTTCCGGCGCCGCGGCCGGGAACTCTCCCGCCTCGCCCGCCGGTCACGAGAAACGCGATGATCGGCCTGGAGCGCGCTCGGACGGCGGATGGGAGGCACATGGGATGTCGAAGAAGCAACACCGCCGTTACTCAAGCCTCAGCCCGCTGACGCCAAGAGACATCCCTCAGCCGGCGCTGGATCAAAGCCCTTCGCAGGTGCGTTAACCTTCGTGCCGGGCTTTGCCCGGCTCGTAACAAATCGATCTGATTTATTGTCGCCATAACTCACGGGTAAGATCATCGCATGATCGCAGGAATTGGATACTTTTCGCTGGCGGCGACGATATGCCTCGTCGGAGCCGCGCATGCTCTTTCGCCGGTCGACCCCGACGACATCGACGTCAACGGGTTGTCGTACTCGGTGCAGAACGCGGGCCGTCCCTGGAGCCTTCAAAGTCCCGAGCCGGGCGTCCTCAGATTCGAGTTGAGGCCGGGAGACGTGTGGCGCGGGGACACGCCGATCAAGGAACGCACCGAGATCGCCGGAGCCACCAAATACGCCCCCGGAGACACCATCAAGCTCCGCTACGTGTTTCGGGTCGAGCCTGGCCCGGAGAACACAAGCGAATGGCTGCACATCGGGCAGTTCCACGATGTCGACGAGTTGAGTCCGGCCCAATTCGCCGTTGAGCTGATCGGGGAGCATTTGGCAATACACCTGCGTGCCAAGATGCCGGACGGCAGCAATAAAGACTGGTTCGCCTTTATCGACGATGAACCCATCATCCGCGGAAATCATTATACGTTAGAAGCTGAACTCAACATGCCGGATGGCCCGACAGGCAGCGTGGATGTCTGGCTGGACGGCGAGCATATTGTAGATTATACTGGGATGATTGGATACGGTAGCAGTGTTTACTGGAAGCAAGGCATCTATCGGGCCTCATCGCCTGAAACCCTGATCGTTGAATATCGCGAAAGCACAATTGAGGGTTGAGCCGACGAACGGCGCTGGCGGCCAGACCATCGGTGAACCTGAACCGCGCCAGACAATGTCCTGAGTTTCGGTCGCCGTGGTTCGGGCGGAGCGCGGGCTGAGCGCACCGTTCCTCGCACTTTCGGACGTCGAAGCGATAACGTCGCCGGCTGCCCGGCTGCATTGCCGAGGGCGTCAGATCGTCGGCGGCGCCCGTTTCGATCGTGCGGATGTTTCAACGGTCGGAATTGACCGCCTGGCCGGGGAAATTCGGCACTCTCCGCCCACCTCGTCCTTGACAAGGCTTGGAGCCTTGCCTGATTTGTGCAGGAACCCGAAAAAGAGAACTGGCACCGCATGGCCCGTGAAATCAAGAGAATCGGCGTGATAGGCGCGGGCCAGATGGGCAGCGGCATCGCCCATGTCTGCGCGCTCGCGGGTTATGACGTCGTCATCTATGACGTCTCGGTGGACCGTCTCAAGTCGAGCCTCGCCACCATTCACGGCAACATGGCCCGACAGGTCTCCTCCGGGAAGATACCCGAGGCCGAACGGGATGCGTCGCTGAAACGGATCGCGACCAGCGCGGAAGTCGAGGGCCTCGCCGACGCCGACCTGGTGATCGAGGCGGCAACCGAGAACGAGACGGTGAAGCGGGAGATCTTCGCGGTTCTCTCACCCATCCTCAAACCCGAGGCGATGCTCGCCACCAATACCTCGTCGCTGTCGATCACCCGGCTGGCCTCGGCGAGCGACCGGCCGGACCGCTTCATCGGCATCCATTTCATGAACCCGGTTCCAGTGATGGAACTGGTCGAGGTGATACGCGGCATCGCCACCGACGAGGACACTTTCGCCGCCGCCAAGGCGCTGATCGCCCGCCTTGGCAAGACGGTGGTGGTCGCCGAGGATTTTCCCGGCTTCATCGTCAACCGCATCCTGCTACCGATGATCAACGAGGCGATCTACACGCTTCACGAGGGCGTCGGCACGGTTTCGGCCATCGACAGCGCCATGCGGCTCGGCGCCCACCACCCAATGGGTCCGCTCCAACTCGCCGATTTCATTGGCCTCGACACGTGCCTGTCGATCATGCAGGTGCTCTACGAGGGATTGGCGGACTCGAAGTACCGGCCGTGCCCGCTTCTGGTGAAATATGTCGAGGCGGGATGGCTCGGCCGGAAGGCTGGACGCGGCTTCTACGATTACCGCGGCGAGACGCCGGTCCCGACGCGGTGAAGCCTCGATGCGACGGCCGCGTGCGTCTCTCCCGCGGCCCCTGCGCGGCGGACGCCGAAGCCCTTTCGACGCGCGAAGGTGAATCGTGAACTTCGATCTGCCGACGCTCCTCGCCGTGGGGGCCTTCATTGCGGTGGTGAGCGCGCTCGCCCTCCTCATCGCAATTCCGCGCGGTCCGGATTCGCGCGGCGCGCTGTGGTGGGTGTTCGGCGGATTCGTCACGGCGCTGGCGCTGACCCTCAGGCTCCTTGGCGCGGCGGGGGATAACGCGGCCCTGGCGCGGGCGGCGGTCTTTGCCTTCGCGATCGCGCCCGCCCTCTACTGGACCGCCGCGCGGGTGGTCGCGGGTCGCCGGCCGGCCTATCCCCTCATCGTCGCGGGCGTAGCGCTTTACGCCCTCGTGACGCTGGCGCCGCCCTTCGCGGTGCCGACCACGGTGCGGACGGTGATCGCGCTCGCCATCATGGCGCTCTATTTTCTCGCCGGCGCGATTGAACTCGCAAGGTCGCGGGTGCAGGCCTCCGCCCGCTGGCCGCTGTTCGCGCTGTTCCTCATCTACGCTGTCCTGTTCGCCGTCGGCGCCGCCGAATCGACACTGACAGAGCTACCGGAAGCCGGCCTGGTGCCGCTGTCGAGCTGGTACGGGCTGGTCCACTTCGAACTCATCGTCTTTTCCGTCGGCACGGCGGCTCTCGTCATCGCCCTGATCCGGGAACGCCGCGAGACGCGCCAGCGCCGGCTTGCCGAAACCGACGAAGTGACCGGCGTCGCGACCCGGCGCGCCTTGCTCGAGCAGGCGGAGGAGGCGCTCCACCGATGCCAGGCGGCCGATGCGCCGCTGTCGCTGGTGATCTTCGACCTCGACCACTTCAAGTTGGTCAACGATCGGTTCGGCCATTCGATCGGCGATGCGGTGCTACGGCACTTCGGCGACACCGTCCGCACCGTGCTCCGCGAGAACGACCGCGTCGGCCGTCTGGGCGGCGAGGAATTCGCATTGCTCCTGCCGGGAACGAGCCTGGCCGAGGCTTCTGCAATCGCCGACCGCGTGCGCGTGGCGTTCGAAGCGGGTGGCAAGATACTCGAAGGCATTGAGATCGGCAGTACGGTGAGCGCCGGCGTGGCCACTGTGCATCGTGAATCCACCGTGCAGTCCATGCTGATCGCCGCCGATGAGGGCCTTTACGAAGCAAAGGCGCGCGGCCGGAACCGGGTCGAGCGGCCGCCGGCAAAAATGGGCCGGGACGGCCAGAATTCCCTCAATCTCGTCGCCTGACGGGCGGCGCCTCGATCGGCGCCCCTGCCGCGAAGCCTCCGGCGCTGCGGCTCACGGGACCGAAGTCTCGATCGCCAGCGCGTGAAGGCCGCGGGCGAACTCCGCCGCGAGCGCGGCGTTGACCATGCGGTGCGCCTCGAGCCGGCTCCTGCCGGCGAAGGCCTCGGAGGCGATCTTGACACGGAAGTGGGTCTCTCCCTCCGGCCGGTGACCGGCGTGTCCCTTGTGCAGATGGGACTCGTCGACCACATTGATGCGCACCGGATGGAACGCCTCGCGAAGCGCGCGGGTTATCCGTTCCTCAGCCGTCATCTTTCGTTTCCACCTGTCCTCTATCGTCGACGGTTGCGTATCCGCGACTTGTCGGCCGCGAGCGCCCCGACCATAATCGAAGCGATGAACCTGAATTCCAAATATTTCGACCGCATCCGCATCAAGCCCGACGAAGCGCAGGCCGCTCCCCAGGAAGCGCCGCGCTGCGAGTGGGCGGGTTGCGACCAGCCCGGAGGGTACCGGGCGCCCAAGGGGCGGCACCGCGAGGGCCAGTATCACAGCTACTGCCTCGACCATGTGCGCGAGTACAACAAGTCCTACAACTATTTTGCCGGGATGCGCGACGACGACATCATCGAGTACCAGCGTTCGGCTTCGACCGGCCACCGGCCGACCTGGAACATGGGCGTCAACAAGGTCGGCGCCAAGCCGCAGAGCTGGGCGGACGCCTTCAACGATCCCTTCGGGTTCTTCGGTGGAAGCGGCGCCAAGCCCGGCCCGGAGACGGCGAAGCCGCAGCGCACGCTGGGCAATTTCGCCCGCCGCTCCTTCGACGCGCTCGACCTTGACGGAACCGAGTCGGGAACCGAGATCAAGGCGCGGTACAAGGAACTGGTGAAGCGGCTTCATCCCGACGCCAATGGCGGCGACCGCAGCCTCGAGGACCGGCTGCGGGAGATCATCCAAGCCTACCACTACCTGAAATCGGCCGGGTTCTGCTGATTTCGCCTGTGGCGGCGGCCGGTCCGCTCCTGTATAAGCCGACGGCAAATCTGCCGTCCCCGCGTGCGAAAAATCCTTCGCCGCCTCACCCAAGCGAACCGACGGCGCCATGCGGCGCCCGGGGGAACAATGATCGAAGCTTTGGAACGGGCGCCCCTGCCCGACATGAAAATATCCGTGCGCCAGGTCTTCGGGATCGACAGCGATCTCGAGGTGCCCGCCTATTCGTCCTCCGACGAGCATGTGCCGGACCTCGATCCGGACTACCTGTTCGACCGCGACACCACGCTCGCGATCCTCGCCGGCTTCGCCCACAACCGTCGCGTCCTGGTCTCGGGCTACCACGGCACCGGCAAGTCGACGCATATCGAGCAGGTGGCGTCGCGGCTGAACTGGCCGTGCGTGCGCGTCAACCTCGACAGCCACATCAGCCGCATCGACCTGATCGGCCGCGACGCGATCGTGCTCCGCGACGGGATGCAGGTGACCGAGTTTCGCGACGGCATCCTGCCGTGGGCGCTCAAGCACAACATCGCGCTCTGCTTCGACGAATACGACGCCGGCCGGCCCGACGTGATGTTCGTCATCCAGCGCGTGCTCGAGGTGTCGGGCAAGCTCACGCTTCTCGACCAGAACAAGGTGATCCGGCCGCACGAGGCGTTCCGCCTCTTCGCCACCGCCAACACCATCGGCCTCGGCGACACCTCGGGCCTCTATCACGGCACGCAGCAGATCAACCAGGGCCAGATGGACCGCTGGTCGATCGTCACCACGCTCAACTACCTGCCGCACGACAAGGAGGTCGACATCGTCGTCGCCAAGTCGCCGCACTACCGCGATGCGGAGGGCCGGGGCACGGTGGCGAAGATGGTCCGCCTCGCCGACATGACGCGGAGCGCCTTCATGAACGGCGACCTGTCGACGGTGATGAGCCCGCGCACGGTGATCACCTGGGCCGAGAACGCCGAGATCTTCAACGACGTCGGCTTCGCCTTCCGTGTCACCTTCGTCAACAAGTGCGACGAACTCGAACGGGCGCTGGTCGCCGAGTTCTACCAGCGCTGCTTCAACGAAGAACTGCCGCAGTCGGCGGCGAACGTGGTGCTGAGCTGAGGGGAGGCGAACACGTCCGCTCAGGTCGCCTTCTCGAGCTTTGAGACGCGATCTTCCAGCGACTCCAGACGCTCCTCGACTTCGGAAGCGGCGTAGCGGCCCAGCACGCTCTCGCCGTTGATTGCCTGCCGGAGGCTTTCCATGCACGAACGAGTATCGGCAAAGCCGCGGTCGACCTTGTCGTCAAGCGCCTTGATGGCGGCACGCAATTCGCGAAGGATGTGAATTGGCTGGTTCTCAATGTCGGCCATCGCGGCGATCCCTTGACGCCTACATATGTGCGACTCCGTTCGCTATGCTAGCAACCCTGAAGAATCTGCCAGCCCGATGACCACGAACCAGAAGCCCGCGCAGCCCAAGGAATCCCCCGTCGATCCGTTCAAGCGGGCGGTGGTCGGGTGCATGCGCGCCATCGCCGGCAATCCGGAACTCGAAGTCACCTTCGCGGCCGACCGGCCGATGCTGTCGGGCACCAAGGCGCGGCTCCCCGAGCCGCCGCGGAAGCTGACGCGCGGCGACGTCGCGGTCACCCGCGGCCTCGGCGATTCGATCGCGCTCCGCATTGCCTGCCACGATCCCTCCGTGCACCGCGCCCATCTGCCTGAAGGGCGGAACGCCCGCGCCGTGTTCGAGGCGGTCGAGCAGGCCCGCGTCGAGGCGCTCGGCGCGCTGCGGATGGCCGGCGTCGGCGACAATCTCGCCGCGATGCTCGAGGACCGCTACCACCGCGGCAACTATCACGAGGTCACCGACCGCGCCGACGCCCCGCTCGAGGATGCGGTGGCGCTGGTGGTGCGCGAGCGGCTGACCGGCAAGCCGCCGCCGAAATCCGGCCGGAAGGTGGTCGAGCTCTGGCGCGACTGGATCGAGGAGCGGGCCGGCGACGAACTCGCGCGGCTCTCCGAGACCGTCGACGACCAGGGCCATTTCGCCGACGTCGTCCGCGACGTGATCGCCTCGCTCGACATGGCAGACGAGCTCGGCGCCGAGGGCGGGGAAGAGGACGAGGAAGAGAGCGGCGAGGGCAACGCCGACGAGAACGAGGGCGCCTCCTCGGAGAGCGATGCGGCGGAAGCCGGGGCGCCGGAAGAGGTCGAAGCCTCCGCCGACGACGCCGAGGCCGGCGAAGGCGAGTCGAGCGAGGCCGACGCCGAGGAGATGCTGGACGACGGCGAGATGTCGGATTCGCGGGACACCGGCGAGGCCCGGCGCATGCCGACGCCATTCTCGAACCTGCCGCCGATGATCGACTACAAGGCCTTCACCACGAAGTTCGACGAGATCGTGCGCGCCGAGGACCTCTGCGACACCGCCGAACTCGACCGGCTCCGCTCCTATCTCGACAAGCAGCTCGCCAATCTCCAGGGCGCGGTGGCGCGGCTCGCCAACCGGCTGCAGCGCCGGCTGATGGCGCAGCAGAACCGGGCCTGGGAATTCGACCTCGAGGAGGGACAGATCGACGCCGCGCGCCTGTCGCGGGTGGTCATCGACCCCATGCATCCGCTCACCTTCAAAGCCGAGCGCGACACCCAGTTCCGCGACACCGTGGTGACGCTCCTCCTCGACAATTCCGGTTCTATGCGCGGCCGGCCGATCACGGTCGCGGCGACCTGCGCCGACATCCTCGCCCGCACGCTGGAGCGCTGCGGGGTCAAGGTCGAGATCCTCGGCTTCACCACCAGGGCATGGAAGGGCGGCCAGTCGCGCGAAGCGTGGCTCCAGGCCAACAAGCCGACCAACCCCGGCCGGCTCAACGACCTCCGCCATATCATCTACAAGGCGGCGGATGCGCCATGGCGGCGCTCGCGGCGGAACCTCGGCCTGATGATGCGCGAGGGCCTGCTCAAGGAGAACATCGACGGCGAGGCCCTGGCCTGGGCGCACTCGCGGCTGATCGTCCGGCCGGAGCAGCGGAAGGTGCTGATGATGATTTCCGACGGCGCGCCGGTAGACGACTCGACGCTGTCGGTAAACCCCGGGAACTACCTCGAGCGCCATCTCCGCTATGTCATCGAGGAGATCGAGACCCGCTCGCCGGTCGAGCTCATCGCGATCGGCATCGGCCACGACGTCACCCGCTACTACAAGCGGGCGGTCACCATCGTCGACGCCGAGGAACTGGCCGGCGCGATGACCGAGAAGCTGGCCGAATTGTTCGCCGACGAGACGAGCGGGGCTGCCCCGGCCCGCGGGTCGCGGGCGCCGCGACGGGCAGCGGCGTGACCTGGCAGGCCCGGCGCATCGCCGGCATATTCGCTCTCCTCGCGTCCACGGCGGCCGGAGCGTCTTCGGCCGAACCGGGTTTTCGCCCGGTCGATGTCATGGTGCAGCCGATCGAGCGCTTCTTGCCCAGCGGGGACGACACCCGTTTCGGTCAGCTCCAGTTCCGCGGCGGCCTGGAGCTTCGGTCGAGCGACTGGGATTTCGGCTCCCTGTCGGGCCTCGACTTCACCGGGGACGGTTCGATTCTCGCCGTCTCCGATCAGGGGAGGTGGTTCTCGGCGCGGCCGGTCATGGACGGCGGCTGGCTCGTCGGTCTCACCGATGCCGGGATCGCGCCCATCCTCAACAGTGCCGGTGACCCGCTGTCGGGCAAACGCTGGAGTGACGCGGAGGGTGTCCGCATCGTCGAGCGCGACGGCCGCCCGGTGGCGCTGGTCGTCTTCGAGCGCATCAACGATGTGCGCGCCTTCGCCGGGCCGGACTTCATCGCCTCGCCCTCGGTCGACGTCCCGATGCCGCAGTCGTTCAAGGCGATGACCGGCCGGGATGGTGCCGAGGCGATCGCCGTTGCGCCGGCTTCAGGTCCGTTGGACGGCGGCCTGGTCGTTGTCGCGGAGGTCCTGCGCACCGGGACCGGCGACACCCGCGGCTGGATCGTCGGCGCGCCGCAGGCGGGGACGTTCGCGGTCCGCCGCTTCGACGACTACGACGTCACCGACGCGGACTTCCTTCCCGGCGGCGACCTGCTGCTCCTCGAGCGGAAATACGGCTTCCCCTATGGCATCGCGGCGCGCATCCGGCGGATCGCGGAAGCCGACCTCGGCGCAGGGCGGACCGTCGACGGGCCGGTCATCTTCGAGGCGACGCTGGGCCACCAGATCGACAACATGGAGGGGCTGGCGGTCACTGAAGGTCCGGACGGCGAGACGCTGATCGCCCTCATTTCGGACAATAACCAGAATCCGCTGCAGCGGACGCTCCTCCTCTATTTCGCGCTGGTCGAGGAGAAGGACTCGACCGCCCGTTCGCTGGAATAGGCGAAAAAAGAACGGCGCCGCGAAGGGCGCCGCTTCGAATGACGGCCGAAAAGGGTGTTATGCCGCCGGCGCTTCCGCGGGAACGTCAGCGACGCGCTTCTCGATCTGCCGCTTGAGCCGGCGGGCGTTCAGCGACAGTTCTCCGTCGCGGGCGGCGAGCAGGAACTTGTCGAGGCCGCCGCGATGCTCGACCGAGCGAAGGGCATGCGCAGTGATGCGGAGCCGCACCTTCTGGCCGAGCGCATCGCTGATCAGCGAGACTTCGCTGAGATTCGGCAGGAAGCGCCGCTTCGACTTGTTGTTGGCGTGGCTCACCCTGTTGCCGGTGAGGACCGCCTTGCCGGTCAGTTCACAGCGCCGGGACATGGCGTTATCCTTTTCAGTGCTCGTGGGAATGCCCCGCCCTTCCGGCGAGGAGTATTCCGTCACGGGTGTCGGAAAGCGGCTTCTATAGTGAGCCGGGCCGGAAGCGTCAAGAACCTGCGCGAATCGAGGGCTCGTCGACGCGGCAACGGCGATCACCCTCGGAGGTTCGAAATCGTTAACCATTTCCTTTCAGAATCTGTCAATGTCCGGCGGCCCGTTTCCGGTGAGCGTGTCACAATGAGGCCGATGACCGCTTCGAGCAGATCCCCAGAGAAGGCCCGCCCGCTCCTCCTCGGACTCGGGGCGATGGCTTTCGCCATGACGATCGCGGCAACGCCATCGCCAGCGGCCGAAACCACGGAGTTCCGAGCAAACTACGCCATCACCCTCGCCGGAACGGTCATCGGCCGGGCATCTGCCGAGAGCAAGTTCACCGACAGCGCCTATGAGGCCGAGATCAAGGGCTCGACCAGCGGCATGTCGCGGATGGTCAGCGACGCCACCGCGGCGCTGTCCGGCGCGGGGCGGATCGCGGGCAAGCGCGTCCTGCCGTCGTCCTTCGAACTGGAGACGAAGGAGAACGGCTTCAACACCCACGTCGAGATGGCGATGGACTCCGGACGCGTGACCCGGCTCGTCGCCGTCCCGAGCCTGTCCCAGGCGCCCGACCGCGTCCCGGTCAAGGAGAGCGACAAGACCGACGTGGTCGACCCCCTGAGCGCCTTCCTGGTGCCGATGGACAAACCGGGCCTGCCGCTCGGCCGGCTCTCGTGCAACCGCCGAATCAGGGTGTTCGACGGGTGGCAGCGCTTCGATGTGGAACTCTATTTCAAGGGCATGAAGGCGGTCGACGGCGGCGCCGAGACCTATGCCGGCAAGGTGGTGCTCTGCGGCGCGCGGTTCATCCCGGTCGCGGGACACCGAACCGGCGGCGGATCGATCAACGACATGGTCGACGATGTCGAAGTCTGGCTGGTCCCGATCGAGAAGACGGCGCTGCTCGTGCCCTACCGGATCATCCTCGGGACGCGGTGGGGCGACCTCGTGGTCTACGCGACGCGCTTCACGGCCACCGCCACCGAGCAGCGGGCCTCGCTGGACTGAAGCGCGTGATGATCCCACGTGGGATCAGGCCTCGTCGGCGGCAGCCATTGTTGGCGGCAGCGTAGTGAATTCCAGCAATCCACAACTGTCACCCCCCGGCGAGTTCGGCTTCGCCGGGCGAGGGAAGGGGGCCCAGTAAACACTGGCTGATTTGAATTGGGACCCGGCGCGGAGTGGCATCCAGCTACGAAGACGGCTCACTATCGCACCAACGGGCGGGGTCTACTGGTTCCCCTTCCCTCGCCCGGCCAAAGCCGGGCTCGCCGGGGATGACAGGCTTGGTCCTATTACAGCATCGGCACCACTGCTGTCGCACCGTCCGTGATCCTCTTGGCGGCACTCACGGCGAGGAGAAGAGCTTCCGGCACGCTTGATCCCCACTCTTCCCGTTATCCACAGCATCCTTGTCCACCGCCGACATCTTGCTCGCTTGACTCGCGAAGTGAGTCGTGGGTCGCCCGCGCGCTTCGGTCGCAGTTTCGATTCCCGACGCGATTCCAAGATGTGGGGGGTGAACCAGTGATTCGGCGAAGATGTCGTAGGGAACGGATGAGAACATTGCTCTGTCAGCGATTCGGGCGGGTTTTGTTCCAGACTCGTTCCGCAAGCCCTAAATGCTTGGCGGAGAATCGATATTTCCGGCCGATTGCCCGCACCGGCGTGGTAGAGGTGACCGGGCAGTCAGGCGCGGCCGGGGGTCTGACGATAACGGAGCGCCCGCGAACAGAATGAGCCTTGCGTCCTTTCCCGGCGCCGCCGCGAGCCGCGGGCGGAACGTCGTTGCCGTCCTCGGTCCCACCAACACCGGCAAGACCCACCTCGCCATCGAGCGCATGCTCGGCCATTCGTCGGGCGTCATCGGCCTGCCGCTCCGGCTGCTCGCCCGCGAGGTGTATAACCGCGTCGCCGCCCGCATCGGCGCCGACCAGGTGGCGCTGATCACCGGCGAGGAGAAGATCGTCCCGCCGTCGCCGCGCTATCGCGTCTGTACGGTCGAAGCGATGCCGTCGGAGACCGACGCCGCTTTCCTCGCCATCGACGAGATCCAGCTCGCCGGCGACCTCGAACGCGGCCATGTCTTCACCGACCGGATGCTCCACCTGCGCGGGCGCGAGGAAACGCTGCTGCTCGGCGCGGCGACGATGCGCGGCATCGTGTCGAAGCTCCTCCCCGGCGCCAACATCGTGACACGGCCGCGGATGTCGGTGCTGTCATGGTCGGGCTCGAAGAAGATCACCCGCCTCCCCCGACGCTCGGCCGCGGTCGCCTTCTCGACCGACGAGGTCTATGCGATCGCCGAACTGATCCGTCGCCAGCGCGGCGGGGCGGCGGTTGTGCTCGGCTCGCTCTCGCCGCGGGCACGGAACGCCCAGGTCGAGCTGTTCCAGTCCGGCGACGTCGACTTCCTGGTCGCGACCGACGCCATCGGCATGGGCCTCAACCTCGACCTCGACCATGTCGCCTTCGCCTCGGACCGCAAGTTCGACGGCTTCCAGTACCGTAAACTCACCGCGGCGGAACTCGGCCAGGTCGCCGGCCGCGCCGGCCGACACATGCGTGACGGCACGTTCGGCGTGACCAGCCGGGTCGAGCCGTTCGACGATGACCTGATCCGCGCGCTCGAGACGCACCAGTTCCAGCCGGTGAAGACCGTGCAGTGGCGGAACCGCGACCTCGACTTCTCCTCCATCGATGCGCTCAAGGAGAGCCTCGACCTCGCCCCGCAGGTCGAGGGGCTCACCAAGGCGCCGCCGGCGGTCGATGTCGATGTGCTCGGCGCGATCTCGCGCAATCCGGAAGTCGCGGCGATGGCGTCCTCGCGCGACCTGGTCATGCGGCTGTGGGAGGCCTGCCAGGTTCCCGACTACCGCAAGATCGCGCCGGCCAACCATGCCGAACTGGTGACGACGCTCTTCACCTTCCTCGCCCGCGACGGACGGATCTCCGACGACTGGCTCGACCGGCAGATAACCTACGCCGACCGGGCCGAAGGCGATATCGACACCCTTTCCAACCGCATCGCCCATATCCGCACCTGGACCTTCGTCGCCAACCGGCCGAACTGGCTCGACGATCCTCTGCATTGGCAGGAACGCGCGCGCGGGGTAGAGGATCGTCTTTCCGATGCGCTGCATGAGCGGCTGACGGCGCGGTTCGTCGACCGCCGCACCAGCGTGCTGATGCGGCGGTTGAAAGAGAAGGCGATGCTCGAGGCGGAAATAACGACGGCCGGCGACGTCCTGGTCGAGGGGCAGCATGTCGGCCGGCTGGCCGGGTTCCGGTTCGAGGCGGACGCGACCGCCGACGGAACGGACATCAAGGCGCTTCGCGCCGCGGCGGCCAAGGCGCTTGCCGGGGAGATCGCGGAACGGGCCGAGAAGGTCGCGACCTCGCCGAACGGCGACTTCGTGCTCGCCTCCGATGGCACGCTGCGCTGGCGGGGCGCGGTCATCGCCCGGATCGCCGACGGCGACAGCGTGCTCAAGCCGCGCTTCATCCTGCTTGCCGACGATGCGCTCGCCAGCGGCCCGCGCGAGCGCGTGCAGGCCCGGATCGATCTCTGGCTCGCCAGCCGGGTCGAGACCCTGCTCAAGCCGCTCGTCGACCTCGGCGGAGCGGAATCGCTCTCGCCGGCGGCGCGGGGCATCGCGTTTCGGCTGGTCGAGAATCTCGGGGTGGTCGACCGCGCCGAGATCGCCGAGGAAGTGCGCGGCCTCGACCAGGAATCGCGGGCCGGGATGCGCGCCCTCGGCGTGCGTTTCGGGGCGCATCACATCTACGTTCCGGCGCTGCTCAAGCCCGGACCCGGTGCGCTCCTTGCCGTGCTCTGGTCGGTCAAGCATGGCGGACTCGACCAGGCGGCTGACCTCACCAGGATCGCCTCCTCCGGCCGCACCAGCGTCAAGTTCGATCCGGCCATTCCCCGTCCGCTCTACCGGGTCGTCGGGTACAGGGTCGCCGGCAACATGGCGGTCAGGGTCGACATCATCGAGCGTCTTGCGGATTGCATTCGCCCGCTGATCGCATGGCGGCCGACACCTGCGGCGCCGAACCCGCCCGATGGCGCCGTGGACGGTCACGGCTTCCGCGTCACCGTCACCATGACCTCGCTGCTCGGCTGCTCCGGGGAGGACTTCGCCTCGGTGCTCCGCGCGCTCGGGTACCGCATGGACCGCAGACCGGCGCCGCCGCCGCAGGCGGCCGTCGAAACCGTCGATGCGTCCGCTCCGACTCTGGCCGCGATGGCGGAGCCGGCGGAGGCTGGCGATGCGCCGGCGACAGGAGACATCGCCGGACCGGCCGAAGGGAACGATGCCGACCCTGCCGGAGAGGCGGTGGATGTCGTCGAAGCTGCGGAGATCACGATGGAGGCCGTCGAGGCCGAGATCGAAGCGCCCGCATCGGACGAGGCCGAAGGGCCGCCCGTGGATGCGTCGCCCGCAGCCAGCGGCATCGGCGGCGAGGCCGCAATCGTCGTCGCCCCGGAAACGGCGGCGGAAGCCGGCGCTGCCCCATCCGCGCCGGTGGACGGCGACATCGCGACCGCGGAGGCGATTGCGGCGGTCGAATCAGCGGCCGAACCCGCCTTCATCGAGATTTGGCGGCCTCATCGGCCCGGCCGCCGGCCCGACCAGCGCAACCGCGGCCGGCCGCGGCCGGCCGGAGACGCGCGGCCGACCGGGGAGGCGCGACCTGATCGGCTGCCGACCCCGGCGGAAGCCGGGGAGCCGCGTCCGCCGCGGCATGATCGGCGGAATGATACGCGACGCGCCGACCGGCAGGATGGCAACCAGAAGGGTCGGCCGCCGCGCCACGGTCAGCGGCGGGACGGCCAGGATCGTCCGCCACGGCCCGAGCGGCAGGAACGGCCCGAGCGACAGGAGCGCCCGGAACGCCAGAAGCAGGCGGACCCGCTTTCGCCGTTCGCCGCCCTGGCCGCGCTGAAAGCCCAGCTCGAAGCGCAGAAGCGCGACGGGTAGGGACCGGCCGGCGTGATCGCGCAGGATCGCCGGCGCATCGACAAGTGGCTCTGGTATGCCCGTCTGGCCAAGACCAGAACGGCGGCGCAGGGCCTGGCCGTTTCGGGCCGCGTCAGGGTGAACAGCGAGAAAAACCAGAGCGCGAGCCGCGCCCTGAAGACCGGAGACGTTCTGACGGTGGCGCTCGATTCGGGCGTGCGGGTGCTCAGGGTCCTGCACCTCGGCGAGCGCCGCGGGCCCGCCTCGGAAGCGCGTCTCCTCTACGATGACCTGTCTCCGCCGCCGGCCGAGGCAGAGCCACCGGCGCCACGGGCAGGTCCGCGACCGACCAAGCGCGACCGACGGCAGCTTGACGCGTTCAGGCCAGGCGGGCCGGGCGATGATTTTTCCTCAGGCGGTGACGGACCGGAATAGCCGGGCCGGCAGGAGACGCGAAGCGAAACGTCCGTTTCTTGCGCCCCTCAGGCAAACCGGATACGCAATCAGCGCAAATCCGGACCGTCGCGGCTCCCCAGGTTCGGCTCGCGTTCGAGGGCAAGAAGAAGTGACCTACGTCGTCAACGACAACTGCATCCGCTGCAAGTTCATGGACTGCGTCGAGGTTTGTCCGGTCGACTGCTTCTACGAAGGCGAGAACATGCTCGTCATTCACCCCGACGAATGCATCGACTGTGGGGTCTGCGAACCGGAATGCCCTGTCGACGCGATCAAACCGGACACCGAACCGGGACTTGAGAAGTGGCTGCAGGTCAATGCCGAGTATGCCTCGAAGTGGCCCAACATCACCGTGAAGCGCGATCCGCCCCCCGACGCCAAGGCGTTCGAGGGAAAGCCGGGCAAGTTCGACCTGTACTTCTCCCCGGAGCCGGGAGAGGGCGACTAGAAGTCGCAGCCGGCAGCCCACTCGCGCACCGTCAAGGCGGCGAAGTGGCTTGATCGGACGGCCCGATGGCTGGAATGGTTTACCGTGGGCGCGGTAAACCATTGAAATTTCCTGTTTTTGTGCTATATTCTCCAAGTAGTTGGAGTAATCAGGCGCTTTTGCGCGAAGCCACCGCCCTTCCAGGCACAAGACCGCCCCAGTCGAAAACCCATACAGGACCGGCGCTTCCGGGCCGGGCGGGCTGTTGCGCTGTGAAGTGGAGCCAGGTCCGCGCCCGGTGCCGTGCAGGAAGGCACATAAAAGGTTCGTGATGACCAAGCCCAAAGCCAAGAAGCCCACGGCCCAGAAGGCCGGAAAGACCGCCGTGCCCGTCAAGCGCGCGCAGCCCGCCACCCAGAAGGCGGCCGCCGCGCGCAAGGCGCCGGCAGCGAAACCCGTCGCCAAGGCAGCGAAGGCGCCCGCCAAGGCCGCCGCTGCGAAGCCGTCTCCGGCGAAGACCGCTCCCGCCAAGAAGCCGGCGGCCGCGCCGGCCAAGCCGGTTGCCGCCGCCAAGCCCGTCG